>NZ_CP088297.1:3098333-3447500 GCF_024666615.1 Aquabacterium sp. J223 | reverse complement strand
AAACTAGCGGATGAGCTGTGGATAGGGGTGAAAGGCTAAACAAACCTGGAAATAGCTGGTTCTCTCCGAAAACTATTTAGGTAGTGCCTCAAGTATTACCGTCGGGGGTAGAGCACTGTTATGGCTAGGGGGTCATGGCGACTTACCAAACCATTGCAAACTCCGAATACCGATGAGTACAGCTTGGGAGACAGTGCACCGGGTGCTAACGTCCGGACACAAGAGGGAAACAACCCAGACCGCCAGCTAAGGTCCCCAAAATTGGCTAAGTGGGAAACGAAGTGGGAAGGCTAAAACAGTCAGGATGTTGGCTTAGAAGCAGCCACCATTTAAAGAAAGCGTAATAGCTCACTGATCGAGTCGTCCTGCGCGGAAGATGTAACGGGGCTAAGCCAGTTACCGAAGCTGCGGATGCACAGCAATGTGCGTGGTAGGAGAGCGTTCTGTACGCCTGTGAAGGTGGCTTGTGAAGGCTGCTGGAGGTATCAGAAGTGCGAATGCTGACATGAGTAGCGTTAAAGGGGGTGAAAAGCCCCCTCGCCGAAAGCGCAAGGTTTCCTACGCAACGTTCATCGGCGTAGGGTGAGTCGGCCCCTAAGGCGAGGCAGAGATGCGTAGCTGATGGGAAACAGGTCAATATTCCTGTACCGATGTGCAGTGCGATGTGGGGACGGAGAAGGTTAGCTCAGCCGGGTGTTGGATATCCCGGTTCAAGCCTGTAGTCGTGGCCCTTAGGCAAATCCGGGGGTCTTAGATGAGGGGTGATAACGAGGCGGCTTGCCGCCGAAGTGAGTGATACCCTGCTTCCAGGAAAAGCCACTAAGCTTCAGCTGCACACGACCGTACCGCAAACCGACACTGGTGCGCGAGATGAGTATTCTCAGGCGCTTGAGAGAACTCTGGAGAAGGAACTCGGCAAATTGACACCGTAACTTCGGAAGAAGGTGTGCCTTTAGTAGGTGAACCTGTACAAGGGGAGCCCAATGAGGCCGCAGAGAATCGGTGGCTGCGACTGTTTATTAAAAACACAGCACTCTGCAAAGACGAAAGTCGACGTATAGGGTGTGACGCCTGCCCGGTGCTGGAAGATTAAATGATGGGGTGCAAGCTCTTGATTGAAGTCCCAGTAAACGGCGGCCGTAACTATAACGGTCCTAAGGTAGCGAAATTCCTTGTCGGGTAAGTTCCGGCCTGCACGAATGGCGTAACGATGGCCACACTGTCTCCTCCAGAGACTCAGCGAAGTTGAAATGTTTGTGATGATGCAATCTCCCCGCGGAAAGACGGAAAGACCCCATGAACCTTTACTGTAGCTTTACATTGGACTTTGAACAGATCTGTGTAGGATAGGTGGGAGGCTTTGAAGCGGTGCCGCTAGGTGCCGTGGAGCCGTCCTTGAAATACCACCCTGGTGTGTTTGAGGTTCTAACCTTGGCCCGTGATCCGGGTTGGGGACAGTGTATGGTGGGCAGTTTGACTGGGGCGGTCTCCTCCCAAAGCGTAACGGAGGAGTTCGAAGGTACGCTAGGCACGGTCGGAAATCGTGCTGATAGTGCATTGGCATAAGCGTGCTTGACTGCGAGACTGACAAGTCGAGCAGGTACGAAAGTAGGACAAAGTGATCCGGTGGTTCTGTATGGAAGGGCCATCGCTCAACGGATAAAAGGTACTCTGGGGATAACAGGCTGATACCGCCCAAGAGTTCATATCGACGGCGGTGTTTGGCACCTCGATGTCGGCTCATCTCATCCTGGGGCTGTAGCCGGTCCCAAGGGTATGGCTGTTCGCCATTTAAAGAGGTACGTGAGCTGGGTTTAAAACGTCGTGAGACAGTTTGGTCCCTATCTTCCGTGGGCGCTGCAAGATTGAGAGAGCCTGCTCCTAGTACGAGAGGACCGGAGTGGACGCACCTCTGGTGTATCGGTTGTCACGCCAGTGGCATTGCCGAGTAGCTAAGTGCGGAAGAGATAACCGCTGAAAGCATCTAAGCGGGAAACTCGTCTCAAGATGAGTCTTGCCGGGGCCTTGAGCCCCCTGAAGGGTCGTTCGAGACCAGGACGTTGATAGGCTGGGTGTGGAAGCGCAGTAATGCGTTAAGCTAACCAGTACTAATTGCCCGTGAGGCTTGACCCTATAACTTTGATGCCGTGCCCAGCGCACAGGCCAAAGACCGTGAGTCAGACGTTATGCCCAAAAGGCGACGCAATCAAATACCCAGACCCTCACCACAGCGGTGACGGCCTGAACGCTGAATTCGATTCTGTGAATTGGCTGCCGCGGCGCGCTCAAGAACGCCACGCAGCAACAAGTCAAGCCTGATGACCATAGCGAGGTGGCCCCACTCCTTCCCATCCCGAACAGGACAGTGAAACGCCTCAGCGCCGATGATAGTGCGGATTCCCGTGTGAAAGTAGGTCATCGTCAGGCTATTTATTCCCCAAAACCCCGGTACATCACTGATGAACCGGGGTTCTGTTTTTGGCCTGATTAAATTCGGCTGTGGCGTAAGGCTGAAATTGTCTGCGGATGCGCCCGCCCGTCGTTTCAGCGGCCGACGGAGCCTTGCGGATTTCGGCGCCGGAGCAGCGCGCGCTGCAACCAGACCGACGATGCCGACAGCACCACGTCGCTGGGCTTCGTCCGCGGTTGGTGACGCAATCCGATCGCGACCCGCCCCGTCCACCAGACGGTTCGACCCGTTCCGGGCATGACGAACGGGCCGACGTGACCGGGAGGGATGTGTTCCACCGGGATGTCGTCGTGGCGCGTGATGCCGTCACCGGCACCATGGCCGGCCGCGGCAGGCCGGGTGGGAGCTGCCTGGGCGGTAAAGGAGTCGGGCATGGTGTTTCCGCAAGTTTCGGTTACGCCCAATGCGGCAACCGCTGTGCCCGGTACGCCTTCAGCTGACCTGCGACTCCCATTCCATCACCTCGATGGCGGCTGCCTCGCGCGGCAACAGAAACGGCACCTCGTGCCACAGCAACTCAGCCATGGTGTGCAACGTCTGCGGGGGCACCCCGGGACTTAGGTCCAGCAACTGGAGGATGCACAGGTCGACCCAGAGGCCGCGCGGAAAGCTGGACTGCAGCTGCGCCGGCATCACCGCTCCCCTCCCAGGCGCGGGAGCCCGAGACGCATCGCGCCAGGCGCTCTGCGGCAAATGGAGCGGCGATGGCGTGGCGCCTTGGAAGACTGGTGTTCGGACATGCCGGCACCTGGGCAAACGCCATGCGCGGTCCGACATCTCCGGACGATGGGGCTCAGCGCGGCTCGCCGACCCGCCCGCCCGTCACCTCACTTGGGCAGGGACTGACCGACCAACCGGGTGACACGAGGCGGCTCGCTGCCGCGATGGAACGCCAGCCGCTGCTCGCGAAGCGCTGCTTCTGCCGAGGTCGTCCGCTCGAGGCGGCGCAGGTGTTCCACCCACGACGCGTCGACGAAGTACTCGATCCATCGCCGCGGCTCGGCGGTGTCCCGGAACAGGCTCCAGGAGATCGAGCCCAGGCGCAGTCGACTGCGACGGCTTTCCTGCATCACCTGGACGAAGGCGGCCGCATCGGCCTCGTCGATCCAGTACTCCACCATCGCCAGGATCGGTCCTTCGTCCGGCTCCATGGCCAGCACCGGCTCCGGCGGCTCGTACAGCCGCAGCGGCCGAAGGTCGGCATCGGCGGCGGTCTGCACCCGCTGCCGGCGCAGCAGCGGCAGCAAGGCGAGGGCCGTCACCGCCGCGGCCACGAGGCCCGTCTGCACCCCGGTGGCGTTCGCCACCTGGCCCCAGAGCGCCGCCCCGATGGCCGAGCCGCCCATGAGCGACATCTGGTAGATCGCCATGCCGCGGGCGCGGACCCAGTCCGGCAACGTGAACTGCGCGCTCACGGTCAGCGAATTGGCCACCGCCAGCCAGGCGAAGCCGGCCAACGCCATCGTTGGCAAGGCCACCCAGAAGTGCGGCACCAGGCCGATGACGAGCGTGCACACGGCGTGCAGCAGCGTGCCGCCTTCCAGGAGCTGCTGCGGAGACAGCCGCTGGCGCAACCGCGGCATCGACACCACCGCCGCGATGGCGCCCACCCCCCATGGCCGACAGCAGCACGGTGAACCCGGCGGCGCCGCTGCGGTGGCCACGCGCCACCAGCGGCAGCAGGGCCACCAGCGCCGTCGACTGGCTGAAGAAGACGAAGGTGCGCAGCAGGACCACGCGCAGCGGCGGCGACTCGCGCACGAACTGCACGCCGACGCGCATGGCACCCAGGAAGCGTTCGCCCGGCAGGGCGGTGGCGCGGGGCTGGGTGCGCCAGCGCAGCAGCAGCAGGGTGGACACCACCGACAGCCCCGCATTGAGCACGAAGACGTACACCGTTCCCGCCGAGGCCAGCAGGGCGCCGGCGATGATGGGCCCGGCCACACGGGACGCGTTCATCGCCACCCCGTTGAGGCCCACCGCCGCCGCCAGCTGGTGACGCGGCACCAGGTCCGGCAGCACCGCCGCCATCACCGGCCAACGCAGCGCCAGCCCGATCCCGTTCGCGAAGACCAGGAGCAACAGCAGCCGGGGCTCCAGCACGTCCGCCAGGCCGGTCAGCGCCAGCAGCAGGCCGGTCACCGCGACCCAGATCTGCGTGAAGATGAAGAGGCTCCGGCGGTCGACGATGTCGGCCAGCGCGCCGCTGGCCAGTCCGAGGAGGAAGACCGGCAGGGTGGAGGCGGTCTGCACCAGGGCGACCCACCGGGCGTCGTGGGTCAGCTCCGTCATGAGCCATGCCGCGGCGACGTCGTTCATCCACATGCACAGGTTGGCGATCAGCCAGACCGTCCACAGCATGCGGTAGACGGGGGACGCCAACGGTGCGAAGGCACTGCCCGGCGCAGGCCTGGACGAGGGCAGGTGGGAGGTGGAGGGGTCGTCGGGCGTCATGCAGCGGTCGCAGCTTAACGCGTGCGGATCGGCCGAGCCGCGTGACGGATGGGCCGCCATCGGCGGCCATCCGTGCAGGCGGCCGTGAGGTGACGATGCCGCGCGAGCCGCCTGCGGCCCCGTCGTTTCCGGCCGGCCGATGGCCGCGGGCGGCGCCGCTACAGCTTGGGAATGTGCAGGGTCTTGCTCACCATCAGCGAGCCCGCCACCAGGTACATCAGGGCCAGCGGGTGCAGCAGCCATGGCCCCAGCTGCCAAGTGCCGCCCCACAGCGCCTCCCCGATCCGGCCCTGCCATGCGGCCAGGGCCAGCACGGCCGTGAGCACCACGCTGCTGGGAATCGGCATGCCCTCGAAGTAGCGCACCTTGTCACCGCCGCCGGACAGTTGCTCCGCGGTGACGTTGAAGCGGGCCAGCCGGCTCACGCCGCAGCAGACGAAGAAGACCAGCGCCAGCAGGTCCCAACCCCTCGCAGGCCGGCGGCGTAACCCAGCGCCGCCGGTGCCACCCCGAAGGACACGATGTCGGCCAGCGAGTCGAGCTCCCGCCCCATCGCCGAGTGGGTGTGGCGGGCCCGGGCCACCGTCCCGTCGAGCACGTCGGCGACGAGCGCGGCCGGCGCCATCGCCGCTGCGAGGAGGAAGTGGGCCAGCGAGGGCTCGTCCATGTAGCGCAGGGTCAGCAGCACCGCCGCCATGCCGAAGCCCGCGTTGGCCAGCGTGAACAGGTCCGCCAGGTGGAAGCTGCGGATCATCGAGAAGTGCTGCGGCCGTGGCGATGCGGCGATGGGCATGGCGGTAACCGGAAGCGGTGATGTCATTCGCCGGGCAAGGCTTGTTCCCGCCGCGCCTCGGGCCGGGCCGCCTGCCGGACCGGCCGGCGGACACCCCCTCGTAGAATCCGGCCGCCGCGACCGGCGTCGTCGATGCCCGGCTGCCCGTAGCTCAACTGGATAGAGCAGCTGCCTTCTAAGCAGCAGGTCGGGGGTTCGAGTCCCTCCGGGCAGGCCACCCGACGGGTGTGCCGCTCAGCGCCGCTGGTACTGCGCCTGTCCGAAGAGCACCTCGCGGGCCTTGGCATCGTCCTGCAGCGGCCGGCGGGCCTCGGCCAGCACCTCGCAGCCGCGTTGCACCGCCGGTCGGCCACCGATCTCGTCGAACCAGCCCTTCAGGTGCGGATGGTCGCCCCAGTCGATGCCCTGGTTGCGCCACGACCGCAGCCATGGGAAGACCGCGATGTCGGCGATCGAGTACTCGTTGCCGCCCAGGTAACGGCTGGCCGCCAGGCGCCGGTCCATCACGCCGTACAGCCGCTTGGCCTCGTTGGTGTAGCGCTCGATGGCGTAGCCGATCTTCTCGGGGGCGTAGATCCGGAAGTGGTGTGCCTGTCCCAGCATCGGGCCGACGCCGCCCATCTGGAACATCAGCCATTGCAGCACTTCGTAGCGGCCATGGGTGTCCGCGGGCAGCAGGCGGCCGGTCTTGCCGGCCAGGTACAGCAGGATGGCGCCCGACTCGAACAGGCTGATGCGCCGGCCTTCCGGGCCGTCGGGGTCCACGATGGCGGGGATCTTGTTGTTCGGGCTGATGGCCAGGAACTCGGGATCGAACTGCTGGCCGGCGCCGATGTCGACCGCATGCACGCGGTAGGGCAGCCCGCACTCTTCCAGCATGATGTGGACCTTGTGTCCGTTCGGCGTGGGCCACGAATACACTTCAATCATCGGTCCTCGTCCTTTCGTTGCAGGCACGTGTGAGATGTGCTCGATGCGGTGCGGGAGACGCCAGCGGGACTCTAGTGCATCGGGCGCCAGCATGCTGCAGACGATCAAGCGATGGTTCACACGCGGCGGCCTGCCCGGCGAATGGGCCGCCGTGGAAGACTGGGCCGACGCCCGTGGCCACCAGTTCCGCCGCAGCCGCGAGGGCAACGGCTTCGTCATCGACGGCGGCGAACTGCCGTTGCGGTGGCGCCTCGAATGGGGTCCGTCCCAGCGCGCCTACATCACCGGCCATGAGCTGCGCCTGCGCGGCGAGCTTGGCCCGGTCGAGCTGCAGCTGCTGCTGCTGTCGCGCTCGCTGGTGGAGTCGATGGAGAAGGAGGTCTTCGAGCAGTACACCGAGGACCTGCAGACCCGTGTCGACACCGCGACCCCCGAGGAGATGCGCTGGCTGGTGCTGTTCCAGAAGCTGCCCGGCCAGGACCTGAAGAGCCTGCGCGACAGCTTCGCCGCCGTGGGCCCCACACCGCGCTGGCTGCTGCAGTGGCTGGACGGGCCGCTCACGCTGCAACTGCAGCAGGCACGTTCGGGCTGGCTGGCGCCCGCAGACCCCTTCGTGCTCATCGCCCACCGGGGCCGGCTGACGCTGCGCACGCAGTGCGCCGAGCCCGACCTGCAGCGCCTCACGGCGGCGCTCTCGCTGTTCCAGGTGGCGCTGCGCGAGGCGCTGCGCATCGCCGAGTTGTGGACCGACCAGAGCATGGCCAGCACCCAGCCCAGCCTGTGGAGCAACAGCGCGCCGGGTTACCTCGACACGCCGGCCAGCGGTCCCGCCACCGAAGAAACCGGTCCCGTCACCAAGCCCTGAGGTCGACGACGGGGCGGGCCGGTCTGCCGGCCCGGCTGCCACGGCTCAGGCGTACTTGCCGAGCTCCATCTTGGCAATGGCGTTGCGGTGCACCTCGTCGGGACCGTCGGCGTAGCGCAGGGTGCGCGCCTGCGCGTAGAAGCGCGCCAGCGGCGTGTCCTGGCTGATGCCCATCGCGCCGTGGACCTGCATGGCCCAGTCGATGATGCGGCAGGCCATCGTCGGCGCCACCACCTTGATCATCGCGATCTCCGCCTTGGCGGTCTTGTTGCCGGCCACGTCCATCATCCACGCCGCCTTCAGCGTCAGCAGGCGCGCCATGTCGATCTGGCAGCGGGCCTCGGCGATGCGCTCCTGCGTCACACCCTGCGCGGCCACCGACTTGCCGAAGGCCACGCGCGAGGACGCGCGACGGCACATCAGCTCGAGCGCACGCTCCGACAGCCCGATCAGCCGCATGCAGTGGTGGATGCGGCCCGGCCCCAGCCGGCCCTGGGCGATCTCGAAGCCGCGGCCCTCGCCGAGCAGCAGGTTCGACGCCGGCACCCGAACGTTCTCGAAGACGATCTCCATGTGGCCATGCGGCGCGTCGTCGTCGCCGAAGACCCGCATCGGCCGCACGACGGTGATGCCCTCGGTGTCCGCCGGCACCAGGATCATCGACTGCTGCGAATGCCGTGGCGCCTGCGGATCCGTCTTGCCCATGACGATGTAGATCGCGCAGCGCGGATCGCCTGCGCCGGAGATCCACCACTTGCGGCCGTTGATCACGTAGTCGTCGCCGTCACGGACGATGCGGGTCTGGATGTTCGTCGCATCGGACGACGCCACGTCCGGCTCGGTCATCGCGAAGGAGCTGCGGATGCGGCCTTCCAACAGCGGCTTCAGCCAGCGCTCCTTGTGCTCGGGCGAGCCGTAGCGCTCGATGGTTTCCATGTTCCCGGTGTCCGGCGCCGAGCAGTTGAAGACCTCGCTCGACCAGGGCACCCGGCCCATGATCTCGGCCAGCGGCGCGTACTCGGCGTTGGTGAGGCCCGCGCCGTGTTCGCTCTGTGGCAGGAACAGGTTCCACAGGCCCTCGCGCCTCGCCATCGGCTTCAGCTCCTCGATGAGCGGCACCGGTGACCAGCGTTTGCCCGCGGCGGTGGCCGCGTCGCGCTCTTCCTCGTAGCGATGTTCCTGCGGGTAGACATGGCGGTCCATGAAGGCCTGCAGGCGGGCCTGCAGCGCCAGGCTGCGGTCGGAGTAGGTGAAGTCCATCGTGCCTCCTCGGGCGTTCAGGCGCGGGGCGCGCCCATGGGATGCGGACGCGCAGCGGCGGCGCCGGGCGATCGGGACGGTGGCCGCGGCGATGCCGCGGCCTGCCGAAGGGTCAGGCGTCGGCGAACTGCAGCAGCTTGTCGCGCGAGATGACGACCAGCCGGGTCGGCTCGACCCGCACCGCGCCCTCGCGCTCGAAGCCCTTCAGCTCCTGGTTGACGCGCTGGCGCGAGGCGCCGAGCAGCTGGGCCAGGTCCTCCTGCGCCAGCTGCAGGCCGATGCGCACCTCGTCGCCCTGCACGATGCCGTAGCTCTTGGCCAGCAGCAGGATCTGCTTGGCCAGCCGGGCGCTCAAAGGCCGGGTGTTGAGGTCTTCCACCGTGTTGAACATCAGCCGCAGGCGGCGGCAGTTCAGGCGCAGCAGCGCCTCGTACAGCTCGGTGTGCTGCGACAGCAGCTCGCGGAAGTCGGGCCGGCGGACCACCAGCAGCGTGGTCGCGCCGTGCGCGTTGGCATCGTGCGTGCGAGGCAGCCCGTCGAAGAGGGCGATGTCGCCGAACCAGCTGCCTGGCTCGACGTACGTCAGCGTGACCTGCTTGCCCGACAACGAGACCGAGCTGATGCGCACCGCGCCCTTGGCCACCGCACACCATTCCTCCGGGTCGCTGCCGCGTGTCGCGAGCAACGCGCCATCGCCAAGCCGCCTCACGATCGCACGGGACAGGATGGCGTTGCGCAGCGGCTGCGAGAGCTTCGAAAACCAAGAGCCCGACTCGATGTTGGAACGCTCGTCGATTGTAAGAACGGGGTAGTCCATCTCTTGTCTCTCGGGCGACAGCAGTTCGGGCCTGTTGAGCCGCCCATTGTGTGCGGTCGCAGCAGGCCGCTTCAATCGTCCATGCAACGACCGCTGCAATCGCCGGCCCGACCCGGGAGGACACCGGGGACCGCGTGCTAGAGTGCCGCCCGCTTCGACCCCCCAGAACCGAACCCACCCCGGCATGCGCCTGCGCTCAGCGCCCGTCCTGCTCAGCCTGGCCTTCGTCATCGGCGCCGGCGATGCGGGCGCCTTGGGGTTCGGCGCCATCGGCGTGACCGCGCTGCTGGGTCAACCGCTGCGGCTTCGGGTGCCGGTCAACCTCGACGGCGAAACGCTGGACCCGCAGTGCGTGGCGGCCGAGGTCGTTGCCGGCGAGTCCCGCCTCTCGCCGCAGCAGGTCGAGGTGTCGATCGAGCCCGGGTCCGATGGCCAGCAGGCGGTGGCACGTGTCGTCACCACGGTGGCGATGGAAGAGCCGGTGGTGAACATCACCCTCAGCGTCGGTTGTCCGGTGCGGTTGCAGCGCCGCCTGGTCGCGCTGGTCGACCCGCCGACGATGCCGGCGGCGGCCGTCGCGCCGAGCGCGACGCCGGTCGACGCGCAGGGGCGGCCGTTGAACGCTGCCGCCGCCCCGGCGGCCCCGCAGCGTGGGACCCCGCCGTCGTCGTCCGCGGCACCGGCGCCCACCCGCGCCGCGCGCCGCCCCATGGCGCCGTCGTCGGCGGGGGCTTTGGTCGCCGGCGAGGGCGATCCGGCGCCTCCCGGTCGCAGCGCCGCCGCCCCGCGCACCTCGGCGCCGCCGCCGCGTGGCAACCGCCTGCAACTGGAGACCGCCGCCGCGCCGGCCACCGCGGCGGCGTCGGCCGCCGCGCTGTTGGCGGCACAGGAGCAGGCCGCCGCGCTGCTGGCCGCGCAGCAGCAGGCGCGTGCCGCGGAAGCGGCCGCATCGGCCGCGACCGAGCGGCTGCGCGCGATGGAGAAGAGCCTGGCGCAGCTGCAGGCCGATGCCGCCACGCAACGCGACCAGCTGGCCGCGTTGCGGGAGGCGCGGGCGCGCGAGCAGCAGTCGCTTTGGTGGCCATGGCTGCTGGTGGCGGCGCTTGCCCTGGCCTGCGCGCTGCTGGCCCTGCGCCTGCGGCGCCAGCAGCAACACGCGCGCTGGTGGCAGGCCGAATCGCCGCACCCCGCCGACCCGCACGCTGCACCGTCGCCGGCACACGGCGCCGGTCCTTCCGGCGAGGCGCCGGCCGACACCTCGTCGACCGTCATCACCACGCCCGGCGCCTTGGTGACACCGGCCGCCGCGCCGGCCATGGGGATGCCCCCGCCGCCGCCCGTGGCGCCCCGCCCGGCGCCGACTCCGCTGCTGCCGGTGAGCTCGCCGATGGCGGCCGAGACCCGGCGCGGCCTGAGCATCGAGGAGCACATCGACCTCGAGCAGCAGGCCGACTTCTTCCTCGTGCTCGGCCAGGACGACGCGGCCATCGACCTGCTGCTGACCCAGCTGCGCGGCACCGGGGGCACCAGACCCATGCCCTACCTCAAGCTGATGCAGATCTACCGCCGGCTCGACGACGAGGTGGCCTACGAGCGCACGCGCGAGCGCTTCGAGCAGCGCTTCAATGCCAACGCGCCGCGCTGGGCCGATGCCGAGGCGGTGCAGCGCGAGCTGGCCGACTACCCGCCGGTGCTGGCGCGGCTGCAGGCGGTCTGGCCGCAACCGCTCGACGCGATGGCCGAGCTGGAGGCGCTGCTGTTCCGCCGCGGCGGCCCGGACGAGCGCTTCGACCTCGCGGCCTACGAGGACCTGCTGTTCCTCTACTGGCTGACGCGCGAGCTGCAGCAACCGGCCGACGGCGACGACGGCGCCAACGTCGACGTGCTGCTGCCGCTGAGCGACGGGCCGGTGGCGCCGGTGGCCGATCCGCTGGTGCCGTCGGCCGGCGTCACACCCCTGGGCGTGCCGGACAGCGCGCACATGGCGCCCAAGCTCGACGCGCTGGACCTGGTGCTGGAGCTCGAATTGCCGCCCGCCGCCGACGCGCCGCCGCCCCCGGCCGACGCACCCGCGAACCCGGCGCCCACCGACCCGCGGCCCGCCGGGGGGCGATGCGGTGCCCGGCCGGCCCTCGCTCGAACTCGTGCGCGACGACCCCGCGGCGGTCGACCCGAGCCGTCCGTCGCGCCGCTGAACCGCCGGCGAGGCCTGGCGCTACAGCGCCTGCAGCCGCCGCAGCGCCTCGTCCAGCGTGGCCTCGCGCTTGGCGAAGCAGAAGCGCACCACACCCTGGTCGGTGCCGTCGGCGTAGAAGGCCGACAGCGGGATCGCGGCCACGCCCACCTCGGTGGTGAGCCAGCGGCAGAAGTCGGCGTCGCCACGGTCGCTGACGCCGCGGATGTCCACGCACTGGAAGTAGGTGCCCTCGCATGGCAGCAGCCGCAGCCGCGTGCGGGCCAGGCCGGCGCGGAAGTGCTCGCGCTTGGCCTGGTAGAAGGCCGGCAGCCCTTGCCACGCCTCGGGCCGCGCCTGCAGGTGCCCCGCCAGCGCATGCTGCATCGGCGTGTTGACGACGAAGACGTTGAACTGGTGCACCTTGCGGAACTCGGCGCTCAAGGCGCGCGGCGCGGCGACATACCCCACCTTCCAGCCGGTGACGTGCAGCGTCTTGCCGAAGCTGGAGACGACGAAGGCCCGTTCGGCCAGCCGCGGATGCGCCGACGCGCCGGCCATCGGCCGGCCGTCGAACACCATGTGCTCGTAGACCTCGTCGGCGATCAGCAGCACGTCGGTCGGCGCCAGCAGCGCGGCCAGGCGGTCCAGTTCGTCGCGCGTCCAGGCGGTGGCGCTCGGGTTGTGCGGCGTGTTGACCATCAGCGCCCGGGTGCGCGGTCCGATGGCGGCCGCGATGGCGTCGAAGTCCGGCCGGAAGGTGCCGGCGGTGAGCGGCACGCGCACGATGCGCCCGCCGGCCAGCTCGATCGCCGGGCCGTAGCTGTCGTAGCAGGGCTCGAGCACGATGACCTCGTCGCCCGGGTGAACGCAGCACAGCACCGCCGTCAGCAGCGCCTGCGTGGCGCCGGCGGTGATGGTGACCTCCTCGCCCGGGTCGTAGCGGTGGCCGTGCTGCTGCTCGATCTTCGCCGCCACCGCCTCGCGCAGCGCCGCCACGCCGGTCATCGGCGCGTACTGGTGGTGGCCGTCGGCCATGGCCTGCGTCACCCGCTGCAGCAGCGCCGGGTCGGGCTCGAAATCCGGGAAGCCCTGGCCGAGGTTGACCGCGCCGTGCTGCTGCGCCAGCGCCGACATGACCGTGAAGATGGTGGTGCCCACCTCGGGCAGGCGACTGTTCAGGGCGGGTGTGGTCATGTCGGTCAGAGTCCGAAGTCCTGTTCCTCGGGATCGCCGGCCATCGCCCGGGCGATGAGCGCGCGCGACAGCCGGTCGCTCACCAGCTCGGCGAAGGCGTAGACGAAGTTGCGCAGGTAGGCGCCGCGCTTGAACGCGACGCGCGAGACGTTCTGGCCGAACAGGTGGCCGGCCGGCCGCCACACCAGGTCGGCGTCGGCGACCGGGTCGCGCACCGCCATCTCGGCCAGGATGCCCACCCCCAGGCCGAGCCGCACGTAGGTCTTGATGACGTCGGAGTCGATCGCCTCCAGCACCACCCGCGGCTTCAGCCGGGCCCGCTCGAAGGCCGCGTCGACCTTCTTGCGGCCGGTGAAGGAGGGGTGGTAGCTCACCAGCGGCTCGGCCGCCAGCTGCTCCAGCGTCGGCCGTTCCATCTGCGCCAGCGGGTGGTGGGCCGGCACGACGATGACGTGCTGCCATTCGTAGCAGGGCAGGGTGACCAGCTCGCTGTAACCCGCCAGCGACTCCGTGGCGACGCCGATGTCGGCCGTCTCCTCGACCAGCATCTGCGCCACCTGCTCGGGCGTGCCCTGGTGCAGGCTGACGTTGACCTTGGGGTACTTCAGCCGCAACTGCGCCACCGGCTCGGGCAACAGGTAGCGCGCCTGCGTGTGGGTGGTGGCGATGGACAGCGTGCCGGCGTCCTGCTTGGAGAACTCCTCGCCGATGCGCTTGAGGTTGCCCACCTCGCGCAGGATGACCTCGATCGCCTTCAGCACCTCCTGCCCCGGCTCGGTGACGCGGCGCAACCGCTTGCCGTGGCGCACGAAGATGTCGACGCCCAGCTCCTCCTCCAGCTCGAGGATGGCCTTCGAGATGCCCGGCTGCGAGGTGTAGAGCGCCTTGGCCGTCTCAGTGAGGTTGAGGTTGCGGCGCACCGCCTCCTGGACGAAACGGAACTGGTGCAGGTTCATGCGCTGTGCGGGCCGGCCGGTCAGGGGGAAGGGGGCAGGGCGGTCACCGCGGCGGCGGCCATGGCGTCGATGACGGCCGGCATCTCGCCCACCGCCGGCTGCAGGCTGAAGCGCACACCGGGGTGGCGCTGGCGCAGCGTGTCCAGCAGCCGCGGCAGGTCCTTGCGCACATGGCCGCCGGCGCCGAGGAACAGCGGCAGCACCGTCACCTCGGCACAGCCCTCGGCCGCCAATTCGTCGCCGGCGGCGAGCAGGTCGGGCGCCATGAACTCGAGGAAGGCCAGCCGCAGCGACAGGTCCGGCCGCCGCGTCGCCACCTGCGCCGCCACCGCCTGGAACGGCAGCGCCCAGGCCGGGTCGCGGGCGCCATGGGCGAACAGCAGCAGGCCTTGCGGGGTGGGGGTCATCAGCGGTACCGGACGAGCCACGCGAAGGCGGCCAGCGACAGCAGCAGGTACAACGCACTCGGCGTGGCGGCCACCACCCACGGCGTCCAGCGGTTCAACAGGCCCAGGTGACCGGCGACGTTGTTCAGCAGCACGAAACTGATGCCCAGCAGGATGCCGCCGAACACCCGCCAGCTGATGCCGCCGCCACGGGCGTGCAGGTAGGCGAAGGGCAGTGCCAGCGCCAGCATCACGACGCAGGCGAAGGGATAGAGCGCCTTCTTCCAGAAGCGGATGGCGTAGGGCTGCACCGCCTGTTCCTGGTCGCTCAGGTGCCCGGTGTAGCGCCACAGGTCCAGCGTCGACATCGTCGACAGCGGCAGCACCGCCGAGGCGACGACCCCGGCGTCCAGCCCGCTGGCCCAGTCGAGCCGGTCCAGGCGTTCCTCGCCGGCCGCCGGGCGGCCGTCGTCGCGGGCCGCGGCCTCGGCCGGCCAGGTGCTGCGGCGCACCTCGGCGAGCTGCCACACCGCACCGACGATGCGCGCGCGCTCGGCCTGCAGCCGGCTGAGCAGCCGGCCCTGGTCGTCGAACTCGTAGATGCGCACCTGTTCCAGCGCCCCGTCGGCGCTCGCGCGCAGCACGTTGACCGAGTAGCTGCGTTCGCCCTCTGGCGTGGCCTGCCGGTCGCGCAGCCAGGCGCCGCTGCCGCCCACCTGCACGCCGCGCCCGGCGTTCTTCACCTGCACCGCCTGCCGTTCGGTCAGCGGCGCCAGGCCGTCGCCGACGGCGAAGGTCAACGCCGCGAAGACCAGACCCAGCGCGGCGAGCAGCCGCAGCGCCTGCCCCGGGGCCAGCCCGGCGGTGCGCAGGATGGTGAACTCGGACGACTCGGCCAGCCGCGACAGCGTGTAGATGCTGCCGATCAGCACCGCGATCGGGAACAGCTCGTAGAAGTGCCCGGGCAGTTCCAGCAGACCGGCCAGCACCGCCTGCACCATGCCGTAGCCCGGCCGGCCGATGTCGCCCAGCTCGTCGACCAGGTCGATGAAGAAGAACAGCGACAGGAAGGCGAGCGCGACGAAGACCACCGAGTTCAGGATGTCGCGGTAGAGCAGGCGGCGCACGGTCCTCATGCCGGGCCCCTCACCGCGCCGCGCCGCGCCGGCGTTGCGGCGCCAGGCGGAAGGCGACCACCGCCTGCTCGCGCCACCACATCAACGCCAGCGCCAGCACGAAGGCGCCGCCGTGCAGGCCGACCAGCACCGGCACCAGCCCGTAGCGGCCGGAGGACACCCAGGCCTGGCCGAGGTTGATCAGGTTGTAGTAGACGACGAAGGCCAGCAGCGCGAACAGCAGGTTCCAGTTCGACGGCCGGCGCGGGTTGCTGGCGGCCAGGCCCAGGCCGAGCAGCATCAGGTTGGCCGCGCCGAGCAGCAGGCCCAGGCGCCAGCTCAGTTCGCCCTGGTTGGGCCCGGTGGGCTCGGCGAGCAGCGTGGGCGTGGCCAGCGAGCGCGGCCGGCGCTGCTCTTCGGGCCGGGCGCCGCCTTCCCATGCGAGCAGTCGGTAGGTCTCGAAGCGGGCCAGCGTCTTCTCGCCGGTGGCGAGATCGAGCTCGTTGCGCTGGCCGTCCTCCAGCACCAGCAGCCGGTCGTTGCCCTCGGACACCAGGCGGCCGCTGCGCGCCGAGGTGACCGACTCGCTGTTGCCGTCGCTGGACAGCACGAAGACGTTGCGGCCCTCGGCTTCGCTGCCCTGGTCGCGTTCGATGAAGAAGACGCGGCGGCCGTCGCGCGAGGTCTGGAACACGCCGGGCGACACGCGCGACAGGTCCGAGCGCTGCTCGTAGCGCTGGCGCAGGTCCTCGCTGTTGCGGTTGCCCCAGGGCCAGACGATGAGCACCAGCGTGCCCACCAGCAGCAGCACCGGCCAGCTGGTCAGCAGCACCGGCTTGAGGAAGCGCGTCAGCCCGACGCCGCTGGCGAACCACACCGCCATCTCGCTGTCGCGGTAGAGCCGTCCGAGCGTCGACACGATGGAGACGAACAGCGACAGCGCCAGCATCGTCGGCAGGTGGCCGAGCGCCGCGTAACCCAGCAGCAGCACCACGTCCTGGGGCGCCACGCGCCCGCCCGCCGCCTGGCCCAGCGTGCGGATCAGCATCATGGTCAGCACGATGGTGAGGATCACCACCAGGGTGGCGCCGAAGCTGCGCGCCAGCTCTCGACGCAAAGTCGAATCGAATAACATCGATTGATAGCCTTTGGGACTGAAACCGATTATGGACTTCCGCTTTCGTGCGCTGCCCGCTGGCGGCGTGGCCGCCGTGCCCGGCGACGCGCTGCTGGTGCTGTTGGTCGGCGACGCGCTGCCTTCCGGGCTCGAGGCCCCGCTGCAAGGCGCCTTGCAGGCCGCGGTGCAGGACGGCGACCTGGTCCTCAAGGCCGGCCGCAGCCTCTACCTGCACCGGCTGGTCGGCCTCAAGGCACCGCGGCTCGCGGTCGCGGTGGCGGGGGGACGGCAGCGCCAAGGCGATGAAGTCGGCGGCCGCCGCCGGCTTGGGCACGGTCAAGGGCCTGGGCGTGACCGAACTGGCGGTGGTGGTGGGTGGCGCGGCCGATGGCGCCTCACCCGAGCAGGTCGAGGCGCTGGTCGCCGCTGCCGCGGATGCGGCCTACAGCTACCGCGCCACCAAGCCCAGCGCCGCCCCGGCGCCCAAGCTGGCGCGGGTGACGCTGTACGGCGCCAAGGCGCAGGCGGCGTCGCTGCAGTCGGCGCTCGACCGCGCGGCGGCGGTGGCCGCCGGCGTCGCCTTCGCCCGCGACTGCGGCAACCGGCCGCCCAACGTCGCCACGCCGACCTGGCTGGCCGAGCAGGCCGAGGCGCTGGCCAAGGCCCACGGCTTCAAGTGCGAGGTGCTCGACCGCAAGGACTGCGAAAAGCTGGGCATGGGCGCCTTCCTCGGCGTGGCCCGGGGCTCCGACGAGCCGCCGAAGTTCATCGTGCTGCGGCACGCGGGCGGCGTGAAAGGGGCGGGGAAGGGCGAGGCGCCGCTGGTGCTGGTGGGCAAGGGCATCACCTTCGACTCCGGCGGCATCTCGCTGAAGCCGGGCGCCGACATGGACGAGATGAAGTTCGACATGTGTGGCGCGGCCAGCGTGCTGGGCGTCTTCCGCGCCCTCGGCGAACTGAAGCCGAAGCTCAACGTGGTGGGCCTCATCCCCGCCTGCGAGAACATGCCCAGCGGCCGTGCGTTCAAGCCCGGCGACGTGCTGACCAGCATGGCCGGCACCACCATCGAGATCCTCAACACCGACGCCGAGGGCCGGCTGATCCTGTGCGATGCGCTGTCCTACGCCGAGCGCTTCAAGCCGCGGGCGGTGGTCGACATCGCGACGCTCACCGGCGCCTGCGTCATCGCGCTCGGCGGGGTCAACTCGGGGTTGTTCTCGCCCGACGACGCGCTGGCGCAGGCGCTGCTGGCCGCCGGCCAGCGCGCGCTCGACCCGTGCTGGCGCCTGCCGCTGGACGAGGAGTACGACGAGGGCCTGAAGAGCAACTTCGCCGACGTGGCCAACGTCGGCGGCCGCGCCGGCGGCGCCATCACCGCGGCGATGTTCCTCAAGCGCTTCGCCAAGGCCTACCCCTGGGCCCACCTCGACATCGCCGGCACCGCCTGGAAGTCCGGCGCCGCCAAGGGCAGCACCGGCCGGCCGGTGCCGCTGCTGGTGAACTGGCTGCTGTCGCAGGCGGGTTGAGGCCGATGGCGGCTGCGCCTGCCCAGACGCCCAGCGTGGTGTTCCACAGCGGGGTGGCGGACAAGCTGGCGCACGCGATGCGGCTGTTGCGCCGCATGCAGGTGCACGGACTGAAGGTCGTGGTGCGCGGCGAACCGCCCCTGCTGGCCCGGCTCGACCAGGCGCTGTGGACCGACCCGCCCGGTGATTTCCTGCCGCACCTGCGCTGGCCTGCCGGCCAGCCGGCACCCGTGCCGGCGCTCGCCCGGCGCACGCCGGTCTGGCTGGTCGAGGCCGACGGCGCCGGCCCCGCCGAGGCGCTGCTGCTCAACCTCGGGCCGGCCTGGGCCGGGCAGGCCGAGCACAGCCCGCGGGTGGTCGAGGTCGTCGGCACCGAACCCGCCGAACGCGACGCCGGCCGCCAGCGCTGGCGCCGCCACGAGGCGGCCGGCCGGGCGCCCCAGCACCACCGCTTCGACGGCGGCGGCTGAGCGCCCTCGCGCCTTCGTGGCGATACGGGGGCGCGGCAGCAGGCGCATCGGGTAAGGTCACACCGGCCCGCTTCGTGCAAGCGGGGTCGCTGTTGATCACCCACCGGAGGATTCCCCGAATGAAGCTCAAGTCGCCCTGGATCGTCCTGGCCGCCGCCCTGGCCGCCGGGCCCGTCGTCGCGCAGGAGATGGTCGTCAAGATCGGCCACGTCGGACCCATGAGCGGCGCCATCGCCCACCTCGGCAAGGACAACGAACTGGGCGCCCGCATGGCGATCGACGAACTGAACGCCAAGGGCATGACGCTCGGCGGCCAGAAGGTCAAGTTCGAGCTGCTGTCCGAGGACGACGGTGCCGACCCCAAGCAGGGCACCGCCGTCGCGCAGAAGCTGGTGGACTCCAAGGTCGCCGGCGTCATCGGCCACCTGAACAGCGGCACCACCATCCCCGCGTCCAAGCTCTACAGCGACGCCGGCATCCCGCAGATCTCGCCGTCGGCGACGAACCCGAAGTACACCCGCAACGGCTACAAAACCGCCTTCCGCGTGGTGGCCGACGACGTGCACCTCGGGGGCACGCTCGGCAAGTACGCGGTGCAGCAGGTCAAGGGCAAGTCGGTGGTCGTCATCGACGACCGCTCGGCCTACGGCCAGGGCGTGGCCGACGAGTTCGAGAAGGGCGTGAAGGCCGCGGGCGGCACCGTCACCGGCCGCGAGTTCACCACCGACAAGGCCACCGACTTCACCGCCATCCTGACCACGCTGAAAGCCAAGAAGCCCGATGTGGTCTTCTTCGGCGGCATGGACGCGGTGGGCGGCCCGATGCTGCGCCAAATGAAGCAGCTCGGCATCAAGGCCAAGTTCATGGGCGGCGACGGCATCTGCACCGCCGAACTGCCCAAGCTGTCGGCCGGCTCGCTGACGGACAACCAGGTGGTCTGCGCCGAGGCCGGCGGCGTCGAAGGCGCCGGAAAGAAGACCCTGGAGCAGTTCAATGCCAACTTCAAGAAGAAGTTCAACACCGACGTGAAGCTGTACGCGCCGTATGTCTACGACGCCACCATGGTGCTCGCCGACGCGATGAAGCGCGCCGACTCCGCCGATCCGGCCAAGTACCTCCCGGTGCTGGCCAAGACCTGCGGCTTCAAGGGCGTGACCGGCGACATCTGCTTCGACGAGAAGGGCGACGTCAAGAACGGCGCGCTCACCCTCTACACCTTCAAGGGCGGCAAGCGCGAGCAGATCGCGGTGGTGCGCTGACCTGTCGGGCCGGGCGCTGCCCGGTCGACGTGACCAGCTGAAACGCGGGCGGGGCGCGGTCCACTGGATCGCGCCCCGCCGCGTTTTCCGCGCTGGAGGATCCGCCGCGTCCAGGGGTCATTGCCCTGCGGCCCGGTTCTTGCGGCAAAAATGCCGGGTTTGCGGGAACCGGCCGGACGACGCGCGGTTCCACCCCTTCTCTCCCGGTGGCGCAGCCGGGTCTGCCAACGCCGCCCCCAGGCGAGTCGCGCGAACGGCAGGGCCAAACCGGCCCTGTTGCAGGCTTGGGGCGGCGCCGGTCCGTGGTGTCATCACGGTTCGGCTCAAAGGAACGAAGTTGAAGTTGTTCTCGTCCCTTTCCTCCTGGCCCCGCTGGGCCCTCGCGCTCCTCACCACCACTTTGCTGGCGCTGCTGCTCGGCCTCGGGGTGGTGTCCGAATACCGCGGCCAAGTGCCGCCGAGCACCGGACGCACGGCGCTGGCGCAGCAGTTCGAGGCCACGCCCGCCGCCTGGCTCGACCGCCCGCACGACGTGTCCGAGGTCGAGCGGCTGCTCGGCGCCGGCCGCATCGCCGCCCTCGGCGTCGACGAGCGGCGCCTGCTGGTGACCACACGCGACGGCGAGCGCCTATCGGCCGAGCGCCTGCCCGCGGCGGGCGGCGCCGACCCGCTGCTGGCCCGCCTGCAGGCCGCCAGCGGCGAGCAGGGCTTCGCCATCACTCGGGTGCGCCTGGACCCGCGCAGCGCCGGCGAGCGGTGGACGGCGGCCGTTTCCGCCACCATGGACCGTGTCGGCGGGCTGCTGATGGTCGCGCTGCTGGCCGGCATCGGCTACGTGGTGCTGAAGCAGGCCGGTGGCCTTGGCGGCCACAAGACCGAACTGGCCGAGAAGCCCGACACCGACTTCGACGACGTGATCGGCGCGCAGGAGGCCAAGGCCGCCCTGCAGCAGGTCACCGCCTTCATGCGCGAGCCGCAGAAGTACCTGGCGCTCGGCGCGCGGCCGCCGCGCGGCGTGCTGCTCGAAGGCCCGCCCGGCACCGGCAAGACGCTGCTGGCGCGTGCGCTGGCCGGCGAGGTGGGCGCCCAGTTCATCGCGGTGGACGGCTCGCACTTCTCCAGCATGTTCTACGGTGCCGGCATCGCGAAGGTGAAGGAGCTGTTCGCCACCGCGCGCAAGCATGCGCCCTGCATCGTCTTCATCGACGAGTTCGACGGCATCGGCAAGCGCTCCAGCGGCGCCAAGGTGGCCGGCGGCGCGTCGGAGGAGAACCGCATCATCAACAAGCTGCTGGTCGAGATGGACGGCTTCTCGCCCAGCGACAACGTGGTCGTCATCGCGGCGACCAACCACGTCGGCAACGTCGACGAGGCGCTCAAGCGCCCGGGCCGCTTCGACCTCGTCGCGCGCGTCACCCTGCCGACGCTGGCCGACCGCGCCGCGCTGTTCGGCCGCTGCCTGACGCGGGTGAAGACCGACGGCGGCGTCGATGCCGACGCCCTGGCGCGGGCCAGTGCCGGGCTGTCGCAGGCCGAGATCACCAACGTCGTCAACCGCGCGGCGGTGATGGCCGCCGAGGCGGGCGAGGACCTGGTCACCGCCGAGCGGGTGCACCGCGCCCTGGAGGCCTTCCAGCTCGGCGGCGAGGTGTCCAGCCTGAAGCAGGCCTTCACGCAGACGCACCGCGAGCGCATCGCCTTCCACGAGGGCGGCCATGCGCTGGTGGCGCATGTGCTGGGCGCGGGCCGGGTGGAACGGGTGAGCATCGAGCCGCGCGGCCAGGCGCTGGGTGTCACCTTCGTCACCCGGGCGGACGAGGTGCCGCTGTACGGCGAGCAGGAGCTGCAGGCCCGCATCGGCATGCTGCTGGCCGGCCGCGAGGCGGAGCTCATGGTCTACGGCAACACCACCTCGGGCGCGTCGGACGACCTGAAGCGGGCCTCGGAGCTCGCCATCGAGATGGTCAGCGCCATGGGCTTCTCCAGCGAGTTCGGCCTGCTCAGCCTGCAGGGCGTGCCCGACGGGCTGATCGGGCCGCACATCCAGGAGCGCGCGCTCGGCGAGGCGCAGCAGCTGCTGGCCCGCGCGCAGGCCGCCTGCCGCGAGGTGCTGACCCGCCACCGCCCGGTGCTCGACCAGCTGGCCGACGCGCTGCTCGACGACGAGACGGTCGGCGGCGAGCGGCTGCGCACGCTGCTGGACGCCACCGAGGCGCAGGCGCTGGCGCACGGCCCGCAGCTGCGGGCGGCCTTCGACGCCACGCCGACCACGCCGGCCTGACGGCGCCGACCCGTCGGTCATCGAACGGCCCGCCTTCGTGCGGGCCGCATCGTTTGGGCGGCGCCGATATGCTCGGGGGCTGGACCGACAAGGAGACGACCGATGCCGCTGACCGAAGGCGAGCTGCTGTGGGCACCGAGCGAGGCGCAGATGGCGCCGACGCGCATCCGGGCCTTCATGGACTGGCTGCGCACCGAGCGCGGTCTGGCCTTCGACGACTACGCCGCGCTGTGGCGGTGGTCGACCACCGAGCTGGAGGCCTTCTGGCGCGCCATGGTCGACTTCTTCGAGGTGCAGGCCGACGGCTCGCCGGAACCCGTGCTGGCGCGCGCCGAGATGCCGGGCGCGGTGTGGTTCCCCAACCTCCGGCTCAACTACGCGGAGCACGCCTTCCGCTGGGCCACGCACGAGCGACCGGCGCTGATCGCGCGCAGCGAAGACGGCGGCGTTCGGGAGGTGAGCTGGGCGGAATTGCGCCAGCAGGTCGGCGCGCTCGCCGCCACCTTCCGCCGGCTGGGCATCACGGCCGGCGACCGCGTCGTGTCCTACCTGCCCAACCGGCCGGAGACGGTGGTGGCGCTGCTGGCCTGCGCCAGCCTCGGGGCGGTGTGGTCGAGCTGCGCGCCGGACATGGGACCGACGGTGGTGCTGGACCGTTTCCGCCAGATCGAACCCAAGCTGCTGCTGGCCAGCGACGGCCACCGCTACGCCGGCAAGGTGCACGACCGGGTGCAGACGGTGGCCGAGCTGCTCGACCAGCTGCCCAGCGTGCAGCACGTCATCCATGTGCCGGGTGCCGCCGGTGTGGCCGACCCGGGCTGGCGCGGCCGCATCGCCTGGGCCGACGCCGTCGCCCAGCCGGCGCCGCTGTCGTTCGAGCGGCTGCCCTTCGACCACCCGCTGTGGATCGTCTACTCGTCCGGCACCACCGGCCTGCCGAAGGCGATGGTGCACGGCCATGGCGGCATCGTGCTCACCCACCTGAAGACGATGCCGCTGCAGCACGACCTGCGGCCGGGCGACCGCATGCTCTTCCTCGGCGGCACCGGCTGGATCGTCTGGAACCTGCTGATGGGCGGGCTGCTGAACGGCGCGACCATCGTGCTCTATGACGGCCATCCGGGCTGGCCCGATGCCGACGCGCTGTGGCGCTTCGTCGATGAGCAGCGTGTGACCCTGCTGGGCTGCGGTGCGGCGATGCTGATCGGCGCCATGAAGGACGGCCTCAGGCCCGGCGCGGACAAGCGCTTCGAGGCGCTGCGCGCCATCAACGCCACCGGCTCGCCGCTGCCGCTGGACGCCTACGACTGGGTCTACCGCGAGGTCAAGCGCGACCTCTGGCTGGCCTCCATCTCCGGCGGCACCGACATCGCCGGCGGCTTCGTGTCGGGAGCCGCCATCCTCCCGGTGACCGCCGGCGAGATCCAGTGCGCCGAGCTGGGCGTGGCCGCGGCGGCCTTCGACGAGCAGGGCCGGCCGGTGGTCGGCGAGGTCGGCGAACTGGTCATCACCCGGCCGATGCCGGCGATGCCGCTGTACTTCTGGAATGACCCGCCGGAGCCCGGCCAGCCGGTGGGCAGGCGCTACCGCGAGAGCTACTTCGAGATGTTTCCCGGCGTCTGGCGCCACGGCGACTGGATCCGCTTCACCGAACGCGGCAGCTGCGTCATCTACGGCCGCAGCGACACCACCATCAACCGCCACGGCATCCGCATGGGCACCGCCGAGATCTACCGCGTGGTGGAAGAGCTGCCGGAGGTGCGCGACAGCCTGGTGGTCGACCTCGAGTACCTGGGTCGGCCGTCCTTCATGCCGCTGTTCGTGGTGCTCGCCCCGGGGGCGGTGCTGGACGAGGCGCTGAAGAAGCGCATCGCGCAGCAGATCCGCCAGTTCGCGTCGCCTCGCCATGTGCCGGACGAGATCGTGCAGGTGGACGAGATCCCGCGCACGCTCACCGGCAAGAAGATGGAACTGCCGGTGCGCAAGCTGCTGCTGGGCGCCAGGCCGGAGGCGGTGGCCAGCCCGGACGCGATGATCAACCCGGGCAGCTTCGACTTCTTCGTGCGCTACGCCGAACGGCGTGCGGCGGCCGGCGGCGGCTGATCAGTCCTCGTCGTCCCAGTGGCGCCGGCTGCCGCCGCGGTGGCGGTCGGCCCGCGCCCCGGACGGCGCATCGCGCAGGCGGCGCGCCTGCGCCGACAGCCGGGCCAGCAGGTCGTCCAGCACGGCCAGCTCGGCATCGTCGAGCACCGACACCAGCGCGCGGTTGAGCGCGGCCACCTGCGGCAGCAGCGCATCGTAGAGCCGCCGGCCCTCGTCGCTCAGCCGCACCCGGGCCTGGCGCCGGTCGCCCGGCAGTGCGCGCCGCTCGACCAGCCGCTTGGCCGCCAGCTGCGTGATCGCGCGCGAGGTGCGGGCGCGGTCCAGGTCGGCTTCGTCGGCCAGCGCCGACGGGGACATCTCCCCTTGCAGCGCCAGCAGCGCGATCAGCCGCCACTCGCGGCGCGACACGCCGTGGCCGCCCTCGCACAGCCGGATCACCGGCACGCTGCTGGCGGACAGCAGCCGGGTCAGCCGGTAGTTCAGCAGGCCGTGCAGGTCGGCCGGGTCGCGCAGCGGCGAGGTCGGCATCCGAGGGTGAGTCCGGAGGGCAGTTGATTTGATCAATCCATTCTGCGGCTTCTAGAGTGGCCGGCATGACGAACCCGGTGCGCAACGTCCTCTTCATCATGGCCGACCAGCTGCGCTGGGACCACCTCGGCTGTGCCGGCCACCCCTGGCTGAAGACGCCGCACCTGGACGCGCTGGCCCGGCGCGGCGTGCGTTTCGCCAACGCCTTCGTCAACAGCGGCGTCTGCGGGCCGAGCCGGATGAGCTACTACACCGGCCGCTACCCGATCAGCCATGGCGCGACCTGGAACCGGGTGCCGCTCGGCGTGGGCGAGCGCACCCTGGGCGAGTACATGCGGGACAGCGGGCGCCGGCTGGCACTGGCCGGCAAGACGCATGTGATGCCCGACGACGAGGGCCTGCGGCGCCTGGCGCTGGACGGCGGCAGCGAGCTGGGCCGGCTGCTGGCCGCCGGCGGCTTCGAGGAAGTGGACCGCTACGACGGCCACCACGAACCCGGCGACGAGAGCGGCTACCCGGCCTTCCTGCGGGCCCACGGCTACGACAGCGCCGATCCGTGGAGCGACTTCGTCATCTCCGGCGTCGACGGCGAGGGCCGGGTGGTGAGCGGCTGGCAGATGCGCAACGTGCACCTGCCGGCGCGGGTGCGAGAGGCGCATTCCGAGACCGCCTTCATGACCGACCAGGCGATGGGCTTCATGCGCCGCATGGGCGATCAGCCCTGGGTGCTGCACCTGAGCTACGTCAAGCCGCACTGGCCGTACATGGCGCCGGCGCCGTACCACGCCATGTACACCGCCGACCAGTGCCTGCCGGTGGTGCGCAGCGCCGCCGAACGCGAGGACGAGCACCCGGTGCTGGCCGCCTACCGGCAGAGCGAGGAGAGCCTCAGCTTCCAGCGCGACGACTGCATCCGCACCGTGCGGCCCGCCTACCAGGGCCTGATCAGCCAGCTCGACGCCCACCTCGGCCGGCTGTTCGAGTTCATGGACGGGCAGGGGCTGCTGGAGGAGACGCTGATCGTCTTCACCGCGGACCACGGCGACTTCCTTGGCGACCACTGGCTGGGCGAGAAGGAGCTTTTCTACGACACCGTGCAGAAGGTGCCCTTCGTCGTGGTCGACCCGCGGCCCGAAGCCGACACCACACGGGGCCGCGTCGACGAGCGCTTCGTCGAGGCGGTGGACGTGGTGCCCACGCTGCTGGACGCCCTGGGGCTGCAGGTGCCCAGCCACCGCGTCGAGGGCCGCAGCCTGCTGCCGCTGCTGCACGGTGGGCCGGTGGACGGCTGGCGGGAGGCCGTCTATTCCGAGCTCGACTACAGCTTCAAGGCGGCGCGGCGCCTGCTCGGCAAGCCGCCGCAGGAAGCGCGTGCCTTTTCGCTGCGCGACGCGCGCTGGCGCTATGTCCACTGGCTGGGTGCGCCGGAGCAGCTGTTCGACCTGCAGGCCGACCCGCAGGAGTTCCAGGACCTCGGCCGCGACCCCGGCCACGCCGCCGTGCGTGAGGCGATGCGCCGGCAATTGCTCGACTTCCTGGCCCGCCGCAAGCACCGCACCACCGTGAGCGATGCCTTCGTCGAATCACGCACCGACAACCACAAGAAGGCCGGCGTGTTCTTCGGCCAGTGGTGATCCCGACCCGACCCGACCCCGACAGGAGACCTGCCATGCGCCGCCGCTACCTCTTCCCCATCCTGCTCGCCATGGCCGGTGCGCAGGCGCAGACGCCGCCCGTCCAGGTCGGCGCCTGGCCGGACAAGCCCATCCGCATCATCGTGCCGCTGCCGCCCGGCGGGCCGAGCGACATCGTGCTGCGCGCCGCGTTGGAGAAGATGCAGCCGCAGTTCCGGCAGCCGCTGGTGCTGGAGAACAAGCCGGGCGCGGCCGGCAACCTCGGCGCGTCCGAAGCGGCGCGTGCGGCGCCGGACGGCCACACCTGGCTCTGGAGCACGGACACGCTGCTCACCGTCAACCCGCACGTCTACAAGCAGCTGGGCTTCAAGCCCGACGACCTGGTGCCGGTGATGATCGCCAGCAGCTTCAGCCAGACCCTGGTGTGCAACGCCGGGCTGGGTGTGAAGGCGCTGCCCGAGTGGCTGAAGAAGGTCAAGGCCGAAAAGCTGAGCTACGCCTCCGGCGGCGCCGGCTCGCCGGGCCACCTGTCCACGGAGCTGTTGCTCTCCACCACCGGCAGCGACATGGCACACATCCCGTACAAGGGCCCGGCGCCGGCGGTGCAGGACGTGATCGGCGGCCAGGTGCCCTGCGGCTTCCTCGCCGGTCCGACGGTGCTGCCGCACGTGCGCTCGGGCCGCCTGGTGGCGCTGGCGGTGTCCGGCGCCCGCCGTTCGCCGGCGTTGCCCGAGGTGCCCACCGTGGCGGAAGCCGGCGTCGCGGGCTACGACGCCACCTTCTCGCTGGTGCTGTTCGCCCCGCGTGGCGTGCCGGACCCGGTGGTCGCCGCCTTCACCCGGTCCCTGGCGCAGGCGCTGAGCCAGCCCGACGTGGTGGACAAGCTCAAGGCCACCGACCAGGAGGTGGTGGCCAGCAACCCGGCGGTGGCGGCGAAGACGGTCGCCGACACCTCGCGCAAGTGGGGCGAGGTGGCGCGCCGCATCAAGTTGCAGCTGGACTGAGGCCGGGCCGAGGCGACCCGCCGGGCGCTCTAAGCGCGACGCCGGTGCGCCTGCGTTTTCCTCAATCGACGGCGGGCAGGTTCAGAGCAAAGAATGAGGCGCCGGGCGCGTGGACCCGAGCGACAAGGAGATGCTCTGATGATGACCAACCGACGCGACCTGCTCGTGCGCGCCGCCAGTCTGGCGGCGGCCGGCGGCCTTCCTCTGGCGGCGCAGGCCCAGGGCAGCGGCGCCGCGGCCAACTGGCCCCGCGGGCCGGTTCGCATCATCGTGCCGAACGTGCCGGGCGGCGCGCTGGACATCACCGCCCGCCTGCTCGAAAGCGAGCTGAGCAAGATCTGGAAGCAGCCGATCGTGGTCGAGTTCAAGCCGGGTGCCGGCACGATCACCGGCACGGACTTCGTCGCCAAATCCCCGCCGGACGGGCACACGCTCGGCATCCTCGCGATCGGCGTGCTGGGCATCCAGCCGGCGCTGCGCAAGGACATGCCCTTCGACACCCTGCGCGACCTGTCCGGCACGATGCTGGTGGTGGGCAACACGGTGCTCACCGCGTCGCCGCAACTGGGCGTCAACAACCTGGCCGAGCTAATCGCCTACGGCAAGGCCAACAAGGGCAAGCTGACCTACGCCACGGCCGGATCCGGCAGTTCCATGCACCTGGCGGGCGAACAGATCAACCTGCTGACCGGCATCGAGATGACGCACATCCCGTACAAGGGCGCCGGCGGCGCCTACGGCGACGTGTTCGAGAACCGGGTGAACCTGCTGATCGACCCGCTGTTCAGCACCATGCCGCACATCAAGTCGGGCCGGCTCAAGCCGATCGCGATGATGTCGGTCAAGCGCGACCCGAGCGCGCCCGAGATCCCCGCCGCGGGAGAGACCTTCCCCGACTTCGACTTCGCCAGCAACATCGGCATCGGCCTGCCGCGTGCCACGCCGCGCGAGATCATCACCAAGATCAACGCCGACGTGAACCGCGTCATCCGGTCGGAGGCGCTGGCCCCGCGGCTGAAGGAGATGGGCCTCATCGTCACCGGCTCCACGCCGGAGCAGTTCGACGAGCACATGCGCAAGAGCCTGAGGAACTTCGCCGACATCGTGCAGAAGGCGAAGGTGACGATCTGAGGCTTCGGCGGCGCGGGCCTGGCGGACGAGAATGCCGATGTGCCGGTTCGAGCGCCCAACCATGGGGACCGGACGCGACGGTCACGTGACCGTGCCTCTTGGGGAACGCGGCTGGCACGCCTGTGTTGGCGGAGGGAGCGGGATTCGAACCCGCGGTGGGCTGTTCACCCACACACGCTTTCCAGGCGTGCGACTTAAACCACTCATCCATCCCTCCGCGGGACGAAGCGCGGCATTCTAGCCAGCCGTCCGCGCCGGCCGGGCGCGGACGCGGCGCCCGGGGTGGGGAGTGATCAGTACGCGCCCTCTCGTCGCAGCACGACCCCGGCCGTCTTCAGAAGGATGCCCAGGTCGAGCCACAGCGACCACCGGTCGATGTACTGCAGGTCGAGCTCCATCCACTGCTCGAACGACACGTTGCTGCGACCTGAAAGTTGCCACAGGCAGGTGATGCCGGGCAGCATGGTGAAGCGCCGCCGCTGCCAGTCCTCGCGGAACCCTTCCACGTCGCGCAGCGGCAGCGGCCGGGGCCCGACCAGGCTCATCTCTCCTTTGAGCACGTTGAAGAGCTGCGGCAGTTCGTCGAGGCTGGTGCGCCGCAGGAAGCCGCCGATGGCCGTGATGCGAGGATCCTTGCGGATCTTGAACACCGGCCCCGACGCTTCGTTCTGCGATTCCAGCGCCGCCTGGCGGGCCTCCGCGTCGCGGACCATGGTGCGGAACTTGTAGAGGGTGAAGGGCCGCTTGTTGAGTCCGATGCGGGACTGCTTGAAGATCACCGGACCCGCGCTGGTCATGCGAATGGCAAGCGCCACCGCGAGCATCACGGGTGAGAGGGCCAGCAGCAGCGCCAGTCCGCCGAAGAAGTCGATGCAACGCTTGGCGACCAGGCGCCAATCGTTCTCCGGCACGGCCGAAAGGTAAAGCACCGGTTGCCGTCCGATCTGTCCGACCCGGGTGCGGGCGAGGCGGGCGGCGAAGAAGTCCGTCGGCATGGTGATCAACGTGCCCTGTTCTTCACAGCGCGACACCGCGTGCTGGATGCGTTCATAGCTGGAGCGCATGGGCAGTGCCATGAACACTTCGTCGACCACCCGCTCGGACAGCACCTTGGACAAGTCATCCAGAGGACCGAGCCATGGCAACAGCGCGACATCGGTGGGGCGAATGTCGTCGACACAGCCGATCAGGCGATACCCCAGGTCGCTGCGCTGGGACAGCGCGCGCGCCAGCCGCTGGGCCCGTTCACCCGCGCCGACGATGAGCGCGAAGCGAAGGTTGCGGCCGTGGCCGTGGAGCCGGCGAAGGAAGCCGCGCAGCAGCGCGCGTTCGGTCAACGCCAGCAGGGTGAGCGAGGCCCAGAACACGGTGACGAACTCGGCATTGGCAAGCCGGGGCTGGGTGAAGAGCGCCGCCAGGGTGACGAGTGCCACGACGATGACGACGCAGCCCAGCAGATCCATCAGCTCGCGGTAAGGCTCCTCCAGGCGGTGCGACGCATAGAGGCCCCGGAGCATCAGCACCAAATGCCAGGCCAGGACCACGCCCACGGTGAAGGCCGGCGCAACGGAGATCTCGTTCCACCACAACGCGGGCGTCCATGAGCTGTTCGCCGTCGCCAGGCCGGCGATGCCGAGCGCGAACAGAACGAGCAGCGCCTCGCCCAGCTTGAAGCCCCACAGGGCCAGGCGGCGGCGCAGAGGTGTGGTGTTCAAGGCTCCTCCCTGTCGATGCGGGTCATCGTCAAAGCCGGGTGGTGCGTCCGGCGAGCAGCGCGTCGAAGTACTCGATGGTGCGCTTCAGGCCGGTCTCGAGACTCACGGTCGGCTCCCAACCCAGTTGCTGGCGTGCCCGCCCGATGTCCGGGCAGCGTTGGATCGGGTCGTCCTGCGGCAGCGGTTTGCGGACCAGCGACGACTTCGAACCGGTCAGGGCGAGGACCGACTCGGCAAGTTCCAGGATCGTCGACTCGTGCGGGTTGCCGATGTTGATCGGCCCGACCACGTCGTCCGGCGTGTTCATCATGCGCAGGCAGCCGGCGATCAGGTCATCGCGGTAGCAGAAGGCACGCGTCTGGGAGCCGTCGCCGTAGATGGTGATCGGCTCGCCCCGCAGGGCCTGCACGATGAAGTTGGACACGACACGGCCGTCGTTCGGATGCATGCGCGGACCGTAGGTGTTGAAGATGCGCACGACCTTGATCTTCACCCGGTGCTGGCGGTGGTAGTCGAAGAACAGGGTTTCGGCGCAGCGCTTGCCCTCGTCGTAGCAGGCGCGGGGGCCGATGGGGTTCACATGGCCCCAGTAGTCCTCGTTCTGCGGGTGCTGCTTCGGATCGCCATAGACCTCGCTGGTGGAGGCTTGCAGGATGCGCGCGCCCACGCGCTTCGCCAGCCCGAGCATGTTGATGGCGCCATGCACGCTGGTCTTGGTGGTTTGGGCCGGGTCGTGCTGGTAATGGATCGGCGAGGCCGGGCACGCGAAGTTGTAGATCTCGTCCACCTCCACATACAGAGGGAACGTGACGTCATGGCGAAGCAGCTCGAAGCGGGGGTGGTCGAGCAGGTGCGCGATGTTGCGCTTCGTGCCGGTGAAGAAGTTGTCGACGCACAGCACCTCGTGGCCGTGTTCGATCAACTGCTCGCAGAGATAAGAGCCGAGGAAGCCAGCCCCACCCGTCACCAGCACCGCCTTGCGTGTGCCTCCCCGCATTCCCTGCCTCCTTCGATTCATGGCCGAGACCGGCCGGCGATCGTTCGCAGGACTCTAGGGGAAAAGCCGAGGGATGTGTTCCTCGTTATAGGGACAACTTGAACACCCATTCAGGTGGCCGCGCCGGGCCGCCGACGGGTGTAAGAAGTCGCCGGAGGGTCAGGCCACGGCGGCCGCGGCGTTGCCGCGCTGGCGCCCGGCGGTGTCGAGGTATTCCAGCAGCAGCGCGTAGAGCAGTCCCGCCAGCAGCGCCACCACGGCCGCCACCGTGACGTTCAGCCAGAGGATGGGAAACACCGGCACCTGCGGGACTTGGGCGGTTTCGATGCCGATGCCGACCGGCGATCGGGAGGCCCCCAACGAGGCCTCTTCCAGGCTGTTCTTGAGAAAGGTCCTCGCCGCCTGCAGGTCGCGGTACTGCTGGTCGATCTCGGTGAGGCGGCTTTGGTATTCGGGCAGCGCCTTCAGTCGCAGGTTGCGCCGCTCGACCATGGCGGCCACCGTGTCCGCGCGGGCTTGATCGACGGTTCCGAGCGCCGCCAGCTTCTGTTGCAAGGCGGCCTGCGCCGCCTGCCGGCGTTCGATCAGCACCTGTTGGTCGGGGTGATCGGGCAGCGTCTGGACCCGCACCTTCGCCAGATCGATGTCGATCTGCGCCAGTTGCCGCTCCAACTCGTCGATGGCGGGCGTCGCGCTGGCGCGGGTCCGCTCTCCTCGACTTTCGCTCGGCGAGCGTGCGCCGATGGCGCCTCGCAATTCATCCAGTTCCTTGGCAAGGTCCTCACGGCCCTTGAACAACTCCAGCGCCTCGACGTCGCTGAGCGTCGATGCGCTGAGGTTCAGCAATTCCCGACGGCTGCGGACCGTGTCGCGCAACTGACCGTCGACCTCGGCGATGCGGCTTTGCAGCGCGGCGATCTTGGGCAGGGTGCGCTGCCGCATCTGGTTGGCCAGGAAGACGTTGAAATACTCCGCATAGGCGTTGGCGACATCGGCGGCCAGCTTCGGATCGCGATCGCGCACGTAGATCTGGATGATCCCGTCCCGCCCCGCCGTGAAGTCGACGTCGCGTTGCAGCGAGTCGGGCGACTTCATCGGGAACCGGGCATGCATTGCGGCCAACGCATCGCGGCCTTTCAGGATGCCGATGTTGGCCTTGGCGTCGTCCTGGTTCGACGCCGGCAGCGGCACTGCGGCATCGCCGGTGTTCGACCGCTGGGTGGTCGGGCTCGCGGGCACGTAGAACATCGCCCGGGCTTCGTAGATCGCGGGCAGCGACGCGCCGATCATGATGGCACCCACGATGGCGGTGCAGACCAGGACGAGGATGCTGCCGCGGCGCCGGTAGCAGATCATCCAGTAGTCGTAGAGCGTCTTGTCGTTCACGGAGGTGTGCTCAGGGCAGGATGCGCAGTGCCTCTGCGGTCCGCGCGGCGTTCGTCGGAATGATAGAGAAGCAGGGCGGCCGCTTCGGCCAGGCCGATGATCGACCACGACACCAAGCTGTTGATGAAGGGCTCAAACATAAAGTGAAGCGCCAGCCCCATAAGGCCGAGAAGAATGCCTTTTCCGGCCTTTGTCGCGTCCGATGGCGGCGTCTGGCGCAGACCGATGACCAGACGCACGAAGATGCCGAGCAGGATCAGGCACAGCAGCGCGGCCGGCAGCAGGCCGATCTCGGTGGCGAGTTGCAGGTAGGCGTTGTGCACCGGCTGCGGGGAAAGACGGCCGAAGTTGTTCAGGCCGATGCCGATGAAGGGGTGTCGTTCCATTACCTCGAGGCCCACCTGCAACAGGCCGATGCGGTCTTCCGCGCTCTTGCCTGAAATGGGCAGCAGGTACTTTTCGTAGACCCATTCCGCGACACCGGTCTGGTAGGCGATGAGCCCCACCAGCAGGAGAAACGCGACGTAGTGAATCGTCAGGCGCGGGCGAAGCATGATGGGCGTGACGAGCAGCAGAACGCTCATCACCACCAACCCGTTGCCCGTGAAGGTGAAGAACATGCCCGCCCCCATCAGCGTTCCGCCGACGATGCGCAGCCGGTTGGAGAACGGGCCGAGCATGAGCAGCGACGTGGCGATCAACAGGTAATGGGACAGGTTCTGCGCGGTGGGATGGAAGGCGGTCGCGCGAATCATCCAGCCCAGGGGGTTTCCTTGAACCAGTACTTGGGTGCGTTGTCGTCCAGCGAAAGCGGGATCTTCCAGAAGTAGAAGACGGCCTCCTGCGCCAACGCGAGCACCGCACTGGCGATGCCGAGGGCGACCAGCAGCCGGACGGTGAACACCAGTTGCGACGGTGTCCGGACCAGGTTCGCCACGATGAAGAACATCAGGAACTTGGCGATGATGGAGTACTGCGCGACGAACGAAATGACCAGCCCGTTCAGCACGGAGGCGAAGGCGAAAGCCAGGATCGCCAGCCACATCATGAGGAACGGCGGGTACAGGCGCACCGGGCGGTCATTGGTCAGCGAGTCCGCGAGCCACATGCCCGAGGTGATGAGCAATGCGATCTTCAGCGGTTCGATGTTCGCCAGGTTGAAGCCGACGAACTGCGTGGCCAGGAAGAGCAGGACGATGGGGGCGTGCTCGGCGCTCGGCAGCCAGCGCCGCAGCAAGGTCAGGGCGACGAGCACCGAGGCCAGGACGAAGGCCGCGGCCACCGCGATGAGCGGCGGTGCCTCGCCGCGCAGCCAGGGCGCCGCCCACTGAAGCGACAGTCCACGTGCCAGTCGTGCGTCGGCCAGCACGCCGATGGCCAGCAGCAGCCCGAGGCAGGCTGGGACGATCAACGCGCTCAGCCGTGCGGCGCGTGCGGTCAGGGTCTTGGACGTCTCAGCCGGGGGCCGCGCTGAAGAGCTCAGCGACCGCAGCACACCGCACCAAGCAGCAGATAGAGCAGGCCGGACAGTCCGACCAAGAGCAGGAGAAGCAGGCCGGTCTCGACCAGCGGAGCCCAGGATCCGCCGTCCTGCGATGTCCGCACCGCAGGCTCGCCGTCATCCCCGGACCCGGGGGCGGCAAGCGCATTGGCAGGCGCGCCCTGGCTCATGGTCACGAGCCCCAATGAAGGATGAAGTTGAAGACGAGGAAGGTCGCGATGACCGACAGATTGGCGATCAGCAGTCCGAGCACTCCCGCAGCCACCATCGGGCTGGTTCGCCGGGCCCACTGAAGCGCCTTTCCCTGCCGGGCGCTGCGCGGTGTCTCCGAAGCACGGGCTGTCATGTGCGGGTCTTCCCTGAATCGAGGGTCGTGTCGGGCGGCCGGCGCCGAGGTGGCCTGTCAATCCCCGAGTCCGTCGGTCACAAGGCGGCTTGCTGAAATTGCCAACCCTTGTTCAATCGCGAAAAATCATGCCGCGGGTTGCGGCTCGCGGTCAAGCTGCGACCGGGGGGACCACCCGCACTGCAGTGCCTGGACACTAGAAGATCGGTCGGGTGAAGGGGGGATGGTGCGTGGTGCTCAACAGTCACTCGTCGACGGTGTCGCCGCAGTGGGCGGGTTCGACGACGGCGGCCCTTGACGCCGGCGAGGCGGTCCAGGTCCAGGTGGTCTCGTCGCCGGCGGCGTTGCACGCGCTGGTCCCGCAATGGTCCGAGCTGTTGGCCCGCTGCCCCGAGGCCGATCTCTTTGCCCACCCCGCCTGGCATGTCGCCTGGTGGACCGCTTTCGGCGACGGCGGGCAACCCCACGTGCTGGCCTTTCGGGATGCCGGCCGGTTGATCGGCGTGATGCCGTTGATGCGATACCGCGATCGCCTGCGTGGCCTGCCGGCACGTGTCCTCGGGTCGTACAACAACGAGCATGCGTCGCGGACCGGCCTGCTGGCCGAACGGGGTCATGAAGTGGCGCTGGGCCGTGCCCTGGCGCATCACCTGAAGACCTGCGCCGGCGAGTGGGACGTGTTGATGCTGCGGCAGTTGCCGGCGGGCACGGCTTGGCTGCGTTCGTTCGTTGACGCCTGCGCGGTCAACCGCCTGGCCGCCTTCGGGCCGACGCCCGGCATCGGCAAGTGCGTCCTGTCGCTGACCGAAGGTTGGTCCGGCTTCATGTCGGGCAAGTCGCGCCACTTTCGCCGGCGCCTCAAGGAAAACGAGCGCCGTCTGGAACGCGCCGGCCGCGTCACCTACCGGCGCAGCGACGGCAGCGCCGAAGACTTCGAGCATTTCCAGCGCCTGGAAGAACGCAGCTGGAAGGGCGAGGATGGCCATGCCAGCCTTGGCGCCGCCGGCTGGTCGTTCCAGCGCGACGTGGCCCTCAACACCGCTGCGGGCGTGAGCTGCCACAACCTCTTCCTCGAACTCGACGGGCAGGTGGTGGGCGGTGTGCACGCGGTCGCCTTTCGGGGCGTCGCCTACTCGCTGCAGACGCTCTTCGACGAATCGGTGCGCGCGCTCTACGCCGGCCGGGTGCAGTTCGGCGTCCATGTGCAGGACATGTTCGAGTCCGGTCGCCACCGCGTGCTGGACCTCAACGGCAACAGCCCATTTTGCAAGAGCTGGACCGATCAGGAGCTGAGCTTCGTCGGCCTGCAGGTGTTCAACCACCACCCGTACTCCGCGCTGCTGGGGCGGTTGAAGCGCCTCCTCGGACGCCGCCGATGACCGCCGCGATCGCACCGGCCGCCCACCCCCTGGACCTGGCCGCGGGTCTCACGCTGGAGGTGCTGGACTCCCTGGACGACATGCAGGCCCTCACCCCGCAGTGGCGGCGGCTGCTGGCCGACCATCCGGGCCGCAACCTGTTCCTCACACCGGCATGGAACCGGGCGTGGTGGCGGACGTTCGGCACGGGCAAGACGCTGCGGCTGCTGGCGATGCGCGATGGCGGCCGGCTGGTCGGCCTTGCCGCGTTCATGCTCACGCGGGTTCGCCTGCGCGGTCTGCCGGTGCGGGTCTTCAGCACCTTCTCGAACCCCCACGCGTCGCGCAACGACCTGGTCGTCGCCCCGGGCTACGACGCGGTGGTGGCCGAGCGGTTGGCCGCCTACCTCGCGCAGTCCCGGCACGAATGGGACGTGGCCTGGCTGCAGCAGCTGCCGGCCGAGGCGCCCTGGATGCCCGCCTTCCTTGCCGCAGCCCGGCGCCACGGGCTGCTGGCGCAGCAGGCCGAAGGCGTGGGCAAGTGCCGCATGCCGCTGACCACCGACTGGAACGGGTACGTCGAGCAGCGCGGCGGGCACTTCCGCCGCAACAACGGCAAGACCGAGCGCCGCATCGAGCGGGCGGGACGGGTGGAGTACCGCCACTCGCTCAACCCAGGCCCCGAGGACCGTGACTTCGAGGTGTTCGCCGACGTCGAGTCGCGCAGCTGGAAGGAGGATGCCGACAGCGCCGCCCATCTGGGGCCGGCAGGTTGGGCCTTCCAGAAGGAATTCGCCACCGCCTACGACGAAGGCATCAGCTGCGACAACTGGATCGTGGAGCTGGACGGGCAGCCGGTGACCATCGTGCACACCGTCGGCTACGACCGGGTCAGCTACTGCTTCCAGACGCTGTACGACGAGCGCGTGCGCGACCTGTACCTCGGGCGGGCCGCGGTCACGCGCCACTTCCAGAGCGTGTTCGACGACGGCCGCTACGACGTGCTCGACTTCAACGGCAACAGCCCGTTCTGCAAGAGCTGGTGCGACACCGAGCAGCGCTTCATCAGCCTGCAGCTGCACCACCGGCGGCCCTATTCGCTGGCGCTGTGGGCGCTGAAGCGGCTGCGAGAGGCCCGGTGATGTCCGCCGCGCCCGAGACCCTGCGCGACCGCCCCGTCGTGTCGGTGGTCATGCCGAGCTTCAACCACGGCCGCTTCATCGACGCGGCGCTGCGCAGCGTGCACGCCCAGCAGGGGCCGGCGCTCGACGTTATCGTGGTCGATGACGGCTCCACCGACGACACCCAGCGCGTGCTGGACGGCTGGCGTGCCCGTGGGGTCCGCGTGGTCCGGCAGATGCGACAGGGAGCGTCGGCGGCGCGCAACCGCGGCATCGAACTCGCGCGCGGCGAGACCATCGCCTTCCTCGACGCGGACGACCTCTGGCCCCGCACCGACATGCTGCAGGCGGCGCTGGACCTTTTCGAAGCCCGGCCGGAGGTGCACTGGACCTACGGCGACGCCCAGCCCTTCGAGGAGCGCGACGGCGAGATCGTCTTCATCGACCGGCCCTACCTGCAAAGCGGCGGCTGGTACAGCGATCCCTCGCCCGACGGCCGGCACGGCTCGCTCACGCCGTCCGACCTGTGCAACAACGATCGTTTCTTCATTCCCACGGGCACGCTGCTCATCCGCCGGCGCTGCTTCGACGAGGTGGGCGGGTTCGACGAGCGGCTGAAGATGTTCGAGGACACCGACATGTGGCTGCGGCTGCTGCGCTACCCGGTGGCCTTCTTCCCCGACGTGCTGCTGTGGCGCCGCGTGCATGGCGCGAACATCAGCCACCGTCGTTGGGCCCATGTCGAGGACCTGCGCGTGCTGTTCGAACGCTACGACCTCGCGTCGCACGGTGTGTCGTTCGACTTCCATGCCGCGCGGGCGCACTACGGCGCCGGGCGCGAGGCCTGGCGGGCGCGGCGCTTCGCGGCCGCCGCCCGCGAGTTCCGCCGCTCCCTGCAGCACCGTCGGGCTTGGAAGCCGGGCCTGTTGTTCATGGCCGCCGCGGTGGCCGCCTGCTGCGTGCCGTCGGGCGGCCTGCGCGGAGAGCACGGTGAAGGTTGAGGTCGTCGAGTCCCTGGCGGACCTGCAGGCCCGTGCGGCGGAGTGGGCGGCGCTGTACCGCCGCCTGCCCACCGCCGGCCTGTTCGCCTCGCCGGAGTGGGCCCTGCACTGGCTGCACAGCTTCGCGCCCTCGGAGCGGCTGCATTGCACCTTCGTCAGCGACCACAACGGCCTGCAGGCGGTGTTTCCGCTCGCGCCCGCCACCACACGCTGGCGGCGGGTGCCGGTGAGGGCGATGGTCGCCTGCACCAACGCGCACTCGGTGCGGGCGGCGCTGTTGCACGACCCCGCCGGCGCGCCGGCCGCCGCGGCGGCCTGGTGGCGCGCGCTGCGCGAGCGCAAGGGCTGGGACCTGTTGCTGCTCGACGGGTGCGACGCACCGGGCACCGGCCCGGTGCTGCCGCCGCTGCCCGACGAGCTGCCGGTCGAGCGCTGGCTGCATTCCAGCCTGCCCGTGCGGGGGGCTTGGACCGATCACCTCGCCGGCCGCTCGCGCGACCTGCGGCGCAACCTGCGGCGGGCCGAGACCGACCTGGCGCGACTCGGCGCGGTGCACTTCGACCTCTTCGATCAGGATGCCGAGCAGGTCTTCGCGCTGTGGACCGAGGTCGACCGCGCGAGCTGGAAGGCCGACCGCGGCGAAACCGTCGACAGCGACGCGCAGACGACGGCCTACTACCGCGGCATGCTGCACTTGCTGTCGCGCGCCGGACGTCTGCGCGCCGGCGTGCTGCGGCTCGACGACAGACCCATCGCCGTGGTGGTGTGTGCGCAGGACAAGGGCGTGCTCTACACCCTGAAGACCGCCATGCGGGAAGACCTGTCCAGCGCCCGCCTGTCGCTGGGGGCCCTGGTCATGGCGCGCCTGCTGCAGGCCGCATGGTCGCGGCGCGACGTCGCCCTGGTCGATTTCGTCAGCAAGCAGGCCTACACCGACCGCTGGACCACCGACGCGCGCGCCTTCGAACGACGCGCGGTGATCGCCGGCTCCTGGCGCGGCCGCCTCGCGGCCGTGCTCGAACGGGCGGCGCAGCGTGTGCATAACCCGCTGGCCGTCGTAGAACCCTCCCGAAGCTGACCCATGTCCGTGACCCGCAAGATGCACCGGCTCGCCGTCAAGGCGACGATGAAGCTCAAGCGCGTGCGGGACTTCGCGCTGCACCGCGACCCGATCGACGCGGTGATCGACGAGGTGCGCCGTGCCCGGCCCGAGCCGGCCTTCGAGGAGCGCGTGGTGGTGATCACCGGCTCCAGCGAGGGCATCGGGTTCGTCGTGGCCCAGGCGTTCCTGCGCAAGGGCTCGCGGGTGGTCATCAACGGCCGGCGCGAGGCGGTGCTGCAGGCCGCCGCCGCCAAGCTCGGTTCGCCCGATCGGGTGCTGGCGGTGTGTGCCGACGTCTCCACCGCGCGCGGCGCGCAGGCCCTGCTGGACCAGACGCTGCAGCGGTTCGGCAGCGCCGACCTGCTGATCAACAACGCCGCGGTGATGGGTCCGAAGGACCGCAAGGCCTGGGACATCGGCGAGGACGACTGGTCACAGACGCTGGCGGCCAACCTCACCGGTCCGTTCCTCTGCGCCAGCCTCTTCATGCGCTGGATGGTGGGCGCCGGGGTGAGCGGCCGCATCGTCAACGTGTCGTCCGGCGCCGCCAATGCGCCGGTGCCGGGGCTGCTGCCCTATGCCGTCACCAAGGCGGCGCTCGACGCGCTGACCCGCAGCCTCGCCGCCGATGCGGAAGGCACCGGCATCGCGGTCATCGGCCTCCAACTCGGCAGCACCAGGACCGAGATGGCGAAGCGCTTTTTCGCCTGGCACGAGTACGAGCTGCTGCCGCCGCCGGACACGCTGGTGCCGGCCTTCTGGTACGCCGCGTCTGGCGATGCGCGCCTGCTCAACGGCCGGGTCATCGCCGCCTGGCGTTACCTGATGGCACGCGACGCCGAGGGCCAGATCGCCATGCCGATGGCGGTCGTCGAACGCTTCCGCTTCGTCGAGCAGCCGGTGCCCGATCACATCCCGCCCGAGGCCCGGATCGTGCTGAACCGGGCGGAGAACCAGTTCGGCATGCCGGGCACCGTGAAGGCGCTGCTCAACGGCGCGGGCATCGACGTCTCGCGCTATCCGGACCCCGACTACGGCCCGCTGCGCCAGCAGTTGGCCGCCCGCCACGGGCTGGACGCCGGCTGCGTCAGCTTCGGCAACGGCTCCGCGGAACTCGTCGAACGGGTGCTGCGCGTGTTCACCAAGCCGGGCGAGGCGGTGGTGTCGAACGAACCGAGCTGGTTCATGTTCGACCGCTTCGCCTACGTCGCCGGCGTGCGCAACGACAAGGTGCCCTTCGTCCCGTCGGCGGAGGAGGGCTTCGACCACAACCTCGACGGCGTGCTGGCCGCCCTGCGGGGCGACACCCGCCTGATCTACCTGATCAGCCCGAGCAACCCGGTGGGGGTGCCGATCCGGCACCAGCCCTTCCTGGACTTCCTGGCGCGGGTGCCCCACCACATTCCGGTGATCGTCGACGAGGCCTATGTCGAATACGCTGACCGGCCTGACATGCTCGACACCGCCCGCGTCATCCGCGACACCGGCCGCATGGTGCTGGCGCTGCGCACCTTCTCGAAGTTCTACGGCCTGGCCGGCCTGCGGGTGGGTTATGCCCTCGGCACCCCACAGACCATCGACTGGCTGGACCGTGGCGAACTGCTGTTCAACATCTCGTCCTTCGCGGCCGAGGCCGCCCGCGCGGCGCTGGACGACGCCGACCATGCCCGACGGACCTTCGACAACTGCGTGCGCGAACGACAGCGCATCACGACCTTCCTTCGGGACCATGCGCTGGACCACGTGCCGTCGCAGAGCAACATGATGCTGTTCGAACCTCCGACCGCGCCGGACACGCTGTTCGACCGCCTGCAGGCGCAGGGCATCGTGCCGGCGCGCGGGGTGGTGCTGGGCAAGTACGTCGTCTGGCCGGTCGGCCTGCCGGCGCAGAACGACCGCTTCATGGCGGTGGTCAGGTCATGCCTGTGAACGGCGCGCACCCGCCGCCCGTCGGACACGCGGCGCCCATGATCGAGGTGCGGGCGCTGGGCAAGGTGTTCGACCACGACCGCAGCTTCCGTCAGCTGCTCCGTGGCGAACGCCCGGGTCGCACGAGCGCGGTCGAGGAGATCAGCTTCGACATCGACGACGGCGAGGTGCTGGGCCTGGTCGGCCCGAACGGCGCCGGCAAGACCACGCTGCTGCGCATGCTGAGCACCCTGCTGACGCCGACCACCGGTTCGGCCCGGGTGTGCGGGCTCGACGTGGTCGGCGACGCGGCGGCGGTGCGAACGCGCATCGGGCTCGTGGCCAGCAACGAACGCAGCTTCTTCTGGCGGCTGACGGGCCGGCAGAACCTGCGCTTCTTCGCCGACCTGCACCACCTGCCGTCGCGCCAGGCGGAACGGTGGATCGACGAACTGCTGGAGCTGCTGGACCTGCGTGGCGTGGAGCACCAGCGCTTCGAGGCCTATTCCACCGGCACCAAGCAACGCTTCGCGATCGCGCGCGGCATGCTGCACCGTCCGCAGGTGCTCTTCATGGACGAGCCGACCAAGGGCGTCGATCCCAAGTCGTCGGCGGACATCATCGCCATGATCCGCGAGCGGGTGGTCACGCATGCCCGTCAGACGGTGATCATCACCACCCACAACCTGCGCGAGATCGAGCAGCTGTGCCGGCGCACGCTGATCATGGAGCGTGGCCGGGTGGCGTACCTCGGCACCACGGGGGACCTCAAGCGTGCCGTGAACGCGACCGACGTCTACCGCATCCAGCTGGCGCGGGTGCCGCCGGGCCTGCCGCAGCGCCTGTCGGCGCTGTGCGCGCTGCCGGTGAGGGAACCGCTGCCCGGGGTGCTGGAGCTGCACCTGCACCATGGCGGGCCCGCCATGGACCAGGTGATGCGGCTGGTGGTGGAGTCCCGCGGCATCCTGCTCGACTGCACCCGGGTCGAGATTCCGATCGAGGACGCCTTCGTCGCCTTCCTGGCCGGGCGTCGCCAGGCACAGGCTTCGGCGGAAGCGGCCCAACCGAGCCCTGCCATCGCATGCTGAAGACCGCCTGGGCCTTTCTCAAGCGCGATTTCCTGGTGGCGTCGAGCTACCGCACCGCGTTCCTCATGCAGACCGCCAGCATCCTGCTCGGCGTGCCGTTCATCTTCTTCATCAGCCGCTTCCTCGGCCAGTCGGACAACGCGCTGCTGCGGGAGTACAACAACAACTACTTCGCCTTCCTGCTCATCGGCGTGGCGCTGACCGACTACCTCACCGTCAGCCTGACCACCTTCAACACCAGCATCCGGGAGAACCAGATGATGGGCACGCTGGAGATCATCATGCTGTCGCCCACCAGCGTGGCGGCGCTGGTCATCTGCTCGTCGCTCTGGGGCTTCTGCTTCACCACCCTGCGCTTCTGCCTCTACCTGCTCGGCGGGCTGGCCTTCGGCATGGACGTCTCCAGCGCCAACCTGCTCAGTGCGATGGTGGTCCTGCTGCTGTCCATCGTCAGCTTCTCGTCCATCGGCATCCTCATCGCCGCCATCACGCTGGTCATCAAGCGCGGCGAGGGACTGAACGTGGCGGTGTCGGCGCTGTCGGTGGTGCTCGGCGGCGTGGTGTTCCCGACGAAGACGTTGCCGGTGTGGCTGGAGCAGCTCGGGTGGCTGCTGCCGTTCACCCATTCGCTGCAGGCCATGCGCCTGGCCATGCTGAAGGGCAGCCCGCTGGCCGACATGCAGCCGCAGCTGCTGGTGCTGTCGGTCTTCGCCTTCGTGCTGGCGCCGCTGGCGCTGTGGGTGTTCCGCATCGCGTTGCAGCACACCAAGGTGCGCGGCACCCTGGCCACCTATTGACGCGCGAGGCGTCATGCTCGACCGCGCCGCCCGCGCCCTCTACCGCCGCCTGTGGCCCACCGCCCGCAACGCCCTGCGGACCTGGCTGGTGCTGGAGGCGCGCGACCGCATGCCGCAGCCGATCGAGCAGTTCGCCGAGCGCTGCGTGCTGGTCATCGCACCGCACAGCGACGACGACGTGATCGGCTGCGGCGGTGTCATGGCCCGGCACGTGGCCGCGGGCGCCGAGGTGCACACCGCCGTCATGACCGACGGCCGGTGGGGCGATGGTCGGCTGTACTCGCGTGAACTGCCTGCGGCCGAGCGGCAACGGCTGCAGGATGAACTGGTCGCCACACGCGAGCGCGAGGCCTGTTCGGCGGCGGCGGTGCTCGGAACGCGGGGCGTTCACTTTCTCGGCCGCGTGGACGGCGCGCTGCGCCCCGACCGGCAGGCGGTGGACGCGGTGAGAACGCTGCTGCAGCACCTCCGGCCGGAACTGGTCTACCTGCCGTTCGTCTACGACCTCCACGAGGACCATTGGCAAACCAACCGGGTGTTCGCCGAGGCCGCCCAGGCGCTGGACCTGTCGGCGGCCCGCCGCCTGCGCGTGCGCGGCTACGAGGTCTGGACCCCGCTGCCTGCCAACCGCGTGGCCGACATCGGCTCGGTGATGGGCCTCAAGCGCGCGGCGCTCGCCGAGTTCCGTTCGCAGCTGGGGGACCAGGACTACCTGCGCCTGGTCGAAGGGCTGAACGCGTACCGCTCCGGCGGACCGTTCGGCGGCCGTGGCTATGCGGAGGCGTTCCATGAGACCAGCCTGCCGGCCTACCTGCGGCTGGTGCGGGCGGCGACGCTGCGCGGCGGCTCGGCGCCGGCCGTGTCGGCGCCCGAGGTGGTGGTCGAGGCCGGGCGATGAAACTGCTGGTGGTGCACGACAAGGCGCGCGACGAGGTCGGCGGCATGAGCGCGTTCATCGCGGCGCAGAACGCCCTGTTGCGCAGCGCCGGCTGGCAGGTCCGCGAGCTGATCTGCACGGCGCAGCCGCAGATCGACGCGCTTCATCTGCCGTCCAGCGGACGTCGGCTGGGCCGACAGGCGCTGGCGCAGTTGAAGGTGATGCTCGCGGCCGAACGACCGGACGCCGTGCTGCTGCACTCGGTGTACTACGCCCTCGGCCCCTCGGCGTTGCAGGGCCTGTCGTCGAGCCGTGCCGCTGGCCTACCTGCTGCACGACGTGACGCCGCTGTGCCCGCGCCTGACCCGGCTCGACCGGGACGGCCGGGCCTGTCACCGGGCGCAGGGCGTGGGCTGCGTGACGGGCGGCTGCTGGCGCCCGGGGGAGCAGGGACGCTGGGCGTCCGACGCGCACGGCCTGCTGATGCGGACGCTGCAGGTCCGGGCCATGCGCTCGGTGCCGCAGTGGATCGTGCCCAGCCGCTACCTGGCCGAACTGCTGCAGCTGCACGGCGTCGCCGACGCCGGCGCCGTCGCGGTGGTGCCGCACTTCATCGGGCCCGCCGACGCGCCCGTGCCGCCCCCGGTGCCGGGCCGCCTGTTCTTCGCCGGCCGCCTGGTGCCGGAGAAGGGGCTTCAGGTGCTGATCGACGCGCTGCCCCACCTGCACGCCGCCCACTGGCACCTGCACGTGGCCGGCGACGGACCCTCGCGCGAGGCGCTGCAGGCGCAGGCGCACCGCCTCGGCCTCGGCGAACGGGTCCGCTGGCTGGGGGCGTTGCCGCCGCACGCCATGGCGGAACAGTACGGGCAGGCGACGGCGGTGGTCATGCCGTCGCTCATCCCCGAGTCGTTCGGCCTCGTCGGACTGGAGGCGATGCGCAGCGCGCGGCCCGTCGCCGGCTTCCTGTCCGGCGGCATGGCGGAGTGGCTGCGCGATGGCGTCAACGGCGTGGTGGCCGCTTGGGGCGATGCGCGGTCGCTGGCCGGCGCCATCGACCCGCTGCTCATGCAGCCGTCGGTCGCCGCCGCGCTGGGCGAGCGCGGCCGGGCGCTGGCGCTGCGCGAGTTCTCGCCGGCCCTGCACCTGCAACGCCTGCAACGGCTGCTCGAACGCACCATCGACGCCCATGGCCGTCCCGCCGACCGGGTGTCACCGCCACGGCCGACGGACACCCGGGCCGCGCGACCATGACCGGCGGCCTCCGCATCCTGTTCGTCTCGCCGCTCGACCGGCGCACCGTGCCCAACACGCGTGAACAGAACATGGCCGACGAGTGCAGGGCCTTGGGACACGAGACCCTGTCGTTGACCCTGGCGCAGAACACCGCGCGCTCACCGGGCGCGGTGCTGCGCGATTCGCTGAGCTGGCGGGTGGCGCACAGCGACGACGGCCGGGTGGTGCGCATCGATCCGCCGTTGAACCCCTGCACCGGGCTCGAGACCAACCTTGCGACGGGGAAGGGCGACGGCGGTGCGCCGTCGATGCGGCGCCTCGTGGTCCGCTGGCTCTCGCCCCTCGGCGTCCTGCGCGACCTCACCATCGTGCCGGCCTTCCTGGTCCATGCGCTGCGCCGCGGCCGGTTCGACCTGTGCATCGCCTATGGGCCGTGGGCGGCCTGTGTCGGCTGGTGGCTGCGCCGCCTCGGGCGTGTGGGGCTGCTGGTCTACGACGACCAGGACTACGAGCCGGCCATCCTGCGCAACCGCACCCGGCAGCGCTGGGCGGTGTTCCTCGAGCGCGCGATGATGCGCCGGGCCGATGCGGTGGTGTCGGTCGGCCATCGCCTGGCGGCGCTGCGCCAGGCCCAGACCGGGCGCGACGTGACCGTGGTCCCCAACGGCGTGCCCGCGCGCAGCCTCTTGCCGCCCCGAGGGGTGGAGCCGCCGCCGCAGCCGTTCACCCTGGTCTACGTCGGCAACCTGGTGCCGTGGAGCGGGCTCGACGTGATGCTGGACGGCCTGCCGGCGGTGTTGGCCGAGGGCCTGTCGCTGCGCGTGTGGATCGTCGGCGACGGCTCGCCGCCGTACGTGCAGGGCCTGCGCGACCGGGTGGCGGCGCTGGGGCTCGGCGCGGTGGTCGAGTTCGTCGGCCGCGTGCCCAACGAACGCATCGGCGAGTGGCTGGGCCAGGCCGACGTGGGCCTCGCGCATTTCCGCGACGAGCCCTACCGCCGGTACGCCTTCCCGTTGAAGGTGATCGAGTACATGGCGGCCGGCCTGGCGGTGATCGGCACCCTCGACACCGAGACCGAGGACATCCTCGCGCGCCACGGCTGCGGCGTCGCCGTGGCCTGCGAACCGGCCGCCATCGCGCAGGCCATCCTGCGGCTGGCGAACGACGACGCGCTGCTGCAGCGCTGTCGTTCGCAGGCCCGGCACAGCGCCCCGGCCTACCTGTGGTCGACGCTGACCGCGCGCGAGCTGGCGGTGGCGGCGGCCGTGCAGGGGCGGCACCCCCGGGAGCAGCCGGTATGACCGCGCCGGGGGTCGTGTTCTTCCTGTCGTCGGAATGGTCCCGGTACCACCGGCCGGGGCTGCTGCGGGCCGTGGCCGCGGCCACCCGCGACCGCGGGCCGGCCATCGTGGTCGACAACCCGGTGTGCCTGGCCACGGCGCGCTGGCACCGGCCGCAACGCTGGCAGGCCTGGCGCCAGTCTGGCGCCGCCGCACCGCGCCTGCGCCCGGTGGCCGACAACCTGTGGCTGCTCGATGCCGGCGTGGTGCTGCACGACAAGCTGTCCGCCCTGCTGCCCGGGGCGCCGCTGCTCAACCGCCGCTGGCTGGGCGGTCAGCTGCGCGCGGCCCGCCGCCACCTCGGGCTGGAGGGGCCCTGGGTCGGCTGGTACCAGTTCCCGACGCAGCACCACTACGCCGGCCGGCTGGGCGAAGCGCTGGCCCTGTACGAGTGCTACGACGAGCACTCCGACGTGCCCGGCCTGTCGCGGCCGGCGCGACAGCGGCTGATCGGCCTGGAGCAGCGGCTGATGGCGCGCTGCGGCCTGGTGTTCACCACCTCCCGGCCGCTGTACGAGGCACGGCGTGCGTCGCATCCCAACGTGGCCCTGACGTACAACGGGGCCGACCTCGACTTTTTCGCGCCGGTCGGCGAGCAGAGCCTGCGCCGCGTCGCGGCGCCGCGCGACGGGCCGCTGACGGTCGGCTACCTGGGGACGATCCACGAGCACACCGACCTCGAACTGATGTGCGGCCTGGCCGAGCGCCGACCGGACTGGACGTTCAGCCTCATCGGGCCGGTGCAGCCCGGCGCCGCCGCCGGGCCGCTGGCCCGCCTGAGGACGCTGCCGAACGTGCAGCTTCACGGCTGGGTCGACGAGGCGGACCTGCACCGCCTGCTCGACGGCGTCGACGTGGGCGTCATCCCCTACCGGCAGGGCGCCCGCTTCAACCAGTTCGTCAACCCGAACAAGCTGCACGAGTACACCGCGATGGGCAAGCCGGTGGTGGCGTCTGCGGGCGTCGACCTGTCGTCGCATGGCGGCTCGGTGTCGACGGCCGCCGGCGTCGACGAATTCGTCGCCGCGATCGAGGCCGAGCATGCGGCGGACGACGAGGCGGCGGTGCGGCGGCGGCTGGAGACCGCGCGCGGCAACAGCTGGCAGGCCCGGGCGCAGCTGATGCTGGCGCACATCGATCGCACCTTGTCGCCCGCCGCCGCGGCGACCGTGCCCGCGGGGGTCGGCGCGTGAACCGCCCGGGCCTGCGCGTCGGCCTCGACATCCGGCTGGCCCATTGGCCCGGCATCGGGCGCTACATCGAGGAGACGGTTCGCCACCTGGCGGCCGACCATCCGGACACCGAGTTCGTGCTGTTCGGCAATGCCGAAGGGTGCGGCACGCTGCGCGCCTACGAGGACCCGCGGCTGCAGCAGCGGCTGCAGGCGCCCAACCTGCGTTTCGTGCCGTGCTCCGCCGCGCCGTTCAGCCTGCACGACCCGTTCGCGCTGGGGCGGGCGGCCCGGCTGCAGGGCGTGCACGTCTTCCACGCGCCCTACATCAACATCCCCTGGCTGCCGCGAAACGGCATCCCCCTGGTGGTGACCCTGCACGACTTCCGCCATCCCGACCTGGCGCTGCAGGCGGCGTCGCCGCGCACCTGGGCCAAGCGGGCCTACTACGAGGCGCTGACCCGCCTGGCGCTGGCGCGGGCGCAGCGCATTGTCTGCGTGTCGGAATTCCTGGCGGGGCAGCTCGGCACCTTCCGCCCCGCGCTGAGGCACCGGCTGGAGGTCATCCACCACGCCGCGTCCGACGTCTTCCGACCCGCGCCACCCGGCGTCGCGGCGGCCGAGGTGGCACGGCAGTTCGGCCTCGAAGGCCGCTACCTCCTCTTCGTCGGCACGCTCAAGCCGCACAAGAACCTGCTGGCGGTGGTGCAGGCGCTGGCGCGGGCGGACGTGCCCGGCGACGTGACGCTGGCCGTCGCGGCCGCACCCGACGAGCGCTACCCGCAGGTGCCGGCGGCGGTGCGCCGGCTGGGGCTCGAACGGCGGGTGCGCTTTCTCGGCCATGTCGACAAGCGCCACCTGTCCATGCTGTACGGCGCGGCGGTGGCGACGCTGCTGCCGTCGTCGTACGAAAGCTTCGGTCTGCCGCTGGTGGAGTCGATGGCCTGCGGCACGCCGGTGATCGCCGCGCCCTCGGCCTCGCTGCCGGAGGTCGGCGGCGATGCGGCCTGGTACGCCGAGCCGGAGCCGGCGGCGCTGGCCGCCGCGATGCGCGGCGCCGTCCTCGACGAGGCGCAACGGGCGCGCCGCCGAGCCGCCGGCCTGCAGCGCGCGTCGGCCTTCAGCTGGAAGCGCGCCGCCGCGGCGCTGCATGCGGTCTACCTCCACGCGGCACGGGGCGGGGACCGCGCGGCCGGCCGCCTCGGCCAGGCGACGCCGTCATGAAACGCCTTCGATCCGGCCTTGCGGCGCTGATGCTGCTCGCCGGCCTCGTGGCATCGGGCCCCATCGCGGCGGTGCAGATCGAGGTGGACGCCCAGCGCAGCTCGCCGATGCCCGCGGTGATGCGCCCCGGCATCTTCACCTTCAAGCCGGAGCCGCCCGCCGAAGCCCTGCAGGACTGGCTGGACCAGGTGCGGCCGGGGGTGGTCGAGGTCGACATCGGCGGGCCGGTGTTCCAGCAGGCCAGCGACGCCGCCGATGCCGTGCGACGCGCGCGCGCGCTGTTGCCGATGCTCAGGCGCATTCGTGCCGCCGGCGGCGCGCCGGTGCTGGCCATCACCCGCCTGCCGCTGTGGCTGTCCTCGCGCCCGAACGCCACCGACGCCGTCGCCGGCGACGTGGTGCCCAAGGGCAGCGTGGTCGCGCCGCGTGACGGGGGCGCGTGGTCGGACCTGGTCACCGCCGTGGTGGCCGAGCTGAAGCAAGGCCTGGGCGGGTCGCCGGACTACAAGATCGGCTGGGAACCCGACCAGTCCGCGTGGCAGGGCAGCGAGGCCGACTTCTTCAACTTCTACCGCGACACCGTGCGCGGCGTGCGACGGGCCGATGCGCAGGCGCGGGTCGGCGGGCCCTCGGTGAGCGCGCTGTACAACGGCAAGGGCGGCGAGGGCGCGCCGCCGATGATCCCGCGCTTCCTGCGCTACTGCGCCGACACGCCGCTGCCCGACCTGGGGTTGAAGCGGCTGCCCGTCGACTTCCTGATCTGGCACCAGTTCGGCACCGACGCCGTGCTCGCCTGGGACCTCGCCGCGCGGCAGGCGCGGGCCTGGCTGCGCGACGCCGGCTACCCGGAGCGCACCGAACTGTTCATCGGCGAATGGTCGAGCTGGTCCGCCTGGCCGCAGCCGCAGAGCCCCGAGCACGACCAGCCGGCCCTGGCGGCGTACATCGTGGCGTCGCTGGCGGCGATGGACACCGCCGGCATCGGCCGCGCGGCCTTCACCTCGCTGACCGAGCAGCGCGAGGTGGAAGGCCAGCCCTTCATCGGCAGCTTCGGCGTCTACACCAACCAGTTCGTGCGCAAGCCGGCGTTCTGGGCCTTCAACGCCGTGTCCCGGCTGGGCGGTGCGCGGGTCGCCGCACGCAGCAGCGACCCGCTGGTGGCGGTGATCGCCGGCCGGCCCTCGGCCGGCGAGGTCGCGCTGGTGGTGGCCGCCTCCTCGCCACAGCCGAAGGCGCTGCAGCGCAGCTTCGTCGCCAAGGCCTTGGCCGCGGGCGCCGGCTTCGACGAGCTGCGCCGCGCGCTGGACGGCCGACAGCTCGAGCGGCTGACCTTCGGCGAGGCAAGCCCCGACGAGGTGCGTGGCAACGAGGCGCTGCGCCAGGCGTTGGGCAAGGCCGCCGCCGAGGTGGTGCCGCTGGCCCGCCGCAGCGCCGCCCAGCGGGGCCGGTCGCATTCGGTGGTGATCGAGCTGAGCGGCTTCGACGGGTCGTCGGCGGAGCTGTGGCGCATCGACAGCCGGCACGCCAACGCCTTTTCGCTTCGCGAGCGGATCACCGGCCACCTGCAGCAGCGGCTGGCGCAGGAAAAGCAGTCCCTGCCACAGGGGCTGCTGCGCCGCTTCGAGGAGCGCGGCTACCGCGGCGACCAGATCGAGGCCTTCAAGCAGGTGATGAACAGCCGCGACCGAGAGCGCGCGCTGGCCGGCCGTGCACCGCAGGACCGGACCGCCGTCCGTGCCCTGGCGGACGAGTCGCAGGCCTTCATCAGCGAGCGCCTGTGGGCCGTCGGACAGGAGATCAACGCGTGGCCCGAACTCGGCTTCAAGGCCGACGAGCGCGCCCTCAGGTTGCGCGACCGCCGGCTCGAATTCGAGATGGAGGACGACTCGGTGGTGCTGGTCCGGATCATGAACCGGTGATGAGGCACCGCGAACCGCCCCCCCACCCCAGCGCCCCGGCGGCGGGTGCTGCACGTGTCCACCACGTCGGCCGGCGGGCTGGGCACCTCGCTGCTGTCCATCATGCAGGCGCTCGATCCGGGCCGCTACGCGGTGGAGGTGGCGCTCGGCCTGGGCTATCCGCTGGACAGCGCGTTCGGCGCGGCCGGCTTCCGGCTGCACCCGTTGACGCTGTCGCGCGGCATTCGCCCGCTGCAGTTCCTGCAGACGGTGGTGCGGCTGACGCGGCTGATGAAGCGCGAGCGCTACGACGTCGTGCATGTGCACGGCTCCGAGGCCGGCGTGCTGGCGCGCGTGGCGGCCTGGTTCGCTCGCGTGCCGGTGGTGGTCGTCGAACTGCACGGTTATGCCAACCGCAACCCCGACAGCATCCTCGAGCGCACCGTCTACCGCTGGATCGAGCGGGCGTTGGACGGCATGACGGACGCCTACGTCGCCGTCTCGGCCCATGTCGAGCGGCAGTGGTTGTCGCGCGGCATCTGCGCGCCGCAGAAGCTGCAGGTCATCCACCATGCGCTGCGGCTGGAGGACTTCCCCGACCGCGGGATGCAGCCCCGTCCGGGCCGCGGTGCCGGCCGCCCGGAGGTGGGCACCGTCTGCCTGCTCGAAGCGCGCAAGGGGCTGGCCAGCCTCGTCGAGGCCATGCCCGCCGTCGTGAAGGCGGTGCCCGGTGTCCGGTTCGCCATCGCCGGCGAGGGCGAACTGAGGCCGTGGATGGAGCAGCGCATCCGCGCGCTCGGGATGACCCCGCACGTCGACTTCCTCGGCTGGCGTGCCGACGTGCCCGAGCTGATGTGGCGGTTCGACCTGTTCGTGCTGCCGTCGCGGCGCGAGTCGTTCGGCCTGGTGTTCCTCGAAGCCATGGCCAGCCGGTGCCCGGTGGTCGGCTCGCGGGTCGATGGCATTCCGGAAGTGGTCGCCGACGGGGTGACGGGCACGTTGGTGCCGCCGGACGATCCGGCCGCGCTGGCGGCGGCGATCGTCGAACTGCTCACCGACACGGACAAGGCGGATCGCTTTGCGCAGGCCGGCCGCCGCCGCGTCGAAGCGGTGTTCAGCGCGGATCGCCTGTCCAGCGAATACAACGCGCTCTACCAGCGCCTTCTCGAGCGCCGACCCCTGGCGTTTGCCGAGCCGAAGGCCGGCTGAGGCGCGGCGACGGCCGAGGGGGGCGCTGGCGGAGGGAGCGGGATTCGAACCCGCGGTGGGCTGTTCACCCACACACGCTTTCCAGGCGTGCGACTTAAACCACTCATCCATCCCTCCGCGGGACGAAGGGCGGGATTCTAGCGACGCGCCCGACGGGCGCGCCCGGCGGCGCCGCAGGGTCAGCGCGGCCGGGGCGGCTCCACCGCGGCCGACTTCATCACCGCCATCGCGCTGCCGATCAGCGCCGACACCTCGCTCAGGTTGCTCGGCACGATGAGGCTGTTGTTCTTCTGCGCCAGCTGGGCGAAGGCGTCGACCGCGCGCTCGGCCACCTTCAGCTGCACCGCGGCCTCGCCTCCGGGCTCGCGGATGGCGGCGGCGATCTGGCGGATGGCGTCCGCCGTGGCGGCGGCCACCGAGGTGATGGCGGCCGCCTCGCCCTGGGCGTTGTTGATCTGCGACTGCTTCTCGCCTTCGGACCGCGCGATGAAGGCCTCGCGCTCGCCGGTGGCGATGTTGATCTGCTCCTGGCGGCGGCCTTCGGAGGCGGCGATGAGCGCACGCTTCTCCCGTTCGGCCGTGATCTGCGCCTGCATGGCGCGCAGGATCTCGGTCGGCGGCGTCAGGTCCTTGATCTCGTAGCGCAGCACCTTCACGCCCCAGTTCAGCGCGGCCTCGTCGAGCGCGCTCACCACCGCGGCGTTGATCAGCTCGCGCTCCTCGAAGGTCTTGTCCAGCTCCATCTTGCCGATCACGCTGCGCAGCGTGGTCTGCGCCAGCTGGGTGATGGCGCCGACGTAGTCGCTGGAGCCGTAGCTGGCGCGCATCGGGTCGGTGACCTGGAAGTACAGGATGCCGTCGACCGTGAGCTGGGTGTTGTCGCGGGTGATGCAGACCTGGCTGGGCACGTCGAGCGGGATCTCCTTGAGCGAGTGCTTGTAGGCCACCCGGTCGATGAAGGGCACCACGAGCTTGAGGCCGGGTGCCAGCGTGCGGTCGTACTTGCCCAGCCGTTCGACCACCCAGGCGTGCTGCTGCGGCACGATCTTGAAGGTCTTGGCCACGAAGACGACGGCGATGACGAGCAGGACGAGGGCGATTTCCATGCGGCGGGCTCCGTGGGCGAGGGGGACGGCGGTGGAGGGGCGTCAGGGCCGGTCGCGGGGCGCGAGCACGAGGCGGTTGCCCTCGACGGCGACGATGGTGTGCAGGCCGGGCCGGGGCGGCGCGCCGTCCTGGTGGCGGGCCTGCCAAGCGGCGCCGCGGTAGTGCACCTGGGCCTGGCCGTCGGCGCCCCACTGCGGCACGTTCACCGTCTCGCCGATGTCCAGCACCAGGTCGCGGTTGGCCTCGGGCCGTGCGTCGCGCGGCGCGCGTCGGCGCTGCCGGTGCCAGAGCCCGGTCGCGCCGGCGGCCACCGCCGCGCCCAGCAGCAACTGCGCCGTCACGCCGAGCCCGGCGTGCGCCGCGAGGGCGCCCGCCGCGGCGCCCAGCGCCAGCATCAGCAGGTAGAAGGTGCCGGAGGCCAGTTCGGCGGCGACCAGCACGCCGGCGACCAGCCACCACAGGGTCGAGGGCTGCAGGTCCATGGGAGCGGAGTGTGCCCCCGGCGCCGGCCCCTGGCGCGCGGCGCCGACGTCAGGTCAGCAGACGCCCTCCGGCGCCGATGACCGCCACGTCGACGAAGCGGCTGCCACGGCGGTTCTCGCCGCCGTAGCCGATGCGCATGCCGCCCAGGTCGAGGCCGTCCAGGCGTTCCAGCGCCGCCACCACCGAAGCCCGCGTCGGCGCGGCGCCGGCGCGGCGCAGGCCTTCGCACAGCACCCGGGCGTTGACGTAGCCCTCCAGCGTGAAGAGCGAGACGTCGTCGACGCCGTGCGCCTGCAGGTCGGCCCGGTAGCGGCGCACCAGCTCGTGCTTGGTGGCGAAGGGCGACGGCACGACGATGGACAGGCCCATGCCGCGGCCGTGTTCGCCGAACGCCTTGATGTTGGCGCTGCTGGCGCCCAGCGACATGCCGTAGAGGGTGCTGGTGCCGCCCGCGGCATGGAAGGCCTTGACGAACGCGGGCGCGGTGCCGGCCAGCACCAGGACGACCACTTCCGGCGCGGCCTTGAGCACCGCCTGCACCGCCGGCGCCATCTCCAGGCTGGTGGTGTTGGGCGTGGTGGCCAGCACGGCCGGCTCCAGCTTGCGCCGCTCCATCGCGGCCTTGAAGCCGGCCAGCACCGACTTGCCGAGCGGATCGTCCGGATAGACCACGCCGATGCGCCGGCGGCCGAGCGTGACGGCGGTGTCGACCAGCTTGTCCACCTCGTCGTCGTAGCTGGCGCGCACCCAGAAGACGTTGGGCGGCGACTTCTGCCGCACGGCGCTGGTGCCGGTGTTGGGCCCGACGATGGCCAGGTCGGCGGGCACCGCCTCCATCACCGCCATCGTCTGCCGGGTGCCCAGCGGGTGCAGCAGGGCGATCACCGACGGGTCGGCGGCGAAGGCCTGGGCGTTGGCCTTGGCCTTCTCCGCGTTGAAGCCGTCGTCGGCGGCGAGCAGTTCCAGCCGGGTGCCGTTGAGCCCGCCGGCCGCGTTGAAGGCGCGCAGGTAGGCGGCCGCGCCGAGCTGGGTGCCGCCGCCGTTGGCCTTCTCGCTGCCGCTCAGGTCCACCGTGGCGGCGATGCGCAGCACATTGGAGGCGGCCAGTGCGGGCAGCCCCAGGCCGGCGGCCATGCCGGCGCCCAGCCTGCGCAGCAGGTGGCGGCGTGCGGGGCGGGCGGGCAGGGCAGGGCGGGAGGGGCGGGGATTCATCGGCAGGCTCCGGGCGTCGAGGGCGAGCGCCGGCACTATGCCCCGGGCGCCCGTGGCCGACGCGGGGCAGGCGGGCGAAAGCGTGAACTCCGCGGCGGCCGGTGCCGGGTCACGAGGGGGAAAAAGCCCCGTCCTACACTCGCGGCCTTGCCCCGAGCGGGCCGCGTGCCGCAGGGCGCCGCGGTCGCCGCCCGGTCCACCCCCGCCGTCTGCCAAGGCCGTCGCCGCATGCTGCGTTTCCGCTTCCCCATCGTCATCATCGACGAGGACTTCCGCTCCGAGAACACCTCCGGCCTGGGCATCCGCGCCCTGGCCGACGCCATCCAGAAGGAGGGCTTCGAGGTGCTGGGCGTGACCAGCTACGGCGACCTGTCGCAGTTCGCCCAGCAGCAGAGCCGGGCCTCGGCGTTCATCCTGTCCATCGACGACGAGGAGTTCACCCCGGGCCCCGAGGTGGACCCGGCGGTGCTGAACCTGCGCAAGTTCATCGAGGAGATCCGGCTGAAGAACGCCGACATCCCGATCTACCTGTACGGCGAGACGCGCACCAGCCAGCACATCCCGAACGACATCCTGCGCGAGCTGCACGGCTTCATCCACATGTTCGAGGACACGCCGGAGTTCGTCGCCCGGCACATCATCCGCGAGGCGCGCAGCTACCTCGACGGCCTGGCGCCGCCCTTCTTCAAGGCGCTGATGGACTATGCGCAGGACGGCTCGTATTCCTGGCACTGCCCGGGGCATTCGGGCGGCGTGGCCTTCCTCAAGAGCCCGGTGGGCCAGATGTTCCACCAGTTCTTCGGCGAGAACATGCTGCGCGCCGACGTCTGCAACGCGGTGGAGGAACTGGGCCAGCTGCTCGACCACACCGGCCCGGTGGCCGCCAGCGAGCGCAACGCCGCGCGCATCTTCAACGCCGACCACTGCTACTTCGTCACCAACGGCACCAGCACCTCGAACAAGATGGTCTGGCACCACACGGTGGCGCCGGGCGACGTGGTGGTGGTGGACCGCAACTGCCACAAGTCGGTGCTGCACTCCATCGTGATGACCGGCGCGGTGCCGGTGTTCCTCACGCCCACCCGCAACCACTACGGGATCATCGGCCCCATCCCGCAGGCCGAGTTCAGCCGCGAGGCCATCGAACGCAAGATCGCCGCCAACCCGCTGCTGGCGGGCGTCGACCCGAGCACGGTGCGCCCGCGCGTGCTGACGGTGACGCAGAGCACCTACGACGGCGTGCTCTACAACACCGAGACCATCAAGAACCTGCTCGACGGCTACATCGGCACGCTGCACTTCGACGAGGCCTGGCTGCCGCACGCCGCGTTCCACCCCTTCTACAGCTGCTACCACGCCATGGGCAAGAACCGCCCGCGGCCGAAGGAGGCGATGGTCTACGCCACCCAGTCCACCCACAAGCTGCTGGCGGGGCTGTCGCAGGCGTCGCAGGTGCTGGTGCAGGACTCGCAGACGGTGAAGCTGGACACGCACCTCTTCAACGAGGCGTACCTGATGCACACCAGCACCTCGCCGCAGTACGCCATCATCGCCAGCTGCGACGTGGCCGCGGCGATGATGGAGCCGCCCGGCGGCAAGGCGCTGGTGGCCGAGAGCATCAGCGAGTCGCTGGAGTTCCGCCGCGCCATGCGCAAGGTGGAGAAGGACTTCGGCCACGACTGGTGGTTCACCGTCTGGGGGGCCGGACGACCTGCCTGACGAGGGCGTGGCCACCTCCGACGACTGGATGCTGGAGGCCGACGAGGAATGGCACGGCTTCGGCAAGCTGGCGCCCGGCTTCAACATGCTGGACCCGATCAAGTGCACGGTGATCACACCCGGCCTCGACGTGTCGGGCAAGTTCGCCAAGACCGGCATCCCGGCGTCCATCGTCACCAAGTACCTGGCCGAGCACGGCGTGGTGGTGGAGAAGACCGGGCTCTACAGCTTCTTCATCATGTTCACCATCGGCATCACCAAGGGCCGCTGGAACACGCTGGTGACGGCGCTGCAGCAGTTCAAGGACGACTACGACCGCAACCAGCCGATGTGGCGGATCCTGCCGGAGTTCTGCGCCATCTTCCCGCGCTACGAGCGCATGGGGCTGCGCGACCTCTGCCAGGCCATCCACGAGACCTACGCCGAGAACGACATCGCGCGACTGACCACCGAGATGTACCTGTCGGACCTGCAGCCGGCGATGAAGCCCAGCGATGCCTTCGCCCACATCGCGCACCGCAAGACCGAGCGGGTGGGCATCGACGACCTGGAAGGCCGCATCGCCACCTCGCTGGTCACGCCGTACCCGCCGGGCATCCCGCTGCTGATCCCGGGCGAGCGCTTCAACCGCAAGATCGTCGACTACCTGAAGTTCGCCCGCCGCTTCAACGCGCTGTTCCCCGGCTTCGACACCGACGTGCACGGGCTGGTCGAATCCGACGAGCGAACGCCGGACGGCAGCCGCTCCTACTACGTCGACTGCATCAAGGCCGACGCCTAGGTCACCGGGGCGACGCCTGGAGGTCCCAGCGGACAGGCCGCGAAGCGGTCAGGGGCGGGCTTGCCGACCGTTGGGGCGGCCGCCCGATGGCCGGCGGCTCATTCCGGCACGCCCATGGCGTGGCTGAAGCCGGCGTCGACGTAGGTGATTTCGGCCGTCACGCCGGCGGCCAGGTCGGACAGCAGGAACGCGGCCACGTTGCCCACGTCGTCGATGGTGACGTTGCGGCGCAGCGGCGCGTTCTCCTCGACCACCTTGAGGATGCTGCCGAACCCCTTGATGCCGGAGGCCGCCAGCGTCTTGATCGGCCCGGCCGAGATGCCGTTGACCCGCACGCCCCTGGGGCCCAGGCTGCCGGCCAGGTAGCGCACGCTCGCCTCCAGCGACGCCTTGGCCAGGCCCATGGTGTTGTAGCTGGGCACGATGCGCAGCGCGCCGAGGTAGGTCAGCGTCAGCAGCGCCGCGTTCGGCCGCAGCTGCGCGGCGGCCGCCTTGGCCATCGCGGGGAAGCTGTAGGCCGAGATGTCGTGCGCCACCTTGAAGCCTTCGCGGGAGAAGCCCTCCAGGAAGTCGCCGGCGATGGCTTCGCGCGGGGCGAAGCCGATGGCGTGCACGAAGCCGTCGAAGCCCTCCGGCCAGGCGGTGCGCAGGTCGCTGAACAGCCGCTCGATCTGGGCGTCGTCGCCGACGTCGCAGTCGAACACCAGGTCGGAGCCGAACTCGCGGGCGAAGTCGGTGATGCGGTCCTTGAAACGCTCGCCGACGTAGCTGAAGGCCAGCTCCGCGCCTTCGCGCCGGCAGGCGCGGGCGATGCCGTAGGCGATCGAGCGGTTGGACAGCAGGCCGGTGATCAGCAGCCGCTTGCCGGCGAGGAACCCCATGGTGTCTCCAGGAATGGCGAAAGCGGCGATTCTCCCATCGCCGCCTGCCGCGCCCCCCGGCCGCCACGGCGGCGGGCGCGGGCGCCGACCCTGCGCCCGGCGAGCCGTGCGGCGTTCCGGCTTGTCGCCCCACCCGGTGCGGGCTACAATCGCGGGCTTTCGCTGGACAAGCAAAACGGTGGGCGGATTTCTTCCAGCCCATTTTTTTGCTCGACCGGCGGCTTTTGCCGTGATGTTGCGGCCGGCGCGTCCGGCTGGGGACGGGACTTCTTCTTTGTCGATGAGCTGGCACACCGCCGTGGAACGCACCGTCACCGGGTTGGGATACGACCTGGTGGACGTCGAGCGCAGCGCGCGCGGGCTGCTGCGCATCACCATCGACCGCCTGCCGGGGGCGCAGTACCCCACCGGCGAGGGCGAGTTCGTCACTGTGGACGACTGCGAGGCGGTGACCCGCCAGCTGCAGTACGTCTTCGAGGTGGAGAACGTCGACTACGAGCGGCTGGAGGTGTCCTCCCCCGGGCTGGACCGGCCGCTGAAGCGGCCGGCCGACTATGCCCGCTTCGCCGGGCAGGCCGTCGACCTCACGCTGAAGTCCCCCTTCCAGGGCCGGCGCAAGTTCCGCGGCCTGCTGGTGTCCCGCGGCGCCGACGCCGCGGACGGCTGGCGCCTGGAACTCCAGGACGGCAAGGTGGAACAAGCACTTGATTTTTCGCTCGACGAGGTCCGCGAGGCCCGGCTGGTGCCGGTCGTGGACTTCAAGGGGCGGCGGGCCGCAGGCGGCACGGGGGGCGCGACCCCGGCACAGGCGGCGACGAACGACGGAGGTCAGGAACAATGAACCGCGAAATGTTGATGCTGGTGGACGCCATCTCGCGCGAGAAGAGCGTCGAGCGCGAGGTGGTGTTCGGCGCGGTCGAGGCGGCGCTGGCCTCCGCCACCAAGAAGCTCCACGGCGGCGAAGTCGACATCCGCGTCACCGTCGACCGCGACACCGGCGAGTACGAGACCTTCCGCCGCTGGCACGTGGTGCCGGACGAGGCCGGCCTGCAGATCCCCGATGCGGAGATCCTGCTCTTCGAAGCCAAGGAGCAGATCGGCGACATCGAGGTCGACGACTACATCGAGGAGCCGATCGAGTCCGTGACCATCGGCCGCATCGGCGCCCAGGCGGCCAAGCAGGTCATCCTGCAGAAGATCCGCGACGCCGAGCGCGAGCAGCTGCTCAACGACTTCCTCGCCCGCGGCGAGAAGATCATGGTCGGCAGCGTCAAGCGGCTGGACAAGGGCGACATCATCGTCGAGTCGGGCCGGGTCGAGGGGCGCCTCAAGCGCAACGAGATGATCCCGAAGGAGAACCTGCGCTCGGGCGACCGGGTGCGCGCCTTCATCCTCGGCGTCGACACCACCCAGCGCGGGCCGCAGATCATGCTGTCGCGTTCGGCGCCGGGCTTCATGATCGAGCTCTTCGCGCAGGAGGTGCCGGAGATCGAGCAGGGCCTGCTCGAGATCAAGAGCTGCGCCCGCGACCCCGGCAGCCGGGCCAAGATCGCCGTCGTCTCGCACGACCGCCGGGTCGACCCGATCGGCACCTGCGTCGGCGTGCGCGGCTCGCGCGTCACCGCCGTCACCAACGAGCTGGCCGGCGAGCGGGTCGACATCGTCTTGTGGTCGGAGGATCCGGCCCAATTTGTCATCGGTGCGCTGGCCCCGGCCAACGTGCAGTCCATCGTCGTCGACGAGGAACGGCACGCCATGGACGTGGTGGTCGACGAGGAGAACCTCGCCATCGCCATCGGCCGCGGCGGCCAGAACGTGCGCCTGGCCTCCGAGCTCACCGGCTGGCGCATCAACATCATGACCGCCGAGGAGTCCCAGGCCAAGCAGGCCGAGGAGTCCGAGTCGGTGCGCAAGCTCTTCGTCGAGAAGCTGGACGTGGACGAGGAGGTCGCCGACATCCTCATCGCCGAGGGCTTCGCCAGCCTGGAAGAGGTGGCCTACGTCCCGATGCAGGAGATGCTCGAGATCGAGTCCTTCGACGAGGACACCGTCAACGAGCTGCGCAACCGTGCCAAGACCGCCCTGCTGACGATGGAGATCGCCCGCGAGGAGAAGGTCGACGAGGTGTCGCAGGACCTGCGCGACCTCGAGTTCGAAGGCAAGGGCCTGAGCGCCGAAGTCATCGGCCGGCTGGCCGATGGCGGGGTGCACACCCGTGACGACCTGGCCGACCTGGCGGTCGACGAACTGACCGAGATGACCGGCATCGACGAGGCCCAGGCCAAGGCGCTGATCATGAAGGCGCGCGAGCACTGGTTCACCGCCTGACCCACGGAAGCAGACCCATCCGACCCGACCCCGATACCCGCCCGCTGACCTCCCTCACGCCCAGCGCCGCGCAGCAGCAAGCAAGGATTTCCACAATGGCCGTGACCACCGTCGCCCAGTTCGCCGCCGAGCTGAATCGCCCTGCGGCGACGCTGCTCGAGCAGCTGCAGTCTGCCGGCGTCAGCAAGCGCTCCACCGACGACGCGCTGACGGAATCGGACAAGGAGCGCCTGCTGGAGTACCTGCGCACCGCCCACGGCTCCGGCAGCGGTGACCGCAAGAAGATCACGCTCACCCGCAAGAGCACGAGCGAGATCAAGCAGGCCGACGCCAGCGGCCGCGCCCGCACCATCCAGGTCGAGGTGCGCAAGAAGCGCGTCTTCGTCCGCCGCGACGACGTCGGCGGTGCCGAGGAGGTGCCGGCGGTCGACCCGCAGGAAGAGCTGCGCCGCCGCGAGGAAGAGGCGCGCGCCGAGGCCGAGGCCCTCGCCCGCCAGGAGGCCGAGCTGGCCGAGCAGCGCCGCCAGCGCGAGGAGGAGGACCGCCGCCAGCGCGAGGCCGAGGAGGCCCGCCGCCAGGAGGCCGAACGCGCCGCCGCCGAGGCCGCCGCCGCCGAGGCCGCGCGCCAGGCCGAAGCCGCGCTCGCCGCCGCCAGCGCCACCGCCCGCCACGCCGAGGCGCCCGCCGCCGCGCCGGCGGCGCCGGCCGCGCCTGCACCCGCCGCGGCACCGGTCGCCGAGCCCGCCGCCGCGCCCAAGCCCGGGCTGCGCGTGGTGAAGGCGGCCGACGCCGACGCCGCCGAGAAGCAGCGCGCCGCCGACCTCGAGCGCCGCCGCAAGGCCGCCGAGAGCGAGGCCGCGGCCATCCGCGCGATGATGAACGCGCCGCGCAAGGTGCTGGTGGCCAAGAAGGAAGAGCCGAAGCCGGCCGATCCGAGCAAGGAAGGCATCAAGGGCACCATCCACAAGCCGGCCGCCAAGGCCGGTGCGCCGGCCGCCCCGGGCACCGCCGCCAAGCCGGGCGACAAGAAGTCGGTCAAGTCCGAGAAGCTGTCGTCCAGCTGGGCCGACGACGCCGCCAAGAAGCGCAACGCGCTGAAGGGCCGCGACGTGCCGGGCGCCGGCCGGCCGGGCTGGCGCGCGCCGCGCGGTGGCGCCGGTGGCCGCCGTGGCGACCGCAGCGAGGGCAACGGTAGCTACGTGGCGCCGAACGACCCGGTGGTGCAGGAGGTGCACATCCCCGAGACCATCTCGGTGGCCGACCTCGCCCACAAGATGTCGGTCAAGGCCGGCGAGGTGATCAAGCAGCTGATGAAGCTGGGCCAGATGGTCACGATCAACCAGCAGCTCGACCAGGAGACGGCGATGATCGTCGTCGAGGAGATGGGCCACAAGGCGCTGGCCGCCAAGCTGGACGACCCGGAGGCCTTCCTCGAGGAGGACGCCACCGAAACCAGCGCCGAGGCCCTGCCGCGCGCGCCGGTGGTCACCGTCATGGGCCACGTCGACCACGGCAAGACCTCGCTGCTGGACTACATCCGCCGGGCGCGCGTCGCCGCGGGCGAGGCCGGCGGCATCACGCAGCACATCGGCGCCTACCACGTCGACACGCCGCGCGGCACGATCACCTTCCTCGACACCCCGGGCCACGAGGCGTTCACCGCCATGCGCGCCCGCGGCGCCAAGGCCACCGACATCGTCATCCTGGTGGTGGCGGCGGACGACGGCGTCATGCCGCAGACCAAGGAGGCCATCGCCCACGCCAAGGCGGCCGGCGTGCCGCTGGTGGTGGCGATCAACAAGATCGACAAGCCGGGTTCCAACCTGGACCGCGTGCGCAGCGAGCTGATCGCCGAGCAGGTGGTGCCGGAGGACTTCGGCGGCGAGTCGCCGTTCGTGCCGGTGTCGGCGAAGACCGGCGAGGGCATCGACAACCTGCTCGAGCAGGTGCTGCTGCAGGCCGAGGTGCTGGAACTCACCGCGCCCAAGGATGCGCCGGCCAAGGGCCTGGTCATCGAGGCCCGGCTGGACAAGGGCCGCGGCCCGGTCGCCACCGTGCTGGTGCAGTCCGGCACGCTGAAGAAGGGCGACGTGGTGCTCGCCGGCTCCAGCTACGGCCGCGTGCGCGCCATGCTGGACGAGGACGGCAAGTCGACCGACGAGGCCGGCCCGTCGATCCCGGTGGAGATCCAGGGCCTGACCGAGGTGCCGGCCGCCGGCGACGAGTTCATGGTGCTGGCCGACGAGCGCCGTGCGCGCGAGATCGCCACCTTCCGCCAGGGCAAGTACCGCGAGGTGACGCTGAACCGCCGCCAGGCCGCCAAGCTGGAGAACATGTTCGACCAGATGGGCGAGGGCCAGGCGCAGACGCTGGCGCTCATCATCAAGGCCGACGTGCAGGGCTCGCAGGAGGCGCTGGCCGCCTCGCTGCTCAAGCTGTCCACCGCCGAGGTCAAGGTGCAGGTGGTGCACGCCGCAGTGGGTGGCATCACCGAGTCGGACGTCAACCTGGCGATCGCGTCGAAGGCCGTCATCGTGGGCTTCAACGTCCGTGCCGACGCCGGGGCGCGCAAGCTGGCCGAGAACAACGGCGTCGACCTGCGCTACTACAACATCATTTACGACGCGGTCGACGAGATCAAGGCGGCGATGAGCGGCATGCTGGCGCCCGAGCAGCGCGAGGAAGCGCTGGGCACCGCCGAGATCCGCGTGGTGTTCGTCGCCTCCAAGATCGGCACGGTGGCCGGCTGCATGGTCACCTCCGGCCTGGTGCGCCGCAACGCGCGCTTCCGCCTGCTGCGTGAGAACGTGGTGATCTACACCGGCGAGATCGACTCCATCCGGCGCGAGAAGGACGACGTGCGCGAGGTCAAGGAAGGCTTCGAGTGCGGCATCAAGCTGAAGAACTACAACGACATCAAGGAAGGCGACCAGCTCGAGGTCTTCGAGGTCAAGGAAGTGGCCCGAACGCTGTAAGCGAGCTCGCCGCCTCAGCACAGACCCCGCCCGACACCGGCGGGGTTTGTGCTTGAGGGCGACACGCGAAGGACCCCGCCATGCGACACAAGCGATCCATCCCCAACCGCGGCTTCCGCGTCGCCGACCAGATCCAGCGCGACCTGGCGGAGCTCATCCGCGAGCTGAAGGACCCGCGCATCGGCATGGTCACCGTCAACGCCGTCGAGGTGACGCCGGACTATGCGCACGCGAAGGTGTTCTTCTCGCTGCTGGTGGGTGACCCCGCCGAATGCGAGGTGGCCCTGAACGAGGCCGCCGGCTTCCTGCGCAACGGCCTGTTCAAGCGGCTGGCCATCCACACCGTGCCGACGCTGCACTTCCAGTTCGACCGCACCATCGAGCGGGCGGCGGAGCTGTCGGCGTTGATCGCCAAGGCCAACGCGCAGCGTGCGCGCGACGATGCGCCGTCCGAGGGCGAGGACTGACGCCACCGCATGGACACCGCCGTGCCGCACACCGACGCCGTCGCGCCGCGCCCCGCCGCGCGCCCGCCGCGCGGGCCGCGCCTGCCGCGCCGCGCGCTGCACGGCGTGCTGCTGCTGGACAAGCCGGTCGGCCTGTCGAGCAACGATGCGCTGCAGCGGGTCAAGCGCCTGCTGCGCGCGGAGAAGGCCGGCCACACCGGCACGCTGGACCCGCTCGCTTCGGGCCTGCTGCCGCTGTGCTTCGGCGCGGCGACCAAGTTCTCGCAGGTCAGCCTCGACGCCGACAAGGCCTACCGCGCCACGCTGCGGCTGGGACGGACCACGACCACCGGCGACGGCGAGGGCGAGGTGCTGGAGGACCGGCCGGTGGCCGTGACCCGCGAGCGGGTCGAGGCCGCCTGTGGCGCGCTGACCGGCGACATCGACCAGGTGCCGCCGATGCACTCGGCCCTGAAGCACCAGGGCCGGGCGCTGTACGACTACGCGCGTGCCGGCCAGGTGGTCGAGCGCGCGGCCCGGCGCGTCACCATTCACCGGCTCGACATCGTCGAGTGGCAGGCTGAGCGGCTGGTGCTCGACGTGCGGTGTTCCAAGGGCACCTACGTCCGCACGCTGGCCGAGGACCTGGGGCGTGCGCTCGGCTGCGGCGCCCACCTGGCCGGCCTGCGCCGCACCGGCAGCGGGCCGCTGTCGGTGGACGACGCGGTGACGCTGCAGGCGCTGGAGGCGATGGAGGAGGACCAGCGGGTGACCTGGCTGCGGCCCGCCGACGCGCTGGTCGCCGACTGGCCGGCGGTGCCCCTGCCGGCCGACGAGGCCGGCCGATTTCTCACCGGTCTGCGCCGCAAGGTGGCGCTGGCCGACACGCCGGCGGTGCGGGTCTACGGACCCCTGCCGACCGGTGCCCCGGGCGCCGTCTTCCTCGGCAGCGCCCATGTCCATCAAGGCGAGTTGATCGCCGACCGTCTGTTGAGCCCGGCCGAGGTGCAGGGGCTCGTCGAAAGCCTGTCATGACCCGTCCGATCCGCAACATCGCGATCATTGCCCACGTCGACCACGGCAAGACCACCATGGTCGACCAGCTGCTGCGCCAGTCCGGCACCTTCGCCGAGCACGAGAAGGTGGTCGACACCGTGATGGACAGCAACGCCATCGAACGCGAGCGCGGCATCACCATCCTCGCCAAGAACTGCGCGGTGAGCTGGGAAGGCACGCACATCAACATCGTCGACACCCCCGGCCACGCCGACTTCGGCGGCGAGGTGGAGCGCGCGCTGTCGATGGTCGACGGCGTGGTGCTGCTGATCGACGCCCAGGAGGGCCCGATGCCGCAGACCCGCTTCGTCACCCGCAAGGCGCTGGCCCTCGGCCTCAAGCCCATCGTGGTGGTGAACAAGGTCGACAAGCCCGGCGCCAACCCGGACAAGGTGATCAACGCCGCCTTCGACCTCTTCGACAAGCTCGGCGCCAACGACGAGCAGCTCGACTTTCCCGTCGTCTACGCCTCGGGCATCAACGGCTGGTCGTCGCTGGAGGAGGGCGCTCCGGGCGAGCAGTGGGGCCCCGACATGTCGGCCCTGTTCAACACCATCCTGAAGCACGTGCCCGCGCACCAGGGCGACCCCGAGGCGCCGCTGCAGCTGCAGATCTCGGCGCTGGACTACTCCACCTTCGTCGGCCGCATCGGCGTCGGCCGCATCAGCCAGGGCACGCTCAAGCCCGGCATGGACGTGCTGGTGATGGAGGGCCCGGACGGCAAGAGCTTCAAGGGCCGCATCAACCAGGTGCTGACCTTCCAGGGCCTGGACCGGGTGCAGGTGACCGAGGCGGGCCCGGGCGACATCGTGCTGGTCAACGGCATCGAGGACATCGGCATCGGCGTCACCGTCACCAGCACGGCCGAGCCGGCGCCGCTGCCGATGCTCAAGGTCGACGAGCCCACGCTGACGATGAACTTCTGCGTCAACACCTCGCCGCTGGCCGGCAAGGAAGGCAAGTACGTCACCAGCCGCCAGATCTGGGACCGGCTGCAGAAGGAGCTGCAGAGCAACGTCGCCCTGAAGGTGAAGGAGACCGAGGAAGACGGCGTCTTCGAGGTCTCCGGCCGCGGCGAGCTGCACCTGACCATCCTGCTGGAGAACATGCGCCGCGAGGGCTACGAGCTGGCGGTGGGCAAGCCGCGGGTGGTGTTCAAGGACATCGACGGCGTCAAGCACGAGCCGATCGAGCTGGTGACCGCCGACGTCGAGGAGCAGCACCAGGGCGGCGTCATGCAGGCGCTGGGCGAGCGCAAGGGCGAGCTGGTCAACATGGAGCCGGACGGCCGCGGCCGCGTGCGGCTGGAGTACCGCATCCCGGCGCGCGGGCTGATCGGCTTCTCCAACGAGTTCCTCAACCTCACCCGCGGCTCGGGCCTCATCAGCAACATCTTCGACGGCTATGAGCCGCACAAGGGCGACATCGCCAGCCGCAAGAACGGCGTGCTGATCAGCATGGACGCCGGCGAGATCTTCACCTACGCGCTGGGCAAGCTGGACGACCGCGGCCGCATGTTCGTCAAGCCGAACGACCCGGTGTACGAGGGCATGATCGTCGGCATCCACAGCCGCGACAACGACCTGGTCGTCAACGCCACCCGCACCAAGCAGCTGACCAACTTCCGCGTCAGCGGCAAGGAAGACGCGATCAAGGTGACGCCGCCGATCGAGCTGACGCTGGAGTACGGCGTGGAGTTCATCGAGGACGACGAGCTGGTGGAGATCACGCCGAAGAGCATCCGCCTGCGCAAGCGCTTCCTGAAGGAGCACGAACGCAAGCGTGCATCGCGCGAAGCGGCATAGCCGCTTCGCAGGTGGGCGTTTCGCTCCCCGTGCGCCCTCCGGGGGGTTCCAGTCAGATGATTGCCCGGCCCGCGTTGCGGGCCTCTTTCGTTCATGACGCATCGGTCGGCAGTCCTTTTGATGGTGCTCGTCGCGTTCCTGTGGAGCATCGCCGGCATCGTCACGCGGCAGCTGGAATCGGCCGGCAGCTTCGAGGTGACGTTCTGGCGCAGCGCCTTCACCGCGCTGTCGCTGGGGGTGGCGCTGTCGGTGCTGCGCGGGCCCGGCCGGCTGTGGCGGTCGGTGCGCCAGGGCGGCTGGATGCTGTGGGCCAGCGCGGTGTGCTGGTGCGTGATGTTCACCGCCTTCATGCTGGCCCTGACGCTCACCACCGTGGCCAACGTGCTGCTCACCATGGCCCTGGGGCCGCTGGTGTCGGCGTTGATCGCCCGCTTCGCGCTCGGCCACCGGCTGGCGGCCCGCACCTGGTGGGCGATCGCCCTGGCGGCCGTGGGCATCGTCTGGATGCAGCGCGAGGGGCTCGCCGCCGGCACCGCCGGCTGGGGCAGCGCGGTGGCCTTCGTGCTGCCGCTGGCCGGTGCGCTGAACTGGATCGTCATCCGCCGGGCCGGTGCGGCCACCGCCGGCGGCACCGCCGCCCCGGACCTGCGGCCCTCGGTGCTGCTGGGCGCGCTGCTGTCGGCGCTGCTCACCCTGCCGGCGGCGTGGCCGCTGCAGGCCTCAACGCACGACCTGGGCTGGCTGGCGCTGCTCGGCGCCTTGCAGCTGGCGCTGCCCTGCCTGCTGGCGGTCCGGGTGGCGGCGGTGCTGCCGTCGCCCGAGGTGGCCCTGCTGGCGCTGCTCGAGGTGGTGATGGGCGTGCTCTGGGTCTGGCTCTTCGCCGGCGAGCGGCCGTCGGCCTCGGTGCTGGGCGGCGGCGCGCTGGTGCTCGGCGCGCTGGCGCTCAACGAATGGCTCGGCCTGCGCGGCGAGCGCGCCGGTCGCGCGGCGGCTCAAGCCAGCGGCAGCGCGCGCTGAGCCTGCGCGGTGACCGGCTCGCCGGCCCGCGGCCGGCGCCGGCGCTCGATCGCGACGAGGCGGGCGGGCGCCGGGTCCTCCGCCGTCCCCGGCGTGGCCGTCGCCCCTGGCGCCGCCGCCTCCACGGCCCAACCGTCGGTCGCCATCGCCTTCGGCAGGCTGCGCAGCCCGCCGACCAGCCCGCGGCGCAGCGCCTGCTCGACCAGGGCCTCGCACTGCGAGGCCTCCAGCGCCAGCGCCAGCCGCGTCCACCGGCGCTGCACCAGCGGCTGGCCCCAGGCGACGAGCAGCGCCCGCTTCAGGCCCGCCCGGTCGACCGGACCGGCGGCGACGCGGCGCGCCAGCAGGGTGTGCATGAAGACCTGGAACTCGCTGTGCACCGCTGCCGGCAGCATGGCCGCCAGCGCCTGCACCGGCGGCGGGCCGTCCGGATCGGTGAAGGCCAGGGTCAGCAGCACCTGCAGCGACTGCACCGGGTTGAGCAGCCGCAGGCGCGTGGTCGGCCAGGCGCGCAGCGCCAGCTGCGCGGCCTGCGCCTGCGGCAGCGGCGTGACGAAGGACAGCAGCGTCGCCAGCCGCCACCAGGCGTTCGCGTCCAGCCCGTCGACCAGCTCGCCGGGCTCGGCCTCGTCCAGCCGGCGGGCGATGGCCAGCGCCTCGTCGGCCGCGCGCTGGCGCCACGCCTGCGCGGCCCGGCGGCTCATCAGCACCAGGTGGCCGGGACTCAGCGCGGCGTCGGGCCGAAGCGCGACCACCACCGCGTCGCTGTCGGCGCCGGCGTCCTGGCTCAGCCGCTGGCCGGTCACCGGGCAGGCGTCGGCGTGCAGCCGGCGCAGCAGCGCGGGGGTGACCTGCAGCGTGTCCACCGCCTGGCCGCGCAGCCAGGCCGCCAGCCGCAGCGACAGCCAGCGCCGCACGTGCACCGTGGCCTCGCGGGTGCGGCCGGCGAAGGCGATGCGGCCGGCCGCCCAGCCCGCGCGCACCGGGTGGCCCGGGTGCAGGTGCTCCGCCGGCGGCACCAGGCCCCAGCGGGCATGGTCGCGGCCGAGGTCGAAGCCGGTGCGTTCCAGCGCGCAGTGCGGCGCCTTGGGCGGTGCACCGGCGGCCGCGGGCAGCGGCAGGCCGAAGGCGGGCTGGACGTTGGCGGTACGCAGGGTGGGCTGAAGGGCGGACATGGCGGCTCTCCTGGACGGGTTCGCGGCCGGGAACAGCCCCGGCGGTGAACACAGCATGGAGGCGCCGAGGCTCATGGCGTGAGCCTGCCGCTGCTAGCATCGGCCGGTCGCCCTTCCACGCGTCGCCATGGACCGCACCGAGCGCTTCTACAAGATCGAACGCCTGATCCGCAGCCGCCGGCCGGGCGAGCCGCTGGTCAGCTTCGTCGAGATGATGGACGAGCTGGGCGTCTCCCGCGCCACGCTGAAGCGCGACCTCGAGTACCTGCGCAGCCGGCTCGACGCGCCCATCGTCTACGACCGCTACGGCAACGGCTACCGCTTCGAGTCCGACCCCCGCGACCGGGCGGGCGACACCCAGCACGAGCTGCCAGGCGTCTGGTTCAGCGAGCGCGAGCTGCACGCGCTGCTGTCCATGCACCACCTCATCCGCGACCTCGACGAGGGCGGGGTGCTGGGCCGCCACCTGCAGCCGCTGCTGGACAAGCTGCAGGGCCTGCTGGGCGACGAGGCCGAGGCCCGCGAACTGATGAAGCGCATCCGCATCGCCAGCCCGGCGCGCCGCCCGGTGCCGGCGCGCCACTTCGAGCTGCTGGGCAGCGCCCTGGTGCAGCGCCGGCGGGTGCACCTGGGCTACTACACCCGCAGCCGGCGCCAGCGCAGCGTGCGCACCGTGTCGCCGCAGCGGCTGGTCCACTGGCGCAACACCTGGTACCTCGACGCCTGGTGCCACGACAGCGACGGCCTGCGCCGCTTCGCGCTGGACGCGGTGGAGGAGGCGACCCTGCTCGACCAGAAGGCGAAGGAGGTGTCGCTCAAGACGGTGCAGGAGCAGCTCGACGCCGGCTACGGCGTCTTCAGCGGCGCCGCGTTGCACTGGGCCGAGCTGCTCTTCAGCGCCGAGGCCGCGCAATGGGTGGCGCAGGAGCAGTGGCATCCCGCGCAGGAGGGCGAGCGCCTTGCGGACGGGCGCTGGCGGTTGCGACTGCCCTATGCGGAACCCACGGAGCTGCTGATGGACGTTCTGCGGCACGGGGCGGACGTGGAGGTGGTGTCGCCGGCGTCCTTGCGGCGACAGGTGAGGGAGCGGTTGAGGGGGGCGGTTTCGTTGTACGAGGGGTGATTGGGTGGTTTTGCAGTGTTGGGTCTTGTGGGCGTTGCAGCGCGTGGGCCTGCGCGGCCCACACCCGCGGTAACTTTCTTTTGGTCTTGCCCAAAAGAAAGTCACCAAAGAAAAGGGCGCTTCAACATCCGATTTCGCTCTCGCACTGGATGACGGGGCCCGCTTCTCGCGCCAGTTTCTGCCCGCCACCAGGCCCTGCCTCAGTCTGCAAGGGCGTCTGACACTCACGCGCTGCCGGCTTCCGAATGCGCTCGTGTCTGGGTCCGCGCCGCTTCGCTTCGCTCTTGCAAGCCCGAAGGCACCTCGTGCCCCCACTGTCTGTTGTAGGCGAGCGCAGCGACGCCGCATGGGCCAAGACACGAGCGCTGTCGGAAGCTGCCGCGGGTGGCGCGTTCCCCTTCCTCGCAGACTGAGGCAGGGCCTGGTGGCGGGCAGGAACTCGCTCGACAAGCGGCCCCCCGTGGCCGTGAGGGAGCGAAATCGGATGTTGTGTTGAAGGCCCTTTTCTTTGGTTCCTTTCTTTTGGGCCACCAAAAGAAAGAACCGCGGGGGTGGGCCGCGCAGGCCCACGGGCTCCACCGCAACAATGAACACGCAAACGCACAAGCCGGCTCCGCCACCGGCGCGCCACTTGCCCCACCACCCCCCAAAGCACGCAAGCACAACGAACACCATGGCCTTCGGCAGCCTGCTCGCCCTCCTGGACGACATCTCCACCCTCCTCGACGACGTGTCGGTGCTCACCAAGGTGGCCGCCAAGAAGAGCGCCGGCGTGCTCGGCGACGACCTGGCGCTGAACGCGCAGCAGGTCACCGGGGTCAGCGCCGCGCGGGAACTGCCGGTGGTGTGGGCGGTGGCCAAGGGGTCGCTGGTCAACAAGGCCATCCTGGTGCCGGCGGCGCTGGCCATCAGCCGCTTCGCGCCCTGGGCGGTGACGCCGCTGCTGATGCTGGGCGGCCTGTTCCTCTGCTACGAAGCGGCCGAGAAGCTGGCCCACCGCTTCTGGCCCGGGCCGCATGCGCACGCCCATGCGGCGCACGCCGCGACGGCGGCCGCGGCCGATCCGGCCGGGGAGGAGCGCGACAAGGTGCGTGGCGCCGTGCGCACCGACTTCATCCTCTCGGCGGAGATCATCGCCATCACCCTGGGCGCGGTGGCCGGCCAGGATTTCGTGACGCAGGCCGGCGTCATGGTGGGCATCGCGCTGCTGATGACGGTCGGGGTCTACGGGCTGGTCGCCGGCATCGTCAAGCTCGACGACGGCGGTCTGTGGCTGGCGGCCCGCCAGGGCGCGGGTGCGGCGCCGGCGCGGGCGCTCGGTCGCGGCATCCTGCGGGTGGCGCCCTGGCTGATGAAGTTCCTGTCCGTCGCGGGCACGGCGGCGATGCTGCTCGTCGGTGGCGGCATCCTGGTCCACGGGGTGTCGGTGCTGCACCATGGCATCGAGCACCTGGCCGAAGGCGCCGGCAACCGCCTGGTGTCGGCCCTGCTGCCCTCCCTGGGCAACATGGTGGTCGGCCTGGCCGCCGGCGCGGTGGTGCTGCTGCTCGTCATGCTGTGGCAGCGGCTGCGCCGCGGCGCCACGCCGCAGCGCGCGTGAGCGGGGAAGCGGGCGAGCGGGCCACCCGCCGGGGCGGGCACGCCGCCTGCACGCAGGCGGCATGAACAACACCACCCCCACGCCCGACCCCGCCGCCAACGGCGCCACCCCGCTGGCGCAGATGCCGCAGGCCTTCGCCGACCCCCGCGTCACCGACGCCGTGCAGTTGCTCATCGCGCAGCACCGCGCGCTGGAGCACCGCATGGACCGCTTCGACGACCTGTCGCCGCCCGAGCGCGCCGCCCTGGTCGCCGAGGTGGGGGACGAACTCGGCGTGCACCTGGCCTCCGAGGAGGAAGTGTTCTACCCCGCCGTCCGCGAGCGCTCGACCGAGGGCCAGCTGCTGGAATCGCTGGAGGAGCACCTGTCCCTCAAGCGGCTGCTGGCCGACCTGCTGGCCATGGACCCGGCCGACCCGACCTACGAGCCGAAGTTCAAGGTGCTGCGCGAACAGACCGAGCACCACGACCGAGAGGAAGAGGAGGACCTGTTCCCGAAGGTCCAGCGGTTGCTCGACGCCGGGCAGCGCGAGGCGCTGGGACAGCGCATGCTGGACTGGCAGCACCGCATGGCCCGGGGCGAACGCGGCGAGGCGCCGCGCGACACCATCGCGGGGCAGACCGACAAGGCCATGCCGCTGGACTGACGCAGGGCGGGCCGCGTCGCGGCCCGCGGCAGGTTCAGTTCAGCAGGGGCTCCACCCGCGGGTGGGCGTATTCCATCCCCATCACCGCCCGGGCGTAGAGGTAGTTGCGCCGCGCCGTCTCGCTGAGGCCGTCGAGGTCGACCCGGCCTGTGGCGTCGCAAGGGAAGGCCAATGCCCGCCCTTCCTGGTACAGCGAGGCGAAGCACAGCATGAAGCCGGGTCGCTGGACGGGAGAGGTGGCGCTGGCGCTCGACATCGGTGGAACTCCTTGCCCCGCAACGGCGGGACCCGATGGCCTCACTCTGGACCTTCGTGCAGGCGCGGCCTATCGGGACATCTCGACAGTGGTTGTCAGGCGGTGGGCGGTGGTGCCTGTCATCCGTTGGCTGACACGCCGCCGGCGCCCGGGGCGCCGGGCGAACGTCATTCGATGCGGATCTGGGTCTCCCGCACCGCACGGCCCCACTTTTCGTCCTCGGCGACCAGGAAGCGCTGGAAGTCCGCCGGCCCCAGGGGCGCCGCCTCCAGGTGCAGGTCGGCGAAGCGCTTGAGCGTCGCGGGATGCCGCAGCGCCGCCAGGAACTCGTCGGCCACGCGCTGCACGACGGCGGGCGGCGTGCCGGCGCGCGCCACCAGCCCGCCCCACAGCATCGAGTTGTTGAGCTGCGGATGGCCGAGCTCGGCGAGCGTCGGGACGTCCGGGAATTCGGCCATCCGCTTGGTCGCCCGCACGGCCAGGGCCCGCAGGCGGCCGTCGCGGACGAAGGGCGCGCTGGTGACGGCGTTGTCCCACATGAACTGGATGCGTCCCGTGGCCAGGTCCTGCAGCGCCGGCACCGACCCCTTGTACGGCACATGGACCAGGCGGCCGCCGACCTGGCGCTGCATCAGCTCAGTGAAGAGGTGGCTGCCCAGGCCGGTGCCCTGCGAGCCGTAGAGCAGGCCCTGCTCCCCGCTGCGCGACTCCTGCACCAGCGCGTCGAAGCTGCGCAGGGGGCTGTCCGCCGGCACCACCAGCAGCACCGGCGTCAACGTCAGGCGGGCCACGCCGACGAAGTCGTTCTGCATGTCGTAGCTCAGCTTGTTGTAGAGATGCCGGCTGGTGGCGAACGGGCCGACATCGCCCAGCCACAGCGTGTGGCCGTCGGCCGGTTGCTGCTTGACGTGGCTGGCGGCGATCTGGCCGCCGCCGCCCGGCCGGTTCTCCACCACCACGGTGACCTTGAGCTTCTCGGTCAGCCGCTCGCCGAGCACACGGGCGATGACGTCCGAGAAGCCGCCGGCCGGGTAGGCCGACACGATGGTGATGGGTTTGCCCGCGACCGGCCAGCCCTGGGCCTGTGCCGCGGCAGCGGTCAGGCCGAGCAGCAGGCCGGCCAGGCGGGCCCGCCATTGCCGGAAGACCGGCGGAAGTGCTTCGGTGAACATGTCGTCGTCTCCTGTCTTTTGGGCCTCATCGGCCGGCGCTACGGCCCGGTGCGCGGCCGGGCCTGCTCGGTGGTCAGCGGCTTGCCGGCGACGCCCCAGCGGCCGCTGCGGACCTCCTGGATGGCGCACCGGGTCATCGGGCGCAGGCCCTCGCCGCCGACCCGCACCACCGCCTCGGTGATCTCCGCGATCAGGGCCTGGTACTGGGCCTCGTCGAGCACGCCTTCGATGATCTTCACGTCGATGAAGGGCATGGCGGGACCTTTCAGGCGAAGGTGTAGGAGGTCTTGACCGCGGTGAAGAACTCGGCCGCGTACCGCCCCTGTTCGCGTGCGCCCATGCTCGACGCCTTGCGGCCGCCGAACGGCACGTGGTAGTCCACGCCCGCCGTCGGCAGGTTGACCATCACCATGCCCGCCTGGGCGTGCCGCTTGAAATGCGAGGCGTGCTTCAGGCTCGTCGTGCAGACCCCGCTGGACAGGCCGAACGGCGTGTCGTTGGCCACCGCCAGCGCTTCGTCGTAGTCGCGCACGCGGATGACGTTGGCCACCGGGCCGAACACCTCCTCCCGGCTGATGCGCATCGTGTTGTCCGTCTCGGTGAAGAGCGCCGGCTGCAGGTAGAAGCCGGGATGGCCGCGGGCGTCGCGCGCCATCGGCTGTCCACCGAAGGCCAGCCGAGCCCCCTGCGCCTGGGCGTCGCGGATGTGGCCGAGATCGGTGTCGAGCTGCCGTTCGTCGACCACCGGCCCGAGGTCGGTGCCGGGGCTGCGCGCGTCGCCCACCGTCAGCGAGCGCAGCCGGGTCACCAGCCGGTCGACGAACCGGTCGTGCACGCCCTGGGTGACGATCAGGCGGCTGGACGCGGTGCAGCGCTGCCCCGTGGAGAAGAACGCGCCCTGCACCGCGCAGTGCGTGGCCAGCTCCAGGTCCGCGTCGTCGAGCACCACCAGCGGGTTCTTGCCGCCCATCTCGAGCTGGAACTTCGCGCCACGCGCCGCGCAGGCCTGCGCCAGCGACCGGCCGGTGGCGGTGGAGCCCGTGAAGCTGAGCCCGGCCACGCGCGGGTCGTCGACCAGCGCCGGCCCGACCTCCGCGCCGCGGCCCATCAGCAGGTTGAAGGCCCCCGCCGGCAGGCCGCTGCGCGACAGGATCTCGGCCAGCGCCCAGGCCGACCCGGGCACCAGTTCGGCCGGCTTGAAGACCACCGTGTTGCCGAAGGCCAGCGCCGGCGCGATCTTCCAGGCCGGGATGGCGATGGGGAAGTTCCACGGCGTGATCAGCGCGACCACGCCGATCGGCTCGCGGGTGATGTCCACCGTGACGCCGGGACGCACCGAGGCCAGCGACTCGCCCGACAGCCGCAGCGCCTCGCCGGCGAAGAACTTGAAGACCTGGCCGGCGCGCACCACCTCGCCGATGGCTTCGGGCAGGGTCTTGCCCTCCTCGCGCGCCAGCAGGTCACCGAGCGCCTCGCGCCGGGCGAGCAGCTCGCCGCCGACCTGGTCCAGCACGTCGAAGCGCTGCTGGGGCGAGGTGGCGCTCCAGGCCGGCAGGGCCTGCGCGGCCGCGTCCACCGCATGGCGTGCCTGCGCGGCGTCGGCCTGTGCATAGTGGTCGATGAGGTCGCGGGTGTCCGACGGGTTGACGTTGGGCAGGGCGCGCGCGCCCGCGACCCAGGCACCGCCGATGAAGTTGCCCTTCATGGTTCACGCCCCGGGCCCCGCCCGCGGAAGCGCGCCTGCCAGGCGTCCAGCGGCATGAAGCTCGGGTCGTCGCGCACCATCCGCTCGGTCTCGGCGAGCAGTTCCGCCTCGGTGCGGTCCAGGTCGAGCGGCGTGCCGTAGGGCTGCGACACGTAGAAGGGCGTGTCGAGGTAGACCTCGATGCGGTTGCCCTCCGGGTCGAAGTAGTACAGCGACCAGGCGTTGCCGTGGTTCATCGGCCGCAGCTCGGTGGCACCGTGGGCGCTGGCGAGGTCTCGGTTGAGCCGCAGCTCGGCCAGGTCGGGCACCAGGAAGGACAGCTGCATCACCGTGCTGACCGGCGACCGCTCCGAGCGCCCGGCCGACAGCACCAGCTGGTGGTGCTGGTCCTCGCTGGCGCTCATGAAGACCAGCCGGTTGCCGAAGTTCTTGCCCAGGCCCTCGTCGGTGATCGTGAGCCGGAACACGGTGGTGTAGAAGTCCACCATCCGGTCCAGGTCGAAGACGAACAGGCCGAAGTGGGCCGGCGTCGGGCGGGTGACCTTCATTGCGGCACCTGCGTGCGCGGCGATGGCGCCCCGTCGGCCTGCACGACGTGGTTGCGCAGCACGCCGATGGCCTCGATCTCGACTTCGACCACGTCGCCCGGCGCCATGAAGCGCGGCGGCTTCTTGCTCCAGCCGACGCCGCCCGGGGTGCCGGTGACGATGACGTCGCCGGGCACCAGCGTGAAGATGGTCGAGGCGTACTCGATCTGGCGCGCGACCGAGAAGATCATCCTGTCGGTGCTGGTGCTCTGCACCAGCTCGCCGTTGAGCCGTGTCTGCAGCGCGAGCGGGCGGTCCGGCGCGATCTCGTCGGCGGTCACCATCCAGGGACCGAATGCGCCGGTGGCCTCGAAGTTCTTGCCCGCGGCGATCGCCTTGGCGTGGAACTGCCACTCGCGGACGCTCGCGTCGTTGTAGATGGAATAGCCGGCCACGTGCTCATGCGCGCGCTCGCGCGGGATGTCGCGGCCGGCCTTGCCGATGACCACCGCCAGTTCGCCCTCCCAGTCGAGCGAGTCGGAACACCGCGGGCGCACGATCGGTCCTTCGTGGGCCGTCTGCGAGCGCCACACGCGCAGGAAGATCGGCGGGTGCTCCGACAGCTCGCGGTCCAGCCCGGCGGCCACCACCTCGCGGTGGTGGTCGTGGTAGTTGCGGATGGCGCAGACGATCTTCTCCGGCTGCGGGATCACCGGCAGGTAGCGGACGGCCGCCAGCGCCAGGTCGGCCGGCGTCGCCTGGACGTCGGCGCGCAGCTGGGCCAGGCGGCCCGCGGCGAGGTAGGACTGCAGCGTCGGGTGCTGCGGCAGCGCCCAGCCCAGGTCGGCGATGCGGTCGCCGACGACCGCACCCCAGCTGTCGCGCCCCGCGTGGTGGAAGGAAAGCAACTTCATGCGTGCGATCTATGCCGTTTGGTCAATGAGTCAGCTGGACTCTAAGATTGTCTCCATCGGTGAACAACCGATTTGTATGCACCGATCGATGCAGGTCACTCACAGGTGGGGCGAAAACCATGGCCATGCGCCGCAAGATTCCGAACACCGCCGCGCTGACGGCGTTCGAGGCCGCCGCGCGCCACTCGAACTTCACCGCGGCGGCCCAGGAGCTGTCGCTGACGCAGGGCGCCGTCTGCCGTCAGGTGGCCTCGCTGGAGACGTTCCTGCGCACCAAGCTGTTCCGGCGCGCCGGCCGCGGGGTGGTGCTGACCGACGCCGGCGTGGCCTACCACCGGCAGATCGCCCGCCGGCTCGACGAGGTCGAACGCGACACGCTGGACCTGATGGCCCGCCAGGGGCGCGGCGGTGCGATCGAGCTGGCCATCGTGCCCACCTTCGGAACCCGCTGGCTGCTGCCGCGGCTGCCCGACTTCGCCCGGCTGCACCCGGACATCACGGTCAACCTGTCCAGCCGCACCCGGCCGTTCCTGTTCGAGGACAGCGGGCTGGACGCCTCCATCTACGCCGGCGACGGCCACTGGCCGGGCGCCGCCGTGGACTTCCTGATGCCCGAGCGGCTGGTGCCGGTGTGCAGCCCGGCGCTGATCGCGCCACGCAAGCGGCTGACCCCGGAGCAGCTGGCCCGGCTGCCGCTGATCCAGCAGAGCACGCGGCCCTACGCCTGGCGCCACTGGTTCGAGTCGGCCGGCCTGCGGCCGCAGGTCGACCTGGTGGGGCCGCGCTACGAGCTGTACTCGATGTCGCTGCAGGCGGCCGCCGTGGGCCTGGGCGTGGCGCTGGTGCCCGAGTACGACCTCGACGACGAACTGGCGGCCGGCCGGCTGGTGGTGCCGGTGAGCCACCACTGCCCCAGCGACCGCTCCTATCACCTCGCCACGCCGCAGAGCAAGCGGTCCGACCCGGTGATGGTGACGTTCCGCGACTGGCTGCTGGGGCAGGCGGCGCAGGCCGGCCACAAGGCATGACGGCGTTAGCATGCCGATCGCATTGTTCTGATCCGGTCGTCGCGTGTCCCTGCCCCGCCTGCTGCTGGCCCCGATGGAAGGCCTGCTCGACGCACCGCTGCGCGACGTGCTGACCCGCGTCGGCGGCGTCGACCGTGCGGTGGGCGAGTTCATCCGCGTCACCGGCACGCTGCTGCCGGAGCGGGTGTTCCTGCGCGTGGTGCCGGAGCTGGCGAACGGCGGCCGCACGCCGGCCGGCACGCCGGTGCGGCCGCAGCTGCTCGGCTCCGACCCGGCCTGCCTGGCCGACAACGCCGCGCGGCTGGCGTCGCTCAGCCCGCACGGGGTGGACCTCAACTTCGGCTGCCCGGCCAAGGTGGTCAACCGCCATGGCGGCGGGGCGATGCTGCTGCAGTGGCCCGACCAGCTGGAGCGCATCGTCGGCGCCGTGCGCCGGGCGGTGCCGGCGCACCGGCCGGTGAGCGCCAAGATGCGCCTGGGCTTCGACGACGACGCGCTGGCCGAGGACTGCGCCCGCGCCCTGCAGGCCGGCGGCGCCGACGAACTGGTGGTGCACGCCCGCACCAAGGCCCAGGGCTACCGGCCGCCGGCGCATTGGGCGCGCATCGCCGCCGTGCGCGAGGCGGTGCGCATCCCCGTGGTGGCCAACGGCGAGGTGTGGACGCTGGCCGAGGCGCTGCGCGCCCGCGCCGAATCGGGCTGCGACGACCTGATGCTCGGCCGCGGCATGGTCGCCGACCCCGGGCTGGCGCTGGCGCTGCGCGCGCACGACGCGGGGCAGGGCGGCGGCGGCATCCAGTGGGCCGACCTGCAGCCGCTGCTGCCCGTGTTCTGGCGCCTGGTCGAGCGGCGCGTGGTGCCGCGGCACCGCGCCGGCCGGCTCAAGCAGTGGCTCAACCTGCTGCGCCGCCGTTTCGCCGAGGCCGAGGCGCTGTACCAGGCGCTGCGGCCGCACAACGACCCCCAGCTGGTGGCCCGGCTGTGCTTCGGCGCGGGGCTTGCCGCGGACGACGCGCCACCCCGGTCCCTGCCCGAGGCGCTCGCCGCCTGATGCCCATGTCCGACTCCGACACCGCCGCCACCTTGCCGCCCGGCGCCGAACGCGCGCTGGCCGAGACCCGTGCCTGGGTCGAGCGGGCCGTCATCGGGCTCAACCTGTGCCCCTTCGCCAAGGCGGTGGCCGCCAAGGGCCAGATCCGCTACGTGCACAGCGACGACACCGACCCCGAGGACCTGCTGAGCACGTTGTGCAACGAGCTGGAGTTGCTGGCCCGTGCCGACCCGGCCGAGGTCGACACGACGCTCATCGTCCACCCGCGCGTGCTGACGGACTTCCTCGACTACAACGACTTCCTCGACGTGGCCGACGAGGCGGTGGCCCAGCTGGGCCTGGAGGGCGTGCTGCAGGTGGCCAGCTTCCACCCCGACTACCAGTTCGAGGGCAGCGAGCCCGACGACCCGGCCAATGCCAGCAACCGCAGCCCGTGGCCGACGCTGCACCTGCTGCGCGAGGACAGCGTGGACCGTGCGGTCGACGCCTTCCCGGAGGCCGAGCGCATCTACGAGGTCAACATCGAGACGCTGCGCCGGCTCGGGCCCGAGGGCTGGGCCGAGGTCCAGGCGCAGATCCGACGCGACGCGGAGGGCTGAAGGGTCGGCCCGGCGGACCGCCTGGCGCTGATAAGCTGGATCCCACAACAACGCTGAGAGAACACCGCCATGCCCGGACTGCTGCCCCAGGTCGACCCGGACGGCCTGCTCGAATACTCGGTGGTCTACACCGACCGCGCGCTCAACCACATGAGCGCCAAGTTCCAGCACGTGATGCGCGACATCGCCGCCACGCTGAAGGAGGTCTACCGCGGCCAGGCGGCGGTGGTGATGCCGGGCAGCGGCACCTTCGGCATGGAAGCGGTGGCCCGCCAGTTCGCCACCGGCCAGCGGGTGCTGGTCCTCCGCAACGGCTGGTTCAGCTACCGCTGGAGCCAGATCTTCGAGATGGGCCGGATCCCGAGCGCGGAGACCGTGCTGAAGGCGGCCCGCATCGCCGACGGCCCGCAGGCGCCGTGGGCGCCGGCGCCGATCGACCGCGTGGTCGAGACCATCCGCCGCGAGAAGCCGGCGCTGGTGTTCGCGCCGCACGTGGAGACCGCGGCCGGCATCGTGCTGCCCGACGACTACCTGCGCGCCGTCGGCCAGGCCGTGCGCGAGTCGGGCGGCCTCTTCGTCCTCGACTGCATCGCCTCCGGCGCGCTGTGGGTCGACCTGCAGGCCTGCCAGGTGGACGTGCTGGTCAGCGCGCCGCAGAAGGGCTGGAGCGGCTCGCCGGGCAGCGCCTTCGTGGTGCTGGGCGACCGCGCCCTCGAGCGCCTGCCCGCCACCACCAGCACCAGCTTCGCCGCCGACCTGAAGCGCTGGCACCAGATCATGCAGACCTACGAAGGCGGCGCCCACGCCTACCACACCACCATGCCCACCGACGCGCTGACCCGCGTGCGCGACGTCATGGCCGAGACCCGCGCCTGGGGCTTCGAGACGGCCCGCCAGGCCCAGCTCGACCTCGGCCGCAAGGTGCGCACGCTGCTGGCGCAACGCGGTTTCGCCAGTGTCGCCGCCCCGGGGTTCGAGGCCGCGGGCGTGGTCGTCAGCTACACCGACGACCCCGACATCGCCAACGCCCGCAAGTTCGCCGCGCAAGGCCTGCAGACCGCGGCCGGCGTGCCGCTGCAATGCGACGAAGGCCCGGACTTCCGGACCTGGCGCATCGGCCTGTTCGGACTCGACAAGTGGCGCGACGTGGAGGGCGCGGTGGGCCGGCTGGCGCAGGCGCTGGAGCGGCTGCGCTGACGTGAAACCCCGGGCCCGCCAGGTGCGTGGCCACCCCCCGCTGTTTCGTCTTGTTCCTTCGTGGGGCTCGGTTCGAGCCCTTTCCCGTGCCAGCATCCCCGGCGCGTTACTTGCCCGCCCGCCCGCATGCTGCAACTGGATCCTCAATGGCCCCCGCTCGACCCCCTGGAAGTGCTCACCGGCTGGCGCCGTGAGTTCTGCGTCGAACTGCTGGGGGAGGGGAAGGCCCGCCTCTTCGTGCGCGCCGTCGGTGGTCCGTCGTTCAAGGCGCAGGAGCTGAAGCGCGGGCTGCTGTTCCACCGACTGGGCGCCAACTTCCAGGACCTGCCCGGTTGCGTCGCCTCGCTGGAGCCCGACCTGGAGGCGCTGGCCGCCAGCGCCAAGCGGGTGCCGCCGACGCGGGACAACCTCTTCTCCGTGGTCACCTTCGACCGCGAAGCCTGGGAACGGGTGGTGCGCGGGCTTGAGCGCTGGCAGCGGCGCTGACGGGGCGTGGGGTCGGCAGGGCGGGCGTATCCTCTGCGCCGATGCCTGCTTCACCGCCCACCCGCCGCGCCGCGGCCGCCCGTTCGGTCCCCCGTCCCGATGCCGTCGAGGTGGCCACGCTGCCCAACGGCCTGCGCCTGCTGGTGCTGCCGCTGCCGCAGGTGGACAGCGCCAGCGTCAGCGTCTTCATCCGCTGCGGCAGCCGCCACGAGGGCCCGCGCGAGAACGGCATCAGCCACGTGGTCGAGCACATGGCCTTCAAGGGCACGGCCACCCGCAACTGCCAGCAGATCAACCTCGACGCGGAGCGGCTGGGCGCCGAGGTCAACGCCCACACCGACAAGGACCACACCGCCTTCCACATGCGCGGGCTGGCGGCGCACGCGCCCCGCTTCGTGCACATGCTGGCCGACATCGTGCTGCATGGCACCTACCCCGAGGCCGAACTGGAGCGCGAGCGCCAGGTCATCCTGCAGGAGGTGGCCGAGGACGAGGACGATGCGTTCTCCACCGCCTTCAAGCTCTACGACCGGCAGGCCTGGGGCACGCACCCGATGGCTCGGCCGGTGATCGGCCAGCGCCGCAACATCGAGCGCTTCGGCCGCGGCGACCTGCAGGCCTGGGTGCGCCGGCAGTACGCGGCGGGCCACACCGTCGTCGCGGTGGCCGGCCGGGTCGACCCGCAGGCGCTGCTGCGCGAGGTCGAGGCGGCCTTCGGCGCCATGCCCGGCGGCCCGGCGCCGCAGGACCAGCCGGCGGCCTGGCAGGGCGGCTTCGCCTCGCGGCGACACGCCGGCGTCAGCCAGAGCCACGTGGTGCTGGGCTTCCCGCTGCCGTCGCTGCGCGAGCGCGGCCATGCCGCCGGCATCGTCGCCGCCACGCTGTTCGGCGAGGGCATGAGCTCGCCGCTGATGGACGAGGTGCGCGAGCGCCAGGGCCTGGCCTACTACGCCGCCTGCTCGGCCGACCTGAACGACCTCGGCGGCCAGCTCATCGTCGAAGGCTCGATGGCGCCCGAACACGTGGAGCCGTTCGCCGCCACCGTGCAGCGGCTGCTGCAACGGCAGGCCGAGCGCATCGCGCCGCAGCACCTGGACCGCGCCCGCCACCAGCTGGCGGTGCGCGCCCTCGACAGCCAGGAGCGGCCCTACCGTCGCATGGAAGAGGCGGTGCTCGACCTCTTCTGCGTCGGCCGCGTGCGCAGCCCGGCCGAACGGCTGGAGGCGCTGCACGCCGTCGGCCCGCAGCGCCTGCGCTCGTTGTTCGAGGGCCTGCTGCAGTCCCCGGCCGCCGCGGCGGTCGCCGGCCGGGTGCCGCGCGACGGCGACCGCACCCTGCGCGCGCTCGCCGCCACGGCCTGAGCGGTCCGCCGGCTGGCCCGGCCCGCCGCGAGCCGGTTCGGCGGTGTTCGGGCCGGGTCAGTGAGGGGGATGGGCGCCGGTGTCGCCCGGCTCGTCGTGCCGGCCGGGGATGGCCTCGGTCCAGCCCGCCACGTCGTCCGGCGTCATCGTGCTGAGGGCCGTCAACCGGCCGTCGACATAACCCAGCCGCTCGACGTCGTGCAGGTACTGCTCGCGCGACAGCAGCGTGCCGGCGCAGACGTGCGGGTCGTCGGCGGGCGGCTGTCGCACCTCGGCGGCCAGGCGCTGCAGCAGGGTGTCCATCACGCGCCGCGGCACCCGGTGGCGCTCGCCGGGGTAGATGAAGCCGAACAGCACCAGGTGGGCCAGCAGCACCCGCCAGTGCGGTCCGAAGCGGCGCAGCAGGCCCTCCCAGTCGAGCTGCTCGGCGTTGGCGTGGATCAGGTGCGCGATGTCGGCGCCGTCGTAGCGCTCGCGCTCCATGATGAAGGCCTTGGACAGGATGCCGTCCTCGACGTTGGCGATGCGCACCGGCACGCCCAGCACCTCGGCCTCGGCGTTGTCGCGGAACCAGCGCTCGTCCACCGGCGTGACGCCGTTGCCGGAGTTGAAGATGAGGTCGATGAAGTCGCCTTCGGCGTCGCCGCCGGCGTGGACCTTGGCCAGCCAGTGCGGGTAGGTCATCTCGGTGCGCCAGCCCTCGGCCTGCCCTTCGGCCTGCATCAGCGACGCGACCCGGTCGTAGTCGCTGCGGCGGATGAACAGGTCGAGGTCCTTGGTCGACCGACGGATGCCGGTGAAGCAGGCGTGGGCGAAGGCGCCGCCGACCAGGAAGGGCACCTCGGCCTCGACCAGCGCGCGCAGCGCCCGCCGGTAGAAGGCCGCCGTGGCGGGGTCGACTTCGTCCTCGAGGGACGGTGCAAGCGGCGCGGAAGACATGCGGCCCGGTCGGGCAAGGCCTGTGCCGATCGGTGGTGCCCCGCAGCCGTGTCGTCCATCGCCTACAGGCCGCCACGGCGGCGGTGACCTGCACCGCCCTGCCATGGGCCGGCAGCATGCACGAGGTCTTCCACCCCGAGACGAGAACCCCATGCCCAATGCCAAACGCCCGGCCGGCCCGGCCACCCCGATGCGCATCCGCAAGGAGGACGTCAACGCCCGCGAGGAGATCGAGGAGACCTTCGCCACCCACCCGCAGAAGGCGGTGAAGGAAGGCCACGCCGACAGCCGCCAGCAGCCGTCCCCCAAGCCCGGCGGCGAGACGCGGCCGTCGAGCGGCGATCCGGTCGACCGGGAAGGCGCATGAGCCGATGAACCAGCATCCCTCGCACAGCGTCCGCTTCGCCGCGGTGGGCGACGTCCACGTCACGAAGGACTCGACCGGCAGCCTGCGGTCGTTCTTCGCGCAGGCGTCGGAGGCCGCCGACGCGCTGCTGCTGTGCGGCGACCTCACCGACTACGGCACCGCGGAGGAGGCCCAGGTGCTGGCCGACGAACTGTCGGTGGTCAAGGTGCCCATCGTGGCGGTGCTCGGCAACCACGACCACGAGTCCGGCACGCCTGAGGTGGTCATCGAGGTCCTGACCAAGGCCGGCGTGCGCGTGCTCGACGGCGAGGCGTGCGAAATCGAGGGCGTCGGCATCGCCGGCACCAAGGGCTTCGCGGGCGGCTTCGGCCGCGGCTCGCTCGGCGCCTGGGGCGAGCCGGCGATCAAGGCCTTCGTCCAGGAGGCGTTGAACGAGGCGATGAAGCTGGAGGCCGCGCTGGCCAAGCTGCGCACGCCGCGCCGCATCGCGCTGCTGCACTACTCGCCCATCGCCGGCACCATCGAAGGCGAGCCGGTGGAGATCTTTCCCTTCCTCGGCAGCAGCCGGCTCGAGGACCCGCTGCTGCGCTACCCGGTCGACGCCGTCTTCCACGGCCATGCCCATCGCGGCACGCTGGAGGGCAAGACGGTCAACGGCGTGCCCGTGTTCAACGTCGCCAAGCCGCTGCTGCAGCGGGCCTGGCCGGACCAGCCGGCGTTCCGGCTGTTCGAGGTGCCGCGGGAGGCGCCCGCCGCCTGAGGCCGGCCCACCAGGCTTCCCCCGGGCCGCCGCCCGTGTGGCCCGACCCTTGCTGTTTTCCGGCGCCGCTGAAAGCGGCAGGTGCGCGGCACGCTCGTAAGGGGGAGGCAGGCCCGCACGTCGGAGGGGGCTGACCGGTCAAAAGGTCGGCAGGATTTGCCGTGACCCGGCCAGATTTGCGCCGGGTGGCAAGCCCTCGGCGTGCCTTGCTTTGGTGTTTTCCCGACCTTGGCGTACCGCCATCCGCGATGTACGGCATCTCAAGGGAGACACATGAAAGTCCTCGAAGACCCCGTTCTGGCACCGGCCGACGAGCTGTCGGCGCTGCTGGTGGCGCTGACGGCGCTGCGCGACGGCAAGGCCGACACCCGATTGCCCCTGCACTGGACCGGCCTGGCCGGCCGGGTCGCCGACGTCTTCAACCAGGTGGTCGAGCAGAACGCCGACATGGCCGCCGAGCTGGCGCGCCTTCGCCAGGTGGTCGGCAAGGAGGGCAAGCTCAAGCAGCGCGCCGCGCTGCGCGCGCCGCGTGGCTTCTGGGCCGAGTCGGTGGACTCGATCAACTCGCTGATCGACGACCTGGTGCACCCCACCTCCGAGGTGGCCCGGGTGATCGGCGCGGTGGCGCAGGGCGACCTGTCCAAGTCGATGGCGCTGGAGGTCGAGGGCCGGCCGCTGCAGGGCGAGTTCCTGCGCACCGCCAAGACCATCAACACCATGGTCGAGCAGCTCGGCGACTTCTCGGCCGAGGTGACGCGGGTGGCGCGCGAGGTGGGCACCGAGGGCAAGCTCGGCGGCCAGGCCACGGTGAAGGGCGTGGCCGGCACCTGGAAGGACCTGACCGACTCGGTCAACTCGATGGCGTCGAACCTGACGAGCCAGGTGCGCAACATCGCCGACGTCACCACCGCGGTGGCCAAGGGCGACCTCTCGAAGAAGATCGAGGTGGACGTCAAGGGCGAGTTCCTGACGCTGAAGAACACCATCAACACCATGGTGGACCAGCTGCGGTCCTTCGCCTCGGAGGTGACGCGGGTGGCGCGCGAGGTGGGCACCGAGGGCATCCTCGGCGGCCAGGCGCGGGTGGAGGGGGTGTCGGGCACGTGGAAGGACCTGACCGACTCGGTCAACTCCATGGCCGGCAACCTGACCAGCCAGGTGCGCAACATCGCCGACGTGACGAAGGCGGTGGCCGCGGGCGACCTGTCGAAGAAGATCACGGTGGACGTGAAGGGCGAGATCCTGGAGCTGAAGAACACCGTGAACACCATGGTGGACCAGCTGCGGTCGTTCGCGGCCGAGGTGACCCGCGTGGCGCGGGAGGTCGGCACCGAGGGCAAGCTGGGCGGCCAGGCCGACGTGCAGGGCGTGGCCGGCACCTGGAAGGACCTGACCGAGTCGGTGAACTTCATGGCCGGCAACCTGACCTCGCAGGTGCGCAACATCGCCGAGGTGACCACCGCGGTGGCGGCGGGCGACCTGTCGAAGAAGATCACGGTGGACGTGAAGGGCGAGATCCTCGAGTTGAAGAACACCATCAACACGATGGTGGACCAGCTGCGAAGCTTCGCCGCGGAAGTGACCCGCGTGGCGCGCGAGGTGGGCACCGAGGGCAAGCTGGGTGGCCAGGCCGACGTGCAGGGCGTGGCCGGCACCTGGAAGGACCTGACCGAGTCGGTCAACTCGATGGCGTCCAACCTGACCTCTCAGGTGCGCAACATCGCCGACGTGACGAAGGCGGTGGCGGCGGGCGACCTGTCGAAGAAGATCACGGTGGACGTGAAGGGCGAGATCCTGGAGCTCAAGGCCACCATCAACACCATGGTGGACCAGCTGTCCTCGTTCGCCGCGGAGGTGACCCGCGTGGCGCGCGAGGTCGGCACCGAAGGCCGGCTGGGCGGCCAGGCCGAGGTGAAGGGCGTGTCGGGCACCTGGAAGGACCTGACCGACTCGGTGAACTCGATGGCCGGCAACCTGACGTCCCAGGTGCGAAACATCGCCGACGTGACGAAGGCGGTGGCGGCGGGCGACCTGTCGAAGAAGATCACGGTGGACGTGAAGGGCGAGATCCTGGAGCTCAAGGCCACCATCAACACCATGGTGGACCAGCTGCGCAGCTTCGCGGCGGAGGTCACGCGGGTCGCGCGCGAGGTGGGCACCGAAGGCAAGCTCGGCGGCCAGGCGGAGGTGCAGGGCGTGGCCGGCACCTGGAAGGACCTGACCGACTCGGTGAACTCCATGGCCGGCAACCTGACGAGCCAGGTGCGCAACATCGCCGAGGTGACGAAGGCGGTGGCCGCCGGTGACCTGTCCAAGAAGATCACGGTGGACGTGAAGGGCGAGATCCTGGAGCTCAAGGCCACCATCAACACCATGGTGGACCAGCTGTCCTCGTTCGCCGCGGAGGTGACCCGGGTGGCGCGCGAGGTGGGCACCGAGGGCAAGCTGGGCGGCCAGGCCGACGTGCAGGGCGTGGCCGGCACCTGGAAGGACCTGACCGACTCGGTGAACTCGATGGCGGGCAACCTGACCTCGCAGGTGCGCAACATCGCCGACGTGACCAAGGCGGTGGCCGCCGGAGACCTGTCGAAGAAGATCACGGTGGACGTGAAGGGCGAGATCCAGGAGCTGAAGAACACCGTGAACACCATGGTGGACCAGCTGCGGTCGTTCGCGGCCGAGGTGACCCGCGTGGCGCGGGAGGTCGGCACCGAGGGCAAGCTGGGCGGCCAGGCCGACGTGCAGGGCGTGGCCGGCACCTGGAAGGACCTGACCGAGTCGGTGAACTTCATGGCCGGCAACCTGACCAGCCAGGTGCGCAACATCGCGGAGGTGACCACCGCGGTGGCGGCGGGCGACCTGTCGAAGAAGATCACGGTGGACGTGAAGGGCGAGATCCTGGAGCTGAAGAACACCATCAACACGATGGTGGACCAGCTGCGGTCGTTCGCCGCGGAGGTGACCCGCGTGGCGCGCGAGGTGGGCACCGAGGGCAAGCTGGGCGGCCAGGCCGACGTGCAGGGCGTGGCCGGCACCTGGAAGGACCTGACCGAGTCGGTCAACTCGATGGCGTCCAACCTCACGGTGCAGCTGCGCGACGTGTCCAAGGTGTCGGCGGCCATCGCCGGCGGCGACCTGACGCAGAAGATCACCGTCGACGTGCGCGGCGAGATCCTGCAGATCAAGGACGTGATCAACACCATGGTGGACCAGCTCAGCTCGTTCGCCGCGGAGGTGACGCGGGTGGCGCGCGAGGTGGGCACCGAAGGGCGGCTGGGCGGGCAGGCCCAGGTGAAGGGCGTGTCGGGCACCTGGAAGGACCTGACCGACAACGTGAACTTCATGGCCGGCAACCTGACCGGCCAGGTGCGCGGCATCGCCAAGGTGGTGACCGCGGTGGCCAACGGCGACCTGAAGCAGAAGCTGACGGTGGAGGCCAAGGGCGAGATCGCCGCGCTGGCCGAGACCATCAACTCGATGACCGACACGCTGGCCATCTTCGCCGACCAGGTGACCACCGTGGCGCGCGAGGTGGGCGTGGAAGGCAAGCTCGGCGGCCAGGCCAAGGTGCCGGGCGCCTCCGGCACCTGGAAGGGCCTGACCGAGAACGTCAACGAGCTGGCGGCCAACCTGACGACGCAGGTCCGCGCCATCGCGGAGGTGGCCACCGCGGTGACGCAGGGCGACCTGACGCGCTCCATCACGGTGGAGACGCAGGGCGAGGTGGCGTCCCTGAAGGACACCATCAACGAGATGATCCGCAACCTCAAGGACACCACCCAGAAGAACACCGAGCAGGACTGGCTGAAGACCAACCTGGCCAAGTTCTCCCGCCTGCTGCAGGGCCAGCGCGACCTGGTGCAGGTGGGCCAGACCATCCTGGCCGAGCTGGCGCCGGTGGTGGGCGCGCAGCAGGCCGAGTTCTACGTGATGAGCAGTGCCGACGAGGCGCCCAAGCTCAAGCTCTTCGCCAGCTACGCCTCGGGCGGGCAGGGCACCCACGGCAAGGAGGTGGCGCTGGGCCAGGGCCTGGTCGGCCAGTGCGCGCTGGACAAGGAGAAGATCCTCGTCACCAACGTGCCGTCGAGCAGCTTCCGCGTCGCCACCGGCCTGTCGGCCACCGCGGCGATGGACGTGCTGGTGCTGCCCATCGTCTTCGAGGGCGGCGTGCGCGGCGTGCTCGAACTCGCCTCGCTGCAGCGCTTCAACCCGTCGCACGAGGCCTTCCTCGACCAGCTGACCGAGTCGATCGGCATCGTCATCAACACCATCGAGGCCAACACCCGGACGGAGGACCTGCTCAAGCAGTCGCAGTCCCTCGCCCAGGAGCTGCAGAGCCGCCAGCAGGAGCTGCAGCAGACCAACCAGGAGCTGCAGGAGAAGGCCCGCCTGCTGGCCCACCAGAACCAGGAGGTGGAGCGCAAGAACCGCGAGGTGGAGCAGGCCCGCCAGGCGCTGGAGGAGAAGGCCGAGCAGCTGGCCCTCACCTCCAAGTACAAGTCGGAGTTCCTGGCCAACATGTCGCACGAGCTGCGCACGCCGCTGAACTCGCTGCTCATCCTGTCCGACCAGCTGTGCAAGAACGCAGAGGGCAACCTCACGGTCAAGCAGGTGGACTTCGCGAAGACCATCCACAGCTCGGGCAACGACCTGCTGATGCTGATCAACGACATCCTCGACCTGTCGAAGATCGAGTCCGGCACGGTGGCGGTGGACGTGTCGGAGCTGCGGCTGGACGACCTGCAGCGGTCGGTGGAGCGCAGCTTCCGCCACTTCGCGGACTCCAAGCACCTGGCCTTCAAGGTGGACATGGAGCAGCCGCTGCCCAAGAGCATGGTCACCGACGTCAAGCGGCTGCAGCAGATCATCAAGAACCTGCTGTCCAACGCCTTCAAGTTCACGCACGACGGCCAGGTCTCGCTGACCATCGCGCCGGCGCAGGGCGGCTGGTCGCCCGACCACGAGGAGCTGAACCGCGCGCCGCAGGTGATCGCCTTCTCGGTGACCGACACCGGCATCGGCATCCCGCCGGAGAAGCAGCAGATCATCTTCGAGGCCTTCCAGCAGGCCGACGGCTCGACCAGCCGCAAGTACGGCGGCACCGGCCTCGGCCTGGCCATCAGCCGCGAGCTGTCGCGGCTGCTCGGCGGCGAGATCCGGCTCGTCAGCGTGCCCGGCCAGGGCTCGACCTTCACGCTGTACCTGCCGCAGAGCCACAGCCCGTCGCGCAGCGGCCGGCCGTCGGCCCGCAACGCCGCCGCCTCGGCGCGTGACGCCCGGGCCGCGCTGCCCCAGCCGGCCGAGCCGTCGCCGGCGCGGGCCCAGCCGGTGGTGCCGGTGGACGAGCCGGCCGCCGACCAGGAGGAGCCGGAGAGCTTCCGCAACCATGCCGACGACGACCGCCAGAACATCTCCTCGGTCGACCGGGTGCTGCTGGTGGTGGAGAACGACCTCGGCTTCGCCAAGGTGCTGCTGGAGTCGGCGCGCCAGGCCGGCTTCAAGGGCCTGGTGTGCACCACCGGCGCGTCGGCGCTGGCGATGGCACGCGAGTTCCACCCGTCCGTCATCACGCTGGACATCCACCTGCCCGACATGCAGGGCTGGCGCATCCTCGACCGGCTGAAGACCGACCCGCAGACGCGGCACATCCCCATCTGCGTCGTCTCCACCGACGAGTCGCGCGACCGCGCGCTGCAGTCGGGCGCGCTGCACTTCCTGGCCAAGCCGCTGCGCTCGCGCGACGTGGTCGACGAGGCGGTGGTCGCGCTGCACCGGCTGGTCGAGCGGTCCACCCGCCGCCTGCTGGTGGCGGTGCCGGACCCGGCGGTGCGCCAGGCGCTGCGTGGGGCGCTGGAGCATGGCGTCGAACTGGTGTGCGTCGACGACGCGGCCGGCGCGCAGGCGGCGCTCAAGGAGGCCGACTGCCTGGTGGTGAGCGCCGATTTCCGCGGCCTGTCGCCGGAGGACGTGCGCGAGGCGATGGAGCAGCGCGGTGCGGCGCTGCACCTGCCGGTGGTGCTGCTCGAGACGCCGACCCACGGCCTGGACGACAACCCCTGGCATCGCCGCGCCGGCGGCTTCGCGCTGCGCCGGGCGGCCGACACCGACGAGCTGCTGGCCCACGTCAGCGTCTGGCTGCACCGCGACCCGGCGGTGATGTCGGTGGCCGAGCTGGCGGCCACCGGACGGGTGCTGGACGGCCGCCGCTCGCTGGCCGGGCGCAAGGCGCTGATCGTCGACGACGACATGCGCAACATCTTCGCGCTGGCCACCGTGCTCGACGACCAGGGCATGGTCATCGTCTCGGCCGACAATGGCCGCGAGGCCATCCGCCTGATCGAGGCCGACCCCGGCATCGACATCGTGCTGATGGACATCATGATGCCGGAGATGGACGGACTGACGACGATGCAGCACATCCGACGCCTGCCGCGCGGCCGCGACCTGCCGATGGTGGCGGTGACCGCCAAGGCGATGAAGGGCGACCGCCAGAAGTGCATCGAGGCCGGGGCCTGGGACTACCTGTCCAAACCGGTGGACCCGGGCCACCTGCTGTCGGTGATGAAGGGGTGGCTGTGCCCCTGACCCGGGCGTCCTCGCTCAAGTCGGGCGCCATCGCCGCCGACGTGATGGCCGAGGTCGAGGCCGACGCCACCGGCCAGGACCGCAGCGCCATCCTCATCGTCGACGACCTGCCGGAGAAGCTGCTGGTCTTCGGCACGGTGCTGGAAGACCTCGGCCAGGAGCTGGTGTTCGTGCGCTCCGGCAGCGAGGCGCTGAAGGAGGTGCTCAAGCGCGAGTTCGCGGTGATCCTGCTCGACGTCAACATGCCGGACATCGACGGCTTCGAGACGGCCAGCCTGATCCGCCAGTACAAGCGGTCGGCGCACACGCCCATCATCTTCATCACCGCCTACGCCGACGAGATGCAGACCCACCGCGGCTACGAGCTGGGCGCGGTGGACTACATCCTCTCGCCGGTGGTGCCGCAGGTGCTGCGCAGCAAGGTGCAGGTCTTCGTCGACCTGCACATCATGCAGCGTCGGGTGCGCCGCCAGGCCGAGCAGCGGCTGGCGCTGGCGGCGGCCGAGGGCGCGCGCCTGGTGGCGGAGGAGAACACCCGGCGCTCCAACTTCCTGTCGCAGGTCAGCCAGGTCGTCAGCGGCTCGCTGGAGGTCGAGGTGGGCATGCGCGCGCTGCTGGAGCTGGTGGTGCCGGCGCTCGGCCCCGGTGCGGCGCTGTGCGTGCAGCCGGACGTGAGCGGCAAGGGCGGTCCACCGGCCGAGGCCGCCGGCGTGGTGAGCCTGCGTCGGCTGGAGGACGGCGGCGCGCTGTTCCGCCGCACCGAGGTGGCGCTGATGCCCGCGCCGCAGCGCCAGGCCTTCGAACGCGCGCTGGCGGGGCAGGCGGTCGAGCCGTCCGGGGCGCCGTCGCCCGAGGTGCTGGACGGCCCGCTGCCGTGGGCCGGCCGGGTGGTGCCGCTGCGCCATGGCGAGCGGGTGCTGGGGGCGCTGTTCGTCGCCGGCCCGCCCGAGGCCGAGCTGCAGCACCAGGTGGCCGAGCGGGCCGCGGTGGCCTTCGAGAACGCGCGGCTGTACCGCGAGCTGCGCAACGAGATCGACGAGCGGCGCGAGGCCGAGCGCCGGCTGCAGGATTCCAACCGCCGCAAGGACGAGTTCCTGGCCATGCTGTCGCACGAGCTGCGCAACCCGCTGGCGCCGATCCGCAATGCGGTGGAGGTCATCCGCCGCGTCGCGGGCGCCGACCCCAAGCTGACCTGGGCCACCGACATCACCGACCGCCAGGTGCGCCAGCTCACCCGGCTGGTCGAGGAACTGCTCGACGTGGCGCGCATCAGCCAGGGCAAGATCACGCTGCAGATGGAGTCGGTCGACCTGCTGGCCGTCGTCGCGCACGGCGTCGAGACGGTGCGCCCGACGATCGAGGGCCGCGGCCACCGGCTGCAGCTGCAGCTGCCGGCGCATCCGGTGTGGCTGCGAGGCGACTTCGCCCGCCTGTCGCAGGTGGTCGCCAACCTGCTGCACAACGCGGCCAAGTACACGCCCGACGGCGGCGCGCTGCAGCTGGGCCTGTGCAGCGAGGGCGGGCAGGCGGTGATCAGCGTGCGCGACAACGGCATCGGCATCGAGCCCGAGCTGCTGCCCAACGTGTTCGAGCTGTTCGAGCAGGGCAAGCGCTCGCTCGACCGCAGCCAGGGCGGCCTGGGGGTCGGCCTCACGCTCGTCCAGCGGCTGGTGCAGCTGCACAACGGCCGCATCGAAGCGCGCAGCGCCGGCGCGGGCCAGGGCGCGGAGTTCCTCGTCCGCCTGCCCTGCCTGCGCGAGGTGGCGGCGCCGTCGCCGGTCGCCCCGACGCGCCCGGGCCAGGCCGAGGTGGCCTGCCGGGTCCTCGTGGTCGACGACAACCTGGACGCCGCCGACACCGTCGCCATGTTCCTGCGGCTGGAGGGCCACAGCGTGGAGACCGCGGCCGACGGGCCGCAGGCGCTGGCCCGCGCGGTCACCTTCCAGCCCGAGGTGGTGGTGCTGGACATCGGCCTGCCCGGCCTCGACGGCTACGAGGTGGCGCGCCGGCTGCGGCAGGCACCGCGCGGCGCCTCGCTGCTGCTGATCGCGCTCACCGGCTACGGCCAGCGCGGCGACCAGGCGCAGGCGATGGCCGCCGGCTTCGACCGCCACCTCGTCAAGCCGGCCGACCCCACGCTGCTCACCCAGCTGATGGACGAGTGGCGGCGTTCGCAGGCCGACGCGGCCGTGGCGCCGCCGCCTGCCTCGGGAGCCCGTCGGTCCTGATGAAGCTTCCCGAGGACCTTCAGCGCTTCATCCTCGTCAGCGTGCCCTCGGTGCCTTACCTGGAGGCACTGCTGCTGATGCGCAACGGCCCGCCGTCCGGGTGCAGCGCCGCCGAGCTGGCGCGCTCGCTGTACATCGCCGACCGGCCGGCCGCCGACCTGCTGGCGGCGCTGGCCGCCGCGGGCGTGGTCGCCCCGGCGGATGCGGCGGGCCGCTTCCGCTACGCACCCGCGCCCGCGCTGGCGGCCATGCTGGACCGGCTGGCGGAGGCGTATGCGCAGGACCTGATCGCGGTCACCCGCCTCATCCACGACGGCGTGCACCGCAACGCCCAGCGTTTCGCCGACGCCTTCCGGCTGCGCAAGTGACCCCCATCCCATCGAGGAGACCCCGATGCTGGCTGCCGTCATCTACACCCTCTGCGCGTCCACCGCGGCGCTGGCCGCCACGCTGCTGCTGCGCAGCTTCGTGCGCAGCCGCCACCGGCTGCTGCTGTGGAGCGGCCTGTGCTTCGTCGGCCTGACGTTGAACAACGTGCTGCTGGTGGTCGACCGGCTGATCCTGCCGACGGAGGTCGACCTGGGCCTGGCCCGCCTGCTGTCCGCGCTGGCCGCGGTGCTGCTGCTGGTCGTCGGGCTGGTGATGGAGCACGAGGCATGACGCCGCGTCGGCAACGGGAGGTGGCATGACCGGCGGCGGCACGCTGGGCCCGCTGCTGCTGGGGGCCATCGCCACCGCGTCGGCCACCGCGGGCCTGTTCTTCCTGCGCTACTGGCTGAGCACGCGGGACCGCTTCTTCCTGCTCTTCGCGGCGTCCTTCTTCATCGAGGCCGCCAACCGGGTCGAGATGGCGTTCTCGCCCGGCATGCACGAGGCGGAGCCGCTCAACTACGCGGTGCGCCTGCTGGCCTATGCGCTGATCCTGCTCGCCATCTGGGACAAGAACCGCTCGCCCTGACGCCCGCGGTCGGCGCGGCGGAACCGGTCCCGTCGTCCGCCGCCTGCGGTCGTGGGGCCTCGCCGTCGGACGTGTCGGCGGGCGCCGACATTTGTGTGAAGCGACGTCACGGCTGCATCGGGGTGCTTCTTGGTGGAAACCCGGCGCCCAGCCGGCCTTCTGACAGGCATGGCCACGTGCCGTGGCCCCGTGTTCAACCCTTGCACACCGCTGCAGAAGGAGCGTCCCGTGAAGATCCATCGCATCACCGCCGCCGCCGTCTCGACCCTGCTGCTCGCCGCCGGCGCGCAGGCCGCCGGCCCGCGCGACACGCCCATGGCCCGGGTGGCGCAGGAGCAGATCGCCACCTACGCCATCAGCCCCGATGCTGGCCGTCCGGAGGCGGCGGCCTGGAGCAGCCGCCTGCCGTCGGCGGATGCCGCGTCGCGGCCGCATTCGCGGCATGGCGAACGCCTGGGCGCCGCCGGCGAGCAGAACCTGCCCGCGACCCTGATCTACAGCCCCGATTCGGGCCGCCCGGAAGCCGCCGGCGCCCATGCGCAGGTGCAGCGCATCGAGGACGAACGGCTGGCCGCGGCCCAGGCCGATGTTCGAGCCACCCCGGGGGCCGCGGCGGGTGACGGCCTGGTCCTGGCGGACGTCGCCGCCGCGGCCGACGAGGCGTGGATGGACGGCGCCGGCGAGGACGACACCCTGGCCTACGAGGTGCTGACCGACGAGCCGCTCACCGACGAGGAAGTGGCCTACATCAGCGAGAGCCTGAAGCCGGACGCGGTGATCGTGCTGGACGGCCAGCAGTACCACGTCTATTGGGAGCAGTCGCCCGAGCAGGGCGCGGTGCAGTGACCCGGGGCCGCGGTGCGGCCTAGCGGCCGGACCGCCGGTCCACCAGCTCGGCCACCGTGCGCAGCACCTCGGTGGTGTCGACCGGCTTCGCGCAATGGGCGTCGAAGCCGGCCTGCAGCGCCTGCTCGACGTCGCGCGCCCGGGCGTAGGAGGTGAGCGCGATCGTGGCCGGCCGCGGCCCGGCGGTGGCCGCCAGCGCGCGCGCCAGTTCGTAGCCGTCGCGCCCCGGCATGCCGATGTCGCTGATCACCACGTCGGGCCGCAGGTCCGGCAGCACGGCCAGCGCCGCGTCGACGCCGTCCGCGGTGTGCGCCTCGGCACCCCGGTCGCGCAGCACCAGCGCCAGCAGCGAGCCCGCGTCGCGGTCGTCGTCGACCACCAGCACGCGCACGCCGTGCAGCCGCTGCGGGGCCGACTCCGGGTCCAGGCTGCCGAAGGCGGATTCCAGCGTCGGCGCCGACGCGCCCGCGCCGGTCGCCAGGGCCGGCAGGCAGACGGTGAAGCGGGCGCCATGGCCCAGCCCGGCGCTGTGCGCGTGCACCCGGCCACCGTGCAGTTCCACCAGGTGGTGCACGATGGACAGGCCCAGCCCCAGGCCGCCGTGCTGCCGGTTGGTCGCCGCGTTGCCCTGTTCGAAGCGGTCGAACAGCCGCGGCAGGAACTCCGGCGCGATCCCTTCGCCCTCGTCCTCCACGTGCAGGCAGACCTCGCCCTCGTCGTCCGACCGCTGCACGCCCAGGCGCACCTCCCCCGGGGCGGAGAACTTGACGGCGTTGGTCACCAGGTTCCACACCACCTGCTGGAAGCGGGCGGCATCGGCCAGCACGACCGGGCTGTCGGCGGCCGGCTGCCACGTCATGCGGATGCCCCGTTCCTCGCCCAGCGTGCCGAGGCCCTCGAGGGCGGAGCGCACCAGCTCGTTGGCGTCGCAGGCGCGCAGCTCCAGCCGCAGCTTGCCCATCGTCAGCCGCGACAGGTCGAGGATGTCGGCGATGAGCTGGGCCTGCAGCCGGCCGTTGCGTTCGATGGCCGCCACGCCGCGCGGCACCTCCGGCGGCAGCCCCCGCCGGCATCGCGCTGCAGCGCGCGCTGCAGCACCGTGGTCCAGCTGAGGATGGCGTTCAGCGGCGTGCGCAGCTCGTGCGACAGCACCGCCAGCAGCTCGTCGCGGAACCGGCTCACCCGCTCGGCCTCGGCGCGGGCGGCCTGCTCGCGGCGAAGGAGGTCGGCCTGCGCGTCGTGCAGCGCCTGTTCGGCGGCCCGGGCGCGCAGCAGGGTCTGCACCGTGGCCAGCAGCACCGTCGGTTCCACCGGCCGCGTCAGGTAGGCGTCGGCACCGCCCTGCAGGCCGCGCACACGGTCGTGCACCTCGGTGTAGGCCGCCGACAGGTGCACCACCGGCACGTTGACGGTGGCCGGCTGCTCGCGCAGCAGGCGGCAGCATTCGAAGCCGTCGATGTCGGGCAGCTGGATGTCCAGCACCACCAGCGCGATGCCGTCGCCGGCCTTGGCCAGCGCCTCGCGGCCGGTCGAGGCCTCCACCGTGTGGAAGCCGGCGGCGCGCAGCTGCCGCGCCGTGGCGTAGCGGCTGGCCAGGTTGTCGTCGACGACGAGGATGCCGGCCGAGGCGGCCGCCGGACGGCCCGGCGTGCTCATGCCGCGCCCTCCGGCGGCCAGCGCAGCGGCAGCGTGACGTGGAAGGTGGAGCCTTCGCCCGGCGTGCTGTGCACGCCCACCTGGCCGCCGAGCAGCAGCGCCAGCTTCTTGCTCAGCGCCAGGCCGAGGCCGGTGCCCTTGACCATGTGGTGCAGCGGCGTCTCCAGCTGCGAGAAGTCCTCGAACAGCGCGCCCTGCAGTTCGGGCGGGATGCCGATGCCGGTGTCGCTGACGAGGAAGGTGACGCGGTGGTCGCCGTCGCGGCGCACGCTGACCCGGACCTCGCCGCGCTGGGTGAACTTCAGCGCGTTGGAGATGTAGTTGCGCAGGATCTGCGCCAGCTTCTTGTCGTCGGAGAACAGCGTCAGACCCTCCGGCGGCGGCTCGAAGGCGAGGGTCACGTCGGGGTTGGTCAGCACCGGCTTGAACATGCCGCGCAGCGCGGCGAAGAGCTGCACCATGTCGAACCACGCCGGGGCGATGGTCACCCGGCCGGCCTCGACCTTGGCCAGGTCCAGCAGGTCGTCGACCATGCTGCTGAATTCCAGCGCGGTGTCGCGGATCAGGCCCACCTGCAGCGTCTGCTCCGGTGCCAGCGGACCGTCCACCTGGTCGAGCAGCAGCCGCGAGATGCTGAGGATGGACGCGATCGGCGTGCGGAACTCGTGGCTCATGTAGGCCAGGAAGCGGCTCTTCAGCTCGTTGGCCTGGGCCAGCGCCTGCGCCTGCACGTCGAGCTCGGCGTACAGCGCGAGCACGCCGCGGTTGGTCTCTTCCAGTTCGGCCGACAGCGCGTCGATCTGCGCCTGCTGGGCGGCCAGCCGTTCCTCGAGGCCGGGGGCCGGCGGCTGCGGCGGGGTGGGGTGGTCGGTCATGCGTTCCTCGCGGCGCCCCGGCGCAGCACCACCACGCTGGCGTCGTCCCGGCCGCGCCGGTGCCGGCGCAGCAGCCAGGCGGCGATCACCGCCGGGTCCTGCTGCAGCAGGCCGGGCTCGTCGGCCAGGGTCCAACGGCTGGCCAGGCCGTCGCTGTGCAGCAGCGCCAGGGTGTGCGGCGGCCAGGCCAGCACCTGGTCCTGCGCGCGGCGGGTCTGCAGCCCGAGGGTGCCGTGGCCGCCGAGCAGGCTGCGGTCGGCCACGCCGGAGAGCAAGCGCCCGGTGACGTTGCCGATGCCGGCGAAGCGCACGTTGCCCTCCGCGGCGTCCAGCGACAGGGCGCTGCCGGCCGCCCCGCGGCTGCCCTGCAGCGCACGGTGCACCTCGTCGAGCAGGGCCGCCGGGCCCGGCGGCCGCCGCGGCGCAGCCAGCACCGCCAGCCCGGCCTGCGCCGCCGCGGCGGCCTGCGGGCCATGGCCCAACCCGTCGAGCAGCAGCGCGCAGGCACCGTGGCCGTCGACCTGCACGGCGAAGCCGTCGCCACAGACCGTCTCGCCGGGCGCGGGCAGGTGGGCGGCGCCCCAGGCGATGGCCGGCACCGGCACCGGCGGTCCCACCCGGGACAGCACCACCGTGCCGACCCCCGGGCGCGAATACACCCCGAACTCGCGCGACAGCCGGCGCACCGCGCCGAAGCCCGTGCCCGGCGTCGGCCCGGTGGAGAAGCCGTCGTCCAGGCAGCGCTGCGGGTCGTCCATGCCGGGACCGTGGTCCAGTGCCAGCAACTCCACCGTGCCCGCGTCCGGCGTGCCGACCAGGCACCAGCCGTCCTGCGCATGCCGCACCAGGTTGTGACCCAGTTCGGTGGCCACCAGCGCGGCGCGGCCGGCGGCGACCTCGTCGAAGCCCAGCCGCGCGGTGTGCTGTGCCACCGCACGGCGCAGCTGCCCGACCTGGGAGGCCTCGCGCACCTCGAATGCCTGCTGCTGCAGCACCGTCACACCGTCCAGCGGGCCACGGTGACGCAGGTGCCCTCGCCCGGCGCGCTGCGGATGTCGAAGTCCTGCACCAGGCGCTTGCTGCCGGACAGGCCGAGGCCGAGGCCGCCGCCCGAGGTCCAGCCGTCCTGCATGGCCTGGGTCAGGTCGGGGATGCCGGGCCCCTGGTCCTCGAAGCTCAGCCGCAGGCCGCGCTTCAAGCCCTGGCTGAGCACCTCCCAGCGCATCTCGCCGCCGCCGCCGTAGACCAGCGTGTTGCGCGACAGCTCGCTGGCCGCCGTCACCAGCTTGGTCTGGTCGACCAGCGAGAAGCGCAGCGACTGCGCCAGGCGCCGCACCTCCTGCCGCGCCAGCACGATGTCCTGCTCGCTGCGCAGCGGCAGCCGTCCCACGGTCTCAGGCGCGGGCATTGCGGGCCGCCACGGCAGGCGCGGCAAAGCCGCCGGTGCGCCGCTCCAGCAGCGCCATGCCCTTCTCGACGTTGAGCGCGGTGGACACGCCGTGCAGCGACAGGCCCAGTTCGACCAGCGTGATGGCGACGGCGGGCTGCATGCCGACGACGACCGTCTGCGCGTCCAGCACGCTGGCGATGCCGGCGATGTCGGACAGCATGCGGCCGATGAAGGAGTCGACGATCTCCAGCGCCGAGATGTCGATCAGCACGCCGCGGGCACGGTGGCGCTGCACCTCGTTGGCCAGGTCGTCCTGCAGCTGCAGCGCCGTCTGGTCCTGCAGGTCGACCTGGATGGTCACCAGCAGGAACCGACCCATGCGCAGAATCGGGACCCTGTTCATGGGGCCTCCCAGAGGGGCTCGCGGGCCGGCTCGGGTGCGGTCCGGCGCTCGGTCCGCGTGTTCATTCGACGGTGTCGCGCGTGATGCGGTAGCCGGTGCGCTGCAGCGCCAGGGCCAGCGCATCGGCCAGCGACGCCTTGGTGGTGATGCCCTGCAGGTCGATGCCCAGGTGCACGATGGTCTGCGCGATCTGCGGCCGGATGCCGCTGATGATGCAGTCGGCGCCCATCAGCCGGATGGCGGTGACGGTCTTCAGCAGGTGCTGGGCCACCAGCGTGTCCACGGTCGGCACGCCGGTGATGTCGATGATGGCGATCTCGCTGCCGGTCTCGACGATGCGCTGCAGCAGCGCCTCCATCACGAGCTGGGTGCGGCTGGAGTCGAGCGTGCCGATCATCGGCACCGACAGCACGCCGTCCCACAGCTTGACCACCGGCGTGGACAGCTCCAGCAGCTCCTGCTGCTGGCGGTTGATGACGTCCTCCCGCGACTGCTGGTACAGGCCCACGGTCAGCTCGGCGGCCCGGTCGACCACGCTGGAGATGCGCCACACGGTGGCCACCAGCGCCTTCGGCTGGTCGGCCAGGCGTTCCTGCACCCGCTGGAACAGCGGCCGCTTGAGCGACAGCACGAAGCGGCTGGTCTCGTCGACCGCGGCGCCCTGGGCGGCGCGGGCACCGGACAGGCTCTGCAGCTCGCGGCGCAGCGGTTCCCAGGCCGGGCCGCCGAGGTCGTCCGCGCCGTCGGCGGCGAGGCCCTGGCGCAAGGCCTTGAGCAGCGGCAGGGCCTCTTCACGCGTGGCCGGCATGCGCGGGGCACGGCCGCCGACGCTGGGCGCGGCGGCTTCCTGCAGCCATTCCTGCAGCACTTTCGTCTCATCGTCGCGAAGCACTGCTTCGAGGACGACGTTCTCCTCGGTCATCGACTCCTCCTCGATCCATTCTGATCGACGCGTGCGCGCCGACGCCGTGCAGGGCGTGCGGCGCGAGCGCCGCAATCGGGGGCAACGAGTGTGCCCAATCTGGCCCACGCCAACCTGTCGATCGGCTGTCGATGCGTCGTTGCAACAGGTGGCGCCGCGTGCCGGTGGCGCCGCGTCCGGCTCACCCGTGGTGGTCGAACAGGCTGAGCCGCCAGCGCTGCGCCAGCGCCTTCAGCGCCTTGATGCCGCGCACGCTGTGGCCCGCGCCGTCGAGCCGCGGCGACCAGGCGGCCAGCGCGAAGCGGCCCGCCACCACCGCCAGCACGCCGCCGCTGACGCCGCTCTTGGCCGGCAGCCCGACCTCGTAGGCCCAGCGGCCGGCCGAGTCGTACATGCCGCAGGTCAGCATCAGGCTCAGCAGGTCCCTGACCAGGTCCTGCGGCAGCACCGTTCCGCCATGCTGCGGCTGGCGGCCGCCGGCGGCCAGCGTGGCGCCCATGCGCGCGAGGTCGCGCACGTCCACCTGCAGCGCGCACTGGCGCAGGTACAGCGCCAGCAGGTCCTCCACCTCGGCCGCCATCACGCCGTGGTGCTTCAGCAGGTGGGCGATGGCCCGGTTGCGGTGGCCGGTGGCGAGCTCCGACCGGAACACCGCCTCGTCCACCGACAGCGACCGGCCGGCGAAGCCGTCGAACAGCGACTGCACCCGCGGCCACGCCTCGCCGCCCGCCGCCTCGGCGATCAGCGCCGACACCGCCATGGCGCCGGAGTTCACCATCGGGTTGTACGGCCGGTGGCTGCCGTCCTCCAGTTCGACCAGGGAGTTGAAGGCGTCGCCGGTGGGCTCGACGCCGACGCGGCGGTGCACGGTGTCGCGGCCGCACAGCGTCAGCGCCAGGCCGAAGGCGAAGGGTTTGCTCAGCGACTGCAGGGTGAAGCGGTGGTCGGCGTCGCCGACGGCCAGCACCCGGCCGTCCACCGTGGCCAGGGCCAGCGCGAAGCGCTCGGCCTCGACCTTGGCCAGCTCCGGGATGTAGTCGGCGACCCGGCCGTCGGTCAGCGGCGCGTGCACGCGGTGCAGTTCGGCCAGCACGGCCTCGGCGTCGTCGGGCAGCGGCAGGCGGCAGGGGGGCGTGGTCATGCCGCGCACGGGCAAGGCGCGCGCCGCCGTGGTGGGGTCAGGCCGGCGTGGTGCGCGCGCCCTGCGGCCCGGCCGGCGTGCGCAGCAGGCGCGCCGCCAGCCACGCCGCGCCCAGCACCAGCGCCATGGCCGCCAGCGCCGCCAGCGTCAGCGCGTCGACGAAGGCGGCGCGGGCGGCGGTGCGCAGCGCCTCCCCGGCGGCGGCGGGCAGCGCCTGCGCGGTGTCCAGCGCGGCCCCCAGCGTGGCCACCGACGTGCGGTCGGTGCCCGCCGCCAGCCCGGGCAGCAGCCGGGCCTGGTACAGCGCGGTGCCGAGGCTGCCGAAAAGCGCGATGCCGAGCGCGCCGCTGAACTCGGCGCTGGTCTCCGACAGGGCGGAGGCGGCGCCGGCGCGCTCGGCCGGCGCGCTGGTGATGATCATCTCGTTGCCCACCGCGAACACCGGCGCCATGCCCAGCCCCATCAGCACCGTGCCGCCGACAAGCAGGCCCAGGCCCCAGGCGGTGCCGGCCAGCGCGATGAGGCCGAAGCCGGCCGCCGCCAGCAGCAGCCCCCGCACGAACACGGCCGACGGGCCCCAGCGGCGCGTGGCCCACGCGGTGCCCAGCGAGCCCACCGCGAAGGCCAGCGACGACGGCACCGTGGCCAGCCCCGCCATCAGCGGCGACAGGCCGAGCACGCCCTGCAGGTACTGCGCGATGGAGATGAACAGGCCCATCATCGCCAGGCAGGACAGCCCATAGGCGGCGATGGCGGCGCCGAAGCGGCGCTGGCGCAGCAGCGCCACGTCCAGCAGGGGGTAGTCCAGCGTGGCCTGCCGGCGCACGAACACCCAGCCCAGCAGCACGCCCGCGGCGGCGGTGAGCAGCGCCTGCGCGTCGGGCCCGTGCTCGGCCAACCGCTTGAGCCCGTAGACCACGGACAACACCGCCGCCAGCGACAGGCCGACGCTGGGCAGGTCGATGCGGCCGGCCTGCGGGTCGCGGTACTCCGGCAGCAGCCAGGGCCCGAGCAGCAGCAGCAGCGCCATCACCGGCACCGCGACCAGGAACACCGAGCCCCACCAGAACCATTCCAGCAGCACGCCGCCGACCAGCGGCCCGATGACGCCGCCCACCGAGAAGCTGGCGATCCACACGCCGATGGCGAACTGGCGCTGGGTGTCGTCGTGGAACATGTTGCGGATGAGGCTGAGCGTCGACGGCGCCAGCGTCGCCCCGGCCACGCCGAGCAGCGCCCGCATCGCGATCAGCATCGCCGCGCTGTCGGCGAAGGCCGCCAGCGTGGACGCCGCCGCGAACGCCGCCGCGCCGATCAGCAGCAGCCGCCGTCGGCCGAAGCGGTCGCCCAGCGTGCCCATGGTGATGAGGAAGCCGGCGACCAGGAAGCCGTAGATGTCGACCATCCACAGCAGCTGGCTGGCGCTGGGCCGGAAGGTGGCGGCCAGCGTGGGCAGCGCCAGGTTGAGCACCGTCATGTCCATGGCGTAGACGGCACAGGGCAGGGCGATGACGGCCAGACCCACCCAGTCGCGGGCGGTGGCCCGCGGGGCGGGTGGTGCGATGTTCATGCCGGCGATTCTGGTTGGCGCATCGTGACGACGGTCCGCCCCCTGCCGTTTCGACAGCGCGGCCTCAGAACATCAGCGCCAGGGCGAACACGCCGACCATGATGAAGGCGATGACGACCTTGGCGACCAGGCCGGCCATCAGGCCCATCCAGGTGGCGATGCCGACGCGCATCGCGGCGCCGTGGTGGCGGCGGGCGATGAACTCGCCGATGGCCGCGCCCGCCAGCGGCAGGAAGAGCACGCCGATCAGCCCGAGGAAGAGGCCGGCCACCGTGCCGATCGCCGCCCCCACCATGGCCTGCTTGCTGGCGCCGGCGCGCTTCGCGCCGAGCACGCCGGCGACGTACTCCAGCACCCACGACAGCACGGCCAGCAGCACGAGCACGGTGATGCTCAGGCTGCCGACGCGGGTGAAGTCGTCGATCCAGGCGCCGAGCAGCGTGCCGGCCAGCACCAGCGCCGTGCCGGGCAGCACCGGCAGCACGGTGCCGGCCAGCCCGGCGACGATGAGCAGCCAGGACAGGGCCCACCAGGCCGTGGGGTTCATGAAGGGTCCTCCGTGTCGATCGGCAACCGCTGGCACATGCCATTCCCGAGGCAGTGCTACAAGAGGGTCCCATGAACCGCCTTTGCATCTTCGGCGCCGGCGCGGTCGGCGGCCACCTCGCCGCCCGCCTGGCACGGGCCGGGCTCGACGTCTCGGTGGTCGTGCGCGGGCCGGCCCTGGCCGCCATCCAGGCCCGGGGCCTGCGCCTGGTCACGCCGGACGAGGACTTCACCGTGCGCCTGCGCGCCACCGACCGCGCCGAGTCGCTGGGTCCGCAGGACCTGGTGATCTGCACGGTGAAGGCGCATGGCCTGCCGGCCGCGGTGGACGGGCTGAAGCCGCTGCTGGGGCCCGACACGCCGGTGGTCTTCGCGCTCAACGGCCTGCCCTGGTGGTACTCGCACGGCGTGCCGGGCATGCCGCCGCTGACCCGGCTCGACCCCGACGGCCGCCTGTGGCGCGAGATCGGCCCCGAGCGCGCCCTCGGTCTGGTGGTGGTGTCGCCCAACGAGGTGACCGCGCCCGGTGTGGTGCGCAACAACCACGCGGTGAACACCTTCACCCTCGGCGAGCCGGGCGACGCGATGACCCACCGCCTGCAGGCCATCGCGCGCACGCTGGCGCCGGCACTGCCCGGCACGTCGGTCACCGCGCACCTCCGCAGCGCCATCTGGAACAAGCTGCTGACCAACCTGGCCAGCTCGCCGCTGGCCGCACTGGCCGATGCCGCCTGCGCCGAGCTGCTGCCGCTGCCGCGGCTGCGCGAGGTGTTCGTGCGGCTGATCGACGAGGGCGCCGCGGTGGCCCGGGCGCTGGGCGTGCCGGACATCCGGCCCGACGTCGAGCACCGGATGGAGCGCCTGGTCGCCAGCCGGCATCCACCGTCCTTCCTGCAGGACCTGCGCGCCGGCCGCCCGGTGGAGATCGACGCGCAGATGCTGGCGGTGCAGGACCTGGCGCGCCAGGCCGGCGTCGCCACGCCGGTGCTCGACAGCCTGGCCGCGCTGCTGATGTGGCGGCTCGGGCGCAGCGACTGACACGCGGCGGCGCGGTCCGCGCCGCACCGTCACACCATCGTCGGGGCCTTCGCCGCGCCCGGCGCCTCGATGAAGTCCAGCACCGGCGGCAGCACCGGTGCCAGCCAGCGCAGCGGCGCGGCGATGGCGCCGACCAGCGTGGCGTGGTTGACACGCTCCAGCACCTCGGCGCGCACCGGCACCCCGGCCGCGCGCAGGCGGGCGGCCAGCGGCAGCGTGTTGCGCTCGGGATAGACCAGCCGGTCGTTGGCCGCGGCCAGCAGCAGCGCGGGCGGCGCGCCCGCGGCGACGTGGTGGATGGGCTGGCTGTCGCGCGGGGTGTCGGGCCAGGAGAAGGCGACCCGTGTCTCCGGGTCGCCGATGGGCAGGAAGTCGTAGGGGCCGGCCAGGCCGATCCAGCCGGCCAGCTGGCGCGGCGATAGCTGCTGCGCGCCCAGCCAGCGGCCGTCGAGCGCCAGCATGGCGGCGTTGTAGCCGCCGGCGCTGTGGCCCATCAGGATCAGCCGCGCCGGGTCGGCGCCGAAGGTGGCCGCCTCGCGCCGCGCCCAGGCGGTGGCCGCCGCGCAGTCGGCGAGGATGTCGCGCCAGCCGACTTCGGGGCTCAGCCGGTAGTCCGGCAGCACCGACACCACGCCATGCGCGGCCAGCGCCTCGCCGACGAAGCGGTAGTCGGCGCGCTCGCCGCGGGTCCAGTTGCCGCCGTAGAAGAAGACCACCAACGGCGGCCGGCGGGCGGCCGCCGCGCTGTCGGGCAGCGGCCGGTAGACGTCGAGCCGCTGACGCGGGTGCGGCCCGTAGGCGATGCCCGATTCGCCGCGGTAGCTGTCGCGCGGCACCAGCGCGTTGAGCGCGCCGGTGGCCGAGCAGCCCGTCAGGCCGAGGGCGGAGAGCCCACCGAACAGGAAGGCCGCGCGTCGGCCGGGGAGGAAGCGTTGGAACGGCATGCCGGTTGTACGGCAGCCGTCGCCGTCCGGTTCAGGCCGGCTCCATGCCCTGACGGCGCTTCGCGTCGTCGGCGTCCGCCGACGCCAGGAAGGCCAGCAGCGCCCGCGCCTCGTCGCCACGGGCGCTGGCCGTCGTCACGCCGCCGGAGAAGGTGGTGACGATGCCGACCTCGGCCGGCATCGGACCGACGATCTGGATGCCGGGCAGCGGCAGCAGCTCGCTGAGCTGCTGGAAGCCGAGCATCACCTTGCCGTCGGCCACCAGCGAGCCCACCGGCGTGCCCGGTGGCGGGGTGACGATGCGGTCCTTCACCTGGTCGGCGATGCCCCAGCGCTCGAACAGCTTGGCGAGCGCCACGCCGCTGGGCCCGGTGGAGTAACCGAGGCTGGGCGCGGCCAGCACGGCGGCCTTCAGCGCGGCCTCGGTGGTGACGTCGGGCATCCCGGTGCCGGCCGGCACCGCGATGGCGGTGGGCGAGCGCACCAGCGCGGTCACGCTGTCCGGCCGCACGGTCGCGCCCGCGGCCGGCGCGGCCAGCTTGGCCAGCGCATCGGCCCCCAGCACCACCACGTCGAACGGCTCGCCCGCGGCCACCCGCTTGGCCGCGTCCACCCCGCCGATCGAGGTCAGCGCCACCGCCCTGCCATGGCGCTGTTCGTACAACGCGAGCAGCTCGGCCAGCAGCGGCTTGGTCGCCATGGAGGAGATGAGGGTCAGCGGGGCGGAGTCGGCCATGTCGGGCGGTGGGTGGGTCGGCAGGGGCCGCATTATCGGAGCCGCTGCGCCGGGCGGGCGGCGGGCGCTCTCAGCCGTCCGCCCCGGCACGCCCGGCCTGCACCCGGGTGATGGTGGCGTACACCTCGGCCAGGTCGGCGGGCTTGAGCAGGTGGGCGTCGAAGCCGGCGTCGCGGCTGCGCTGGCGGTCGCTGCGCTGGCCGTAGCCGCTCATGGCGATGAGCACCACCTCCCGCATGGCCTCGTCGGCGCGCAGCGCACGCGCGACCGCGAAGCCGTCCAGCCGCGGCATGCCCAGGTCCAGCAGCAGCACCCGGGGGCCGAAGGCCCGGGCCTCGGCCAGGGCCTGTTCGCCGTCGAAGGCCAGCCGCACGCGGTGGCCGTCGGCCTCCAGCAGCATGGCGAGGCTCTCCGCCGCGTCGCGGTTGTCGTCGGCGACCAGCATGGTGGTGGGCGAGGGCCGCGGCATGGCGACCGCGACCGGGGCGCCCGAAGGCGCCCGCCGCTCGGCGCGCCGGTCCTCGCGCGGCAGGCAGACGGTGAAGGTGGTGCCGTGGCCGAGGCCGGCGCTGGCCGCCCGCACCGTGCCGCCGTGCAGCTCGACCAGGCTCTTGACCAGCGACAGCCCGATGCCCAGGCCGCCACGCGCCCGGTCCAGCGTCGCCTCGCCCTGCGCGAAGAGGTCGAACACCCGCGGCAGCAGCTCCGCGTCCAGGCCGATGCCGTTGTCGCGCACCTCGATCTCCACATGGCGGCCGGCGTCGACGGTGCGCGCGGCGACGTGGATCTCGCCGCCTTCGGGCGTGTACTTGGCGGCGTTGTTCAGCAGGTTGGCCAGCACCTGCACCACCCGCGCCGGGTCGGCCACCAGGTCGATGTCGGTGGGCACGTCCAGCGCCAGCGTCTGCCGCTGCTCGCGCACCAGCGGTCGCACCGTCTCGGCCGCGGAGAGCACCGCGGTGGCCACCAGCAGGTTCTCCTTGCGCAGCTCGATGCGGCCCTGGGTGACGCGGCTGACCTCCAGCAGGTCGTCGACCAGCCGCGCCAGGTGGGCCGACTGGCGCTTGATCATCTGCGTGGCCAGGCCCAGCAGTTCCGGCCGCTCGCCGGCGCGCTCCAGCAGCCGCACCGCGTTGTGGATCGGCGCCAGCGGGTTGCGCAGCTCGTGCGCCAGCATGGCGAGGAACTCGTTGCGCCGGCTGTCGGTGTCCTGCAGCGCCTGCTCCACCGCCTTGCGTTCCGTGATGTCGAAGTTGACGCCGATGAAGCGGTCGGGCGCCCCGTCCGCGCCGGCGACGAAACCGGCCCGCGTGGACAGCCAGCGGGTGACGCCGTCCGGCGTGCGGACGCGGTAGTCCAGGCTGAAGTCGGTGCGGTCGAGCAGGGCACGGGCGACGGTGGCTTCGAGCTGCGGGCGGTCGGCCGGGTGGACGAAGCTGCGGAACTGCTCGCCGCGCCGCACCGCCCGGCCGGGCGATCCCAGACCGAGCCGGTCGAAGGTCGGCCCGAAGCCCTTCAGTTCGTCGGTGCCGGGCACCAGCTCCCACACGCCCATGCCGCCGGCGGCGAGCGCCGACTCGAGCCGCCGTTGCGAGGCCTGCAGCTCCTGGTCGCGCTCGGCCAGCGCGCGGGCCGTCTCGTCGGCGTCGGTGCGGGCGGCCAGCAGGTCGCTGACGTCCATCGCGATGCCGCACAGCGCACAGGGGCGGCCGCCGGCGTCGCGCAGCAGGAACCTCTCCAACCGGTACTGGCGCACCACGGCGTCCAGCGGGAGGGGCTCGTCCACGCGGTGCGGCAGGCCGGTGGCCCAGACCTGGTGGTCGTGGGCCCGCAGCCTGGCGGCGACCGCCGGCGCGAAGACCTCGTCGTCGCGGCGGCCGATCAGCGCCTGGCGGGGCCGGCCGGTCAGCAGCTCCAGCTGGCGGTTGACCCAGCGGTAGCGGCCCTCGCGGTCCTTGACGAAGACGGCGGCCGCCGCACCCTCGACCACCGCCTGCCACACCGCGTCCAGGCCACCGTCCGGCGGCTGCGCGCCGTCGTCGGGGGAGGGAATGGCCGGTTGGCGAAGCGACATCGGCGGGCGTCGTGGCGGGCGTGTGGCGGCAGCGCTGCGCGGCAGTCGGCGTACCCGGCGCCGTCGGCCGCGCCGGCCGGCCGGCGCCATCGGCCCGCAATTTGCCGGCGGTCGCTGCCATGTCCGTCGTCCCCCGCCAGCGGCCCCGGGTCGCCAATCGCCGTGTGCCGGGTCTCGGCGATCGGGGGGTGGCGCGGTCGCGCGTCGAGCCCGTCAGCGCGCCGTGGACCGTGGTCGCGGCGCGGTCGGTGCGAGGCGGCTCGAACCGGAAGAAACCTTCCACGCAACGCGGTTCTAATCGCGTCCACCAACAACAACCGCTGCTGCGTCCATGGAAATCCTGCTCGACCCCAACACCTGGATCGCCTTCGCGATGCTGACGGCCCTGGAGATCGTCCTGGGCATCGACAACATCATCTTCATCTCCATCCTGGTCGGCCGCCTGCCGCCGGAGCAGCGGCAGAGCGCCCGGCGCCTGGGCCTGGGCTTCGCGCTGATCTCGCGGCTGGCGCTGCTGCTGTCGCTGAGCTGGGTGATGGGGCTGACCGCCGACCTGTTCAGCGTCGCCGGCCAGGGCATCAGCGGGCGCGACCTGGTGCTGCTGCTCGGGGGCGTGTTCCTGCTCTACAAGGCCTCGCACGAGATCTTCAAGGAGGTGGAGTCGCCCGAGGCCCACGCCCATGGCGAGGCCGCCGGCGCGGCCGCGGCCAAGGCCGGCCGCAACGCCTTCTGGGGCGTGATCGCGCAGATCGGCATCATCGACATCGTGTTCTCGCTCGACTCGGTCATCACCGCCGTCGGCATGGTCGACCAGATCCCGGTGATGGTCGCCGCGGTGATCGTCGCGGTGGGCGTCATGCTGCTGGCCGCGCGGCCGATCGGCGAGTTCGTCGAGGCGCATCCGTCGGTCAAGGTGCTGGCGCTGGCCTTCCTGGTGATGGTCGGCATGGCGCTGACCGCCGAGGCCTTCGACGTGCACATCCCCAAGGGCTACATCTACAGCGCCATGGCCTTCTCGCTGGCGGTGGAGGCGCTGAACCTGCGCTCCAAGGCCAAGCGCGCGCGGCTGAAGGCCGCCGCCGCGCCGGGCAGCCACTGAGGCGGCGCCGCGGCGTCACCGCGCCGCGGCGTTCACCTCGTCGTGCTTGGCGCGGATGGCCGGCGGCCACTGCGCCTTGATGAACGACAGCACGGCGACGATGTCCTCGTCGCCGAGCACGCCCTCGTAGGCCGGCATGGCCGAGCGGTAATCGGACAACCCGGCGGCCTTGGCCACGCCGAGCTTGGTGATGGCGATCAGCTGGGCGTCCGGGTGGTGCCAGGTGTGGCCGCTGGCGTCGTGCGGCGGCGCCGGCAGCAGGCCGTCGGCGCCGCGGCTGCGCCAGTCGGCCTGGCCTTCCAGCCGCGCGCCATGGCAGGCGGCGCAGTGCTGGGCGTAGACCTGCCGGCCGCGCTCGACCAGCGCCGCGTCGTCGGGCCGCAGCCGGGGGCCGGCGCCGGGTGCCGGTCGCAGCGTCCACACCGCCACGGCCGCCAGGCCGAGCGCGGCGCCCACCGCGACGAGCGTGCGCCGGTGCCCGCTCACGTGGCGGCGGCCGCCACGTCGCCGAGCAGGCGCAGCAGCAGCTTGGGTTCGACCGGCTTGGTCAGGTGGGCATCGAAGCCGGCCTCGGTGGTGCGGGCGCGGTCGCGGGCCGTGCCCCAGCCGGTGAGCGCGATCAACGCGCGCAGCGGGGCCGGCGGGTCGCGGCGCAGCGCGCGGGCGACCGTCAGGCCGTCGATGCCGGGCAGCCCGAGGTCGAGCAGCACCACCTGCGGGCCGAAGCTGCGCGCCAGCGTCAGCGCGGTGTCGCCGTCCCCGGCGGCGGCCGTCTCGTGGCCGGCCTGCTCCAGCAGCGACACCAGCGACCGGCGGCCGTCGACGTTGTCCTCCACCACCAGCACGCGCAGGCCGGTGGGCGCGCCGTCCAGCGGCATCGCCATCGAGGCCGTCGGCGCGTCGTCGGCCGCCGCCGCCTCGGCCAGCAGCGGCAGCCGCACGGTGAAGGTGCTGCCCTGGCCGACGCCGGGGCTGGCGGCGCCGACCCGGCCGCCGTGCAGCTCGACCAGCGACCGCACCAGCGACAGCCCGATGCCCAGGCCGCCCTTGCCGCGGCCGACGGTGTGGTCGAGCTGCGTGAAGGGCTGGAACAGGCGGCCCAGGCCCGCCGGCGGCAGGCCGAGGCCATCGTCCGCGACCTCCACCACCGCGTCCTCGCCGTCGGCCCGCGCCGCCAGGCGGACGTGGCCGCCGTCCGGCGTGTACTTGGCGGCGTTGGTCAGCAGGTTGCCCACCACCTGCACCAGCCGGGCGCCGTCGACGTCCAGCCACAGCGGCGCGTCGGGCAGGTCGATCGCGAAGTGGTGGTGCGCCGCCTCCATCTCCGGCCGTGCGGCCTCGGCGGCCTGGCGCAGCAGGGGCTGCAGCGCCTGCGGCCGCCGCTGCAGCTCGACCAGCCCGCGGTTGATGCGCGAGACGTCGAGCAGGTCGTCGATCAGCCGCGCCATCTGGCTGACCTGGCGGTCGATGATGTCGCGCGACTGCGCCAGCCGCGCCGCGTCGAGGTTGGGCTTGCGCATCAGCGCGACCGCGTACTTCACCGGGGCCAGCGGGTTGCGCAGCTCGTGCGCCAGCGTGGCGATGAAGTCGTCCTTGCGGCGGTCCTGCTCGCGCAGCATGGCGGCGTCGCGCACGCGCTCGATGTGCACCCAGCAGCGCTCGACCACGTCCTCGATCAGCGCCAGCTCGTCGGCGGTCCAGCGCCGCGGCGTGTCCTGGTGCACCGCCATCAGCGCCACCAGCCGCTGGCCCTTGACCAGCGCGGCGCACACCACGGCCTTGATGCCGATGGCGTTGAACATGCGCGCGCCGCCCTCCTCGCCGAGTTCGGCGTCGACGTCGTTGACCGCCACCGACCGGCCCTGCCGCAGGCTGCCCGCCGCCAGCGGGCCGAACAGGTCCAGCGAGTAGTGGCCGCGGCTGGACGGCACGCCGGGCACCGACCAGTCGGCGCGGATGGTGAAGCGGTCGTTGTCGATCTCCACGTCGGCATAGGCGCAGCGGGTGGTGCGCAGGTGCTCGCCCAGCAGCCGGGTGGTGGCGGCCATGACCTCGTCGGCGTCGACCAGCGTGCGCGTCGCCTGCCCCAGACGGTCGAGGAAGCGCAGCCGTGCCTCGCTGGTGCGCAGGGCGGCCTCGGTGCGCAGGCGCTCGGTGACGTCGACCGCGATGCCGACCCACTCGACCACCGCCCCGTCTTCCTGCACCGGGTGGCCCTCCACCTGCATCTCGCGGTACTCGCCGTCGCGGCGGCGCAGCCGGTAGCGCATGGACAGCGCCTGCCGGTCGCGCACCGCCGCGGCCCAGGTGGCGCGCGCCCGCTCGCGGTCGTCGGCGTGCACCGCGGCGAGCCAGCCGCTGCCGCGGTGGGCCTCGAAGGCCTGGCCGGTGAAGCTCTCCCACGACGGCAGCGACTGGTGGACCCGCCCGTCGGCGTCCGCGATCCAGATGACGGTGGCGTTGAGGTCGGCGAGCGCGCGCAGCCGGCGGTCGCGGATCAGTCGTTCTTCGTGGTCGTTCATGCAGGGTCCGCGGGCAGACCCCGCGAGGGCGCGGCGAGCTTAGCCCAGCGACGCCGGTGCGGCACCGGCCAGGGCCTCCCCGGTGGGTCGTCATCGGTCCGCCCGGGCAATGCCCGTGCCGCCGCTCAGGGGTGCGCGGCGAGCCCGGCCTGCAGGCGCGGGCGCAGGAAGTCGACCAGCCGCTGCTGCTGGCTCCAGCTCACGTTGAAGCGGATGTGGCGGTCCTCGGTCTGCGCGTCGGCGCGGAAGTGGCGGCCGCTGGCCAGCACGATGCCCTCCTGCCAGGCCTGCTCCACCAGCGCCGTCATCGCGATGCCCGGCGGCACCGCGCCCCAGAGGAAGAGGCCGCTGTCGGCCATGCGCGGCAGGCCGATGCCGGCGCTCGTCAACTGCTTCGCCGCCACCTGGCGGGCCCGCGCCACCCGCTGGCGCAGGCGTTCCAGGTGCTTGTGGAAGCGCCCGGTGGACAGCAGCTCCAGCAGCACCAGCTCGGTCAGCGCCGGCGTGCTCAGCACGGCGTAGATCTTCTCGCGCAGCAGGGCCTTCAGCAGCGGCGGCTCGGCCGCCACGTAGCCCAGCCGCAGCGCGGGGCTGAGCACCTTGCAGAAGCTGGCGTAGTGGATGACGCCCTGCAGCCCGGCCAGCTGCGACAGCCGCACCGGCTCGCCGGCCTGCAGGTGGCCGTAGGCGTCGTCCTCGGCGATGAGCACCCCGTGGTCGGCGGCGATGCCCAGCACCCGGTGCAGGTTGGCCGGGCTGCTGCCCCAGCCGGTGGGGTTGTGCAGCACCGGCTGCAGGAACGCCAGCTTGGGCCGGTGCTGCACGCAGGCGGCCTCGAACTGGGCCAGGTCGACGCCGTCGGGCCGGCGTTCCACCGGCAGCACCCGCACGCCGGCCTGGCGCAGCCGGCCGAAGAGCAGGAAGTAGCCGGGGTCCTCGGCGATGACCGCGTCGCCCGGCTTGAGGAAGGCGCGGCAGAGGAGGTCGATGGCCTGCGTGCCGCCGTTGACGGTGAGCAGCCGCCCGGCGTCGACCGGGATGCCCTGCCCGCGCAGCAGCAGCGCCAGCCGCTCGCGCAGCGCCGGCAGCCCCTGCGGCGGACAGCGCATCGCCGCCGGCGCGGCGTCGCGCGAGAAGGCGCGCTGCAGCACGGCCAGCGGCACGCCGTCCTCCAGCCAGGCCGCGGGCACCGAGCCGCTGCTGGCCTGCAGCACGCCGGCGCGCAGGTCGTGCGCCTGCTGCGCCAGCCACAGCGGGTCTTCCAGGTCCGCCGCCTCCAGCGGTGGCGAATCGGCCTGCGGCTGCGGCCCTTCGCCGACGTAGCAGCCGGTGCCGCCGCGCGACAGCAGCAGGCCGTCGGCGGCCAGGCGGTCGTAGGCGGCGACCACGGTGTTGGGCGCCACCTGCAGCTGGGTCGCGAGCCTGCGGATCGAGGGCAGCCGGCTGCCCGGCGCGAGCTGGCCGCGGCCGATCAGCTCGCGCAGGCGCTGCACGATCTGGTCGGCCAGCGGCTGGGCGGACTGGCGGTCCAGCGAGAACATGGCGAGGCTCCTCGTCCGGGCGGGTTCAGGCTCGGCGGATTGTCGGCGGCCGCAGCCCGGTTCAGGTCGGCCAGCGGGCCGGCAGGCCGTCGCGCTCCAGCGCGCGCTGGCGGCGTTCCAGCTCGGCCAGGTCGGCGGCCTGCGCGAGGTAGCGCTCGTCGGTGCCCGGTGGCCGGCGGCGCTGCCAGCGCTGCCAGAGGGCGGTGGGGGACCAGCGGCCGATCGCCGCCGGGCGGTCGCCGGCCGCGGCCAGCGTGGAGGGGAGGGGCAGGGTGGTCATGTCGCCACCTTAGGCGTGCGGTCCTCCCGTGCCCAGGTACGGCGGGCCGGGTGTGCGCCTGCGCTGTGTCAGCGGGCCGACCGATACGGCACCGGTGCGCGCTACTTCAGCACGCCGAAGAGGTTGTTGAAGTCGTCGGTCCAGGGCCGCAGGCCGGGGATGGCCGGGAACGGCACGGACGCCTCGCGGATCCCCGGCCGGTCCAGCGTGGCCGCCTCGCGGGCCACCAGCACCCAGTCGGTGGCGCGCAGGTGGGCGCGCTCGCCCTCGTCGTGGACCAGCACCGCGTGCAGGCCGCGCGCCTGCGCGACCTGCTGCACCACCGGCGGCAGCGCCAGGAAGCGGTTGGTGACGTGGAAGGCGATCACGCCGCCGGGCTTCAGGTGCCGCAGGTAGACGTCCATCGCCTGCACCGTGATCAGGTGCACCGGCACCGAGTCGCCGGAGAAGGCGTCGATGGCCAGCACGTCGAACCGCTGCGGCGCCTCGCGCTCGAGCGCCAGGCGGGCGTCGCCGAGCACGTTCTCGATGCGTGCGCGGCTGTCGCCGACGAAGCTGAACTCGCGCGCCGCCAGGTCGAAGACCTCGGGGTTGATCTCGTACAGCCGGATCACGTCGCCTGCCCGGCCGTAGGCGGCCAGCGTGCCGGTGCCCAGGCCGATCACGCCGATGCGGCGCGGCCCGTCGGGCGCGGCGGCGAGGGCGCGGCCGATGCCGGAGGTCTCGCCGTAGTAGGCGGTCGGTTCGCGGCGGCGGTCGGCGGCCAGCAGTTGCTCGCCGTGCTTGACCGAGCCGTGGAACATGACGCGCACGTTGTCGCGCGCGTCGTCGCGCTGCACGTCGGCGGTGATGAGCGTGCCGTAGAAGTTCCGGCTCAGGTGCCGTGCGTCGCGCAGGTCGTCCTGCACCTGCAGCGCCAGGAAGCCGGCGCAGGCCAGCGCCAGCAGCAGGGACAGCGCCACCCCCCAGCGCCGGCCGCGCAGCACCCAGGCGCCGGCGGCGGCCGTGAGCACCAGGCCGATGCCGAGCTCGTAGTAGGCCGGCAGCACCTGAGGCGCGACCAGGCCGACCGCGATGCCGCCCAGTGCGCCGCCCAGCGACAGCATCAGGTAGAAGCGGGTGAGGTGGCGCGGGCCCGGCCGGCGCCGCGCCATCTCGCCGTGCAGGAACAGGCACAGCACGAACAGCCCGCCCACGTACAGCGGCAGCGCGGTCTGCAGCCGCGAGCCGAGGTGCGACTGCAGGCCGACCGCGCAGCCCAGCAGCAGCGCGCCGGCCAGCGGCAGCACCAGGCGGCGGCGGTACCAGCGGTCGCTCTCGAAGGTGAGCACGAAGGACAGCAGGTACACCGACAGCGGCAGCACCCAGAGGAAGGGAATGGCGGCGACGTTCTGCGTGATGTGGTTGGTGACCGCCAGCAGCAGCCAGGAGCCGAGCGCCGGCAGGGCCAGCCACAGCAGGTGGTCGGCGAGTCCGGGCGGCGGGCCGACCTCGGGCTCGACGGCCTGGGCGGCGGCGTCGGCGAGGGCCGGCGAGCTGGCCGCCAGCCGCGCGGCGTACAGCGTCGTCCCGGCGCACAACACCGCGAACACCGCGTAGCCGATCGACCAGCCCCAGGCCTGCTGCAGCAGGGTGCTGTGCGGCTCGATCAGCACCGGGTAGGCCAGCAGCGAGGCCAGCGACGCCCCGTTGGACAGCGAGAAGTAGCGGTACACCTGCGAGCCCCATGGCGCCCGCGCCAGCCACGACTGCACCAGCGGCCCCGTGGTCGACAGCAGGAAGTAGGGCAGGCCGATGGTGGCCAGCAGCAGGCCCAGGATCCACAGCGTCGGGTCCTCGTCGCCGGCGGGCTTCCACTGCGTGCCCGCGACGATGGGCAGGAAGGCCAGGCTGGCGGCCAGCAGCAGCAGGTGCAGCCGCGACTGCCCGCGCGGCGACAGGCGGCGCGTCACCCAGTCCGCATAGCCGTACCCGCCCAGCAGCACCACCTGGAAGAACACCATGCAGATGGACCACACGGCGGCCGAACCGCCGAACCAGGGCAGGATCTGCTTGGCGATGAGCGGCTGGACCAGGAACAGCAGGAAGGCACTGCTGAAGATGGTGCCGGCGAACAGCAGCTTCTGGCGACCGGCGCCCTTCACCCGCGCACCCGACGGCTCGTCGACGGCCGGGCCGCGAAGATGGCGTGGGAGGCGGGGCGAGGGGGTGCGATCGAGGCCATGGGATCCGTTCCGGTCAATGGAACGAACCGTAACACGGCCTTTGCGGAGGTCAGGCCGTCTCCAGCACCCCGCGGCGGATCTGGTCGCGCTCCATGCTCTGGAACAGCGCCTTGAAGTTGCCCTCGCCGAAGCCGTCGTCGCCCTTGCGCTGGATGAACTCGAAGAACACCGGGCCGAACAGCGGCTGCGAGAAGATCTGCAGCAGCAGCCGCTTCGATCCTTCCGCCGTCGTGCCGTCCATCAGGATGCCGCGCGCCTGCAGCGCGCCGACGTCCTCGCCATGGCCCGGCAGGCGTTCGGCCAGCATCTCGTAGTAGATGTCGTTGGGCGCGGACATCACCGGGATGCCGGCCAGCTGCAGCGCGTCCACGCTCTTCAGGATGTCGTCGGTCCGCAGCGCGATGTGCTGGATGCCCTCGCCGTTGAACTGCATCAAGAATTCCTCGATCTGGCCGGAGCCCTTCTTCGATTCCTCGTTCAACGGGATGCGGACGCGGCCGTCGGGCGCGGTCATGGCCTTGCTGGTCAGGCCGGTGTACTCGCCCTCGATGTCGAAGTAGCGGATCTCGCGGAAGTTGAAGAGCTTCGAATAGAAGTCGGCCCAGTAGCCCATGCGGCCGCGGTAGACGTTGTGCGTGAGGTGGTCGACCTCCAGGAAGCCGTGGCCCACCGGCCGGCGGTCCACGCCGTCGAGCCATTCGAAGTCGATGTCGTAGATGGAGCGTCCATCCTCGTAGCGGTCGATCAGGTACAGCGGCGCGCCGCCGATGCCCTTGATGGCCGGCAGGCGCAGCTCCATCGGCCCGGTGGGGATGTCGATGGGCTGCGCGCCCAGCTGCAGCGCGCGGGCATAGGCCTTGTGCGCGTCCTTCACCCGGAAGGCGAGGCCGCAGGCCGAGGGGCCGTGCTCGGCGGCGAAGTACGACGCGATGCTCTTCGGCTCGCGGTTGACGATGAAGTTGATGCCGCCCTGGCGGTACAGCAGCACGTCCTTCGACCGGTGGCGGGCGACGAGGCTGAAGCCCAGCTTCTCCAGCACGGGTTCGAGCAGGCCCGCTACCGGCGAGGCGAACTCGACGAACTCGAAGCCGTCCAGGCCCATGGGGTTGTCGAACAGGTCGGGCATGCAGGGTCTCCTGATGTCAGTGCGAGGCAGGGCGGGCAGGGTGGTGGTGGGAGCCGTCCCCGCGGTGCAGGACGGTGTCGCTGTCGAGCAGCTGGCCGGGGTCGTGCTCGGGCCCATGGTCGAGCCGGCGGTACAGCGGCGCGAAGTCGATGCGGGCCAGCGCCAGCAGCTCGTCCAGCCCGTCGAGCACGAAGTAGGCTTCCTGGAAGTCGTCGATGCGGTAGCGGGTGCGCATCACCCGTTCGAGGTCGAAGCGCAGGCGGTGCGGCGACGCGCTGTCCAGCGCGAAGCGGCTTTCGGCGTAGGACGAGGCGATGCCCGCGCCGTAGAGGCGCAGCGCGCCGTCCTCTCGCAGCAGGCCGAATTCCACCGTGTACCAGTACAGCCGCGCCAGTTGGTCGAGCTTGCCCAGCGCCTGCGCCCGCAGACCGCCTTCGCCGTAGGCCTGCATGTAGTCGGCCATCACCGGGTTGAGCAGCAGCGGCACGTGGCCGAACACGTCGTGGAAGACGTCGGGCTCCTGCAGGTAGTCCAGCGAGTCGGCGCCGCGGATGAAGCGGCCCGCCGGGAAGCGCCGGTGCGCCAGGTGGTCGAAGAACACCGCGTCCGGCACCAGGCCGGGCACGGCGACCACCTGCCAGCCGGTGCGTTTCATCAGCGTGTCGGACAGGCGGCGGAAATCGGGGATGCGGTCGTGCGACAGGGGCAGCGTGTCCAGGCCCTGCAGGAAGGCCCGACAGGCGCGGCCGGGCAGCAGCGCCGCCTGTCGGCGAAAGAGCGTCGACCACACCGCGTGTTCCTGTGGCGAGTGGTCGGCCCAGCGCTGGTCGACGGTCCAGTCCGCAGCCGCACCGACCGGTGGCCGAGGGGCGCCGATGGCGACGTTGGGGGCGGTGGGCGTGGCGGTCGACATGGCGTTGCGGTCTGCAGCCACTGTAGGCCGCGGGCGGCGCAGTTTTCCTGCTGATTCGGCGCGAAACGACCAGCGGACGCATGGATCCTGCAAAATAACCCGCATGGCACAGGAAGTCAGACTGGATGCAGTGGATCGGCGCATCCTTGATGCGCTGCAGAACGACGGCCGCATGACCTACGACACCCTGGCCGAACGCGTCGGCCTGTCGGCCTCGGCCGCCCTGCGCCGGGTCAAGCGGCTGGAGGAGACCGGTGTCATCGCCGGTTATGCGGCGCGGCTCAGCGCCGAGCGGGTGGGCCTGGGCCTGACGGCGTTCATCACCGTGCGCACCGAGAAGCACGAGCGCATCGACAAGCGCCGGCCGATGGACCTGTTCAGCGCGGCGGTGCAGGCCTGGCCGGAGGTGGTGGAGTGCGTGTCGCTCACCGGCGAGATGGACTACCTGCTGCGCGTGATGGTGGCCGACATGGCGCACTACTCGCGCTTCGTCATGGACACGCTGCTCAAGCACCCCAGCGTGCAGGATTGCAAGACCAGCTTCGTGCTGGAGCGGGTGAAGGCGGCGGCGCTGCTGCCCCTGTAGCGGTCTGCCCCAAGGCAGCGGCCCCGACGCTCATCCCTGAACGAGGGGGCCGCTGCGGGGGCTGGGCCCCCGGGGCTCGATGCGTCGGCTCGACCTGCGCGGTCGATCAGCCCGGCGACGGGTTGTTGGTCTGGCGCGCCGGCGGGCTGGACGGGCCGTCGCCCACCTTGCTGCGGATGGCGCTGTCGGCCTTCGCGGCCGCGTTGCTCACCGCGTTGCCGGTGCGTTGGGCGCCGCGCTTCACCACGCCGCCGGCGGTCTGTGCGCCTTCCTTGACCGCGGTGCCGGCGCGCTTGGCGCCGGCCGTCACCCGGGTGTCGTCCTTCTCGGGCGTGAGGATGGAGCGGTTGGAGGTCGACGCCTGGCCGCCCTGCGTGCCGCTGCGCGAGCTGGTGTTGGCCACGCCGCTGCCGCCGCTGCGGTAGCTGTCGTAGGCCGAGTTGATGCGCTCCTTGCGGGCGCTGCTGTTCAGGTCGGTCGACTGGGCGAACGACGCGCCGGTGGCGGCGGCCAGCAGCACGGCGATCGGTGTCAGGCGAAGCAGTCGGTTCATGGTCACTCCCCAATCGTTGGCGTGACCCACGGGCCACGGGACGGTGCTCACGTTGCACCGGATGAGGCCACTGTAGGGACCGTGGCGCGCGCCGTCGGCCGGCCGGCGCCGCGACGCCGTGTCGGTGGCGGCTGACCCACGCCACCGGGGTAGGGGAGGGCTGACAGCCGACGGGCGCCGTGCGGGCTGTGCAGCCGGGCGGCGGGCGTCGACCATCGCTCGATGACGATCAGCCGCGGCCACACCGCCCCCTCGCCCGATGCCGCGGCCGGTCACGCCGCGGTCGGCCCCTCCTCCTGGCGGGCGGCCTGGTGGCCGCGCATCCGCCGCTGGGCGGTGCCGGCCCTCGGCGTGCTGGTGTTCGGCCTGCTGGTGTCGCACGCCCACAAGGTGGACTGGTCGGGCGCCTGGCAGTCGCTCCAGCGCACCCCGCTGCCGGTGCTGGCGGCGGTGCTCGGGTTGTCGGTGGCCAGCCATGCGCTGTACGGCAGCTTCGACCTGCTGGGCCGTCGCCACACCCGCCATGGCCTGCCGGTGTGGCGCACCTGGGCCATCGCGGTGGCCAGTTATGCCTTCAACCTGAACCTCGGCTCGCTGGTTGGCGGGGTCGCCCTCAGGGCGCGCCTGTACGCACGCGCCGGGCTCGACGAGGCCACCGTGGCGCAGGTGGTCGGCATGAGCATGGCGACCAACTGGCTGGGCTACGGCGTGCTGGCCGGCGCGTTGTTCGCCGCGGGCGTGATCGAGCCGCCGCAGCAGGCGCGCATCGGCGAGCACGGCTTCCGGCTGCTCGGCGCGGCCATGCTGGGGCTCGCTGCGGCGTACCTGGTGGCCTGCCGTGCCTGCCAGGGGCGCAGCTGGCGGCTGCGCGGCCGGCCGCTGCGCCTGCCGTCGGCGCGCACCGCCATGCTGCAGATGGCGTTGTCGGCGGCGAACTGGGCGCTGATGGGCCTGGCCATGTCGCTGCTGCTGGGCGACAAGGTGGGCTATGGCACCGCCCTCGGGGTGCTCATGGCCGCAGCGGTGGTGGGCGTGGTGACGCCGATCCCGGCCGGCCTCGGCGTGCTGGAGGCGGTCTACCTCGGCCTGCTGTCCGGCACCCTCGGCCAGGGCCGGGTGATGGGCGCGGTGCTGGCCTACCGCGCGCTGTACTACCTGCTGCCGCTGGGCTGGGGACTGGTGCTGTACGCGCTGCTCGAGCGCCACGCCAGCGTGCACCCGGCCGCCGAGACGTCCGATGCCGGCGGCACGCCGCCGGCCTAGACCGGACGCACGAACAGGCCCACCGTCAGCGCCACGCCGATCAGCACGATCGCGCCGCGCAGCCACCGCTCGTTGACCCGCTGCAGCACCCAGCTGCCGGCCAGGCCGCCGGCCATCGCGCCGGCACCGAGCACCAGCGCCTCGCGCCAGTGCACCTCCGGCGAGAAGACGAACAGCGCCACCGCCGAGGCGTTCATCACCGCCGCCAGCACGTTCTTCGTCGCCCCGGCATGTCGGGTGGCCAGGCCGGCCAGCGTCAGCGCCGCCAGCATCAGGAAGCCGATGCCGCCGCCGAAGTAACCGCCGTAGATGGCAATGCAGAACTGCGCCGCGCCCGCGCCCCAGGCCCCCAGGCGCGGGGCGGCGACCTCGCCGGCGGGCCTGCGCCGGAAGCTGCCCCAGGCGAAGACCACCGTGGCGAACAGCACCAGCCAGGGCACCAGCCGCGCGAACACCCGCGACGGCGTGTTCAGCAGCAGCAGCCCGCCGACCACGCCGCCGGCCAGGCTGATCAGCAGCAGGGCGCGGAAGGACAGCGACGGCGTGCCGGTGACCAGCCGGCGCCCGGCCCAGCCGGCGGTCACCTGGCCCGGGAACAGCGCCACGGTGGAGGTGATGTTGGCCGCCAGCGGCGACAGGCCGGCCACGATCAGCGCCGGCAGGGTGACGAAGGAGCCGCCGCCGGCCAGCGCGTTCTGCAGACCGGCCCACAGGCCGGCGACGAGGATGAGCAGCCACAGCATGGGGGGCGCAGCATGCCACGCCCGCCGGGTGCACCCCCCGGCGCCGGCCGTTCAGGGGGTGGGCAGGTGCAGCCGAACCTCGGTGCCCCGTCCCGGCGCGGAGAGCACCGCCAGACGACCGCCCATGGCCTCGGCCAACGCGCGGCTGAGCGGCAGGCCGAGGCCGAGGCCGCCGCTCGGGTGCTCGGGTTCGGCGCTGCCGTGCAGCGGCGCGAACACCCGTGCCAACCGTTCGGGGGCGATGCCCCGACCGTCGTCGGCGACCACCACATGCCAGCCGCCCTCGGCCGCTTCGGTCGACAGCCGCACCTGGCCGCCGCGACGGTGGTGCTGCACGGCGTTGCGCAGCAGGTGGCCCAGCACCCGGCGCAGGGCCTCGGGGTCGGCCAGCACCTGGGCATCGGCCGGCACCGGATCGGCGAGCAGCGTCACCGCCTGTTCATCGGCCAGCCGCCGCACCGGATCCGCCGCCTCCCGCAGCGCGCGCTCGAGCGCGAGCGGCTGCAGCCGCAGCTGGGCGCCGCGCTCCAGCCCTGCCAGGTCGAGCAGGTCGTCGACCATCTGCAGCAGATGCCAGCCGGCGCGTTCGATCTGCGCCGCATAGCGGCGGTGGTCGGCCGGGTCGACCCGGCCCGGCTGCTGCATCAGCTGGGCGAAACCGAGCACCGCGTTGAGCGGGGTGCGCAGGCCGTGGTGCATCAGCCCCATCAACCGCCCGACCGCGCGTTCGGTGGCCACCTGCTGCTGCGCGAGCAGCCGCCGCTGCTCCGCCTCGCGGCGGCCGGTCAGCTCGGTCAGCGTGCCGATGGCGCGCAGCGCCCGGCCCTCGCCGTCGCGCTGCACCACCCGCCCACGCGACAGCACCCAGCGGTAGCCGCCGTCGGCGCCGCGCAGGCGGAACTCGGTCTCGTAGTCCGACCGGCCGCCTTCGAGCAAGGAGGTCAGCGCCTGCAGCATCGGCCCCAGGTCGTCGGGGTGGACCCGGCCGCGCCACAGGCTGGTGGGCTCGGCGCCCTCGGTGGCCGGGTAGCCCAGCAGCGCCTTCCATTGCGGCGAGTAGTGCACGACGTTGCCCGGCACGTCGAGGTCCCAGACGCCGAAGCCGGCGTTCTGCTCGGCCCACCACCACCGCTGTTCCCAATCTCCCTGCATCAGCCGGCCCGCAGGAAGGGCAGCGCTTCGCACAGCAGGTCCTCGGGCGCTTCCTCCGCCAGGTAGTGGCCGCAGGGCAGCCCGGTGCCCCGCACGTCGTCGGCCACCGCGCGCCATTCGGCCAGCGGGTCGAAGCAGCGCTCGATGACGCCCTGGCGCCCCCACAGCACCAGCAGCGGCGCCGCCAGCCGCCGCTGCGCCTCGCGGTCGGCACGGTCGTGCGCCAGGTCGATGCCGGCCGAGGCCCGGTAGTCCTCACACATGGCGTGCACCGCGCCGGGCAGCTGGATGCAGCGTTCGTACTCGGCCCAGGCGCGGGGGTCGAAGGGCAGCACGCCGGAGGGGAAGCGCCGGGCCATCGTGTCGCGCAGCCAGGCCGCGGTGTCGGCCTGGATGGCGCGCTCCGGCAGCGGCGCCGGCTGGATGAGGAAGAACCAGTGCCAGTAGGCGCGGGCGAAGGCCTCGCGGGTGCCCTCATACATCGCCAGCGTGGGCGCGATGTCCAGCAGCACCAGCCGGCTGACGCGCGGCGCGTGGTCCATCGCCAGCCGGTGCGCCACCCGGGCGCCGCGGTCGTGGGCCAGCACCGCGAAGCGCTCGTGGCCGAGCTTCCGCATTACCTCGGCCACGTCGGCGGCCATGGCGCGCTTGCTGTAGGCCGCGTGGTCGTCGCCGCCGGGCGGCTTGGAGGAGTCGCCGTAGCCGCGCAGGTCGCACAGCACCAGGCGGAAATGCGGCGACAGCGCGGGCGCGACCCGGTGCCAGAGGGCGTGCGTCTGCGGGTAGCCGTGCAGCAGCAGCAGCGGGGGGGCCCTCGCCGCCGGTGACGGTGTGGATCCGCACGCCGTCGCCGACGTCGATGTCGCGGGCCGCGAAGCCGGGAAAGAGCGGGTCGCCCATGGATGGTTCTCCTGCAGAAGCGGTCAGGCGGGGCTCAGTCGGCGAGCAGGCCCTTCAGCCGCAGCAGCCCCATCACGGCCACGGTGGTGGCGTCCACCAGGCGGCCGTCGCGCATCATCGCGTCGAGTTCGGCCAGCGGCACGGCGCGGGCGATCAGGCCCTGCTCCTCCGGCTCGCGCTGCGGCGGGTGCTCGGTCAGGCCGGTGGCCAGGAAGATGTCGTAGGCCTGCGGGGTCAGGCCGTAGGCCAGGCACAGCCGGCCGGCGTGCTGCAGGTGCTCGGCCTCGAGGCCGGTTTCCTCGCGCAGCTCGGCGCGGGCCAGCCCCTCGGGGTCCACCGTGTCGCGGTCCCAGGTGCCCTGCGGCAGCTCCCAGAAGCGGCCGCGCACCGGGTAGCGGTACTGCTCGACCAGCCAGACGCGCCCGTCCTGCACCGCGGCGATGACGGCAAAGTCCTTCTTGTCGACCACGCTGTACAGCCCGTCGCTGCCGTCGGCGCGGCGGATGCGGTCCTCGCGCACCGAGATCCAGCGGTTGCGGTAGACCTCTCGGCTGGAAACGGTCTGGATCTCGGGGTCGGACATGGTGCAGTGGACGATGTGGCGCCGGCCGGATGATGCCGGAGACCACCGCCACGTTTGCTCACAGGCAAAGGGTACGGCCCTTGCCTGTGGGTGCCATGGACTCGATGGCCTCGCCCCTGCTGGCGGCCGTGCTGGCGTTCGCGGTCGTGGTGATGGGCATCGTCATCTGGTCGATCAAGCGCCACCGCGACCCCGAACTCACCCTCGACTGCCGCGACCCGCTGGAGCGGCTGCTGCCCTCGCTCAGCGGCCTGACGCATGCCTCGCTTCTTGACGGCAACCGGGTGGAACTGCTGGAGAACCAGGCTTTCTTCGACGCGCTGTTCGAGGAGATCGAGCGCGCCCGCACCTCCATCCACTTCGAGACCTTCCTGTGGAAGGAGGGCCGCGTCGGCCGGCGGCTGGCGGCCGCGCTGGCGCAGCGGGCCCGCGACGGCCTGGTGGTGCGGGTGATGCTCGACGACCGCGGCTGCAGCGGCATGGGCGAGGCCAGCGAACGCGAGATGCGCGACGCCGGCTGCAAGGTGGTGCGCTACCACACCGCGCGGCTGCGCAACCTGGGTGTGCTCAACCGGCGCAACCACCGCAAGGCGGTGGTGTTCGACGGCCGGGTGGCGCTGGTCGGCGGCCACTGCATCGTCGACGACTGGCTGCACGACGGCGGCCCCGGCCTGCGCTTCCACGACCTGGCGCTGCGGCTGCACGGGCCGGCGGTGCATTCGGTGCAGTCGTCGTTCAGCGAGAACTGGGTGGCCGAGACCGGCGAGCTGTTCGTCGGCGAGGGCGTGTTCCCGGTGCTGGCGCCCGCCGGCGACGTGCCCATCCACGCCGCCCGGGCCAAGCCCGAGCGCGCCGCGCCGGCGGTGAAGATCCTGCACCACATGGTGCTGTGCATCGCGCGCGAACGGCTGTGGATCCAGAACCCCTACTTCCTGCCGCAGACCGAGGCGGTGCGGGCGCTGTGCGCCGCGGTGAAGCGGGGCGTCGACGTGCGGGTGATGGTGCCGGCGGCCGAAGCGTCCGACATGCCCATCGTGCAGCACGCGGCGCACCACCGCTTCGCCGAACTGCTGGCCGGCGGCGTGCGCATCTTCGAGTACCCGCACACCCTGCTGCACCAGAAGGTGATGACCGTCGACGGCCGCTGGTGCGCGGTGGGCTCCAGCAACTTCGACGACCGCTCGTTCGAGATCAACGACGAGATCACGCTGGGCCTGCTCGACCCGGCGCTGGCGCAGCGGCTGATGGCCATCTTCGAGCGCGACCAGGCCGAATGCCGAGAGCTGCAGCTCGACCGCTGGCAGCGCCGCGGCCTGCGCCACCGGCTGCTCGACCGCACGCTGTACCTGCTGCACGAGCAGCTTTGAACAGGCGAAGTCCAGCCGGCGCCGGGCCGACCACGCCGGCTGAACACCCCCGCGGGGGTGGTCCCGGTACACCGGGGCCGGGGGCTCCATCAGCCGCCGAAGACCTTCTTGAGGATGGCGCTGCCGGTGCCCACCGGGTCCTGGCGGATGCGGCGCTCCTCTTCGCCGATGGCCAGGTACAGGCCGTCCAGCGTCTTGGCGGTGACGTGGCGTTCGAGCTGCACCTCGTCCTGCCTGACCAGGCCGGCGCGTGCCAGCCGCTCGGCCAGCGCGTTGTAGCGCTGCGCCAGTGCCACCTTCTCGGTGGCGCGGGTGACCAGCGGCAGCAACTGGGCGAACAGCGGCTCGCGGGTCTTGCCCGCGAAGAAGCGGGTCACCGAGTCGTCGCCGCCGCGCACGACGGCCAGCGCGTCCTCCACGCTCATCGACTTCACCGCGTTCACCAGCAGCGGCCTGGCCTGCGGCACCGCCGCTTCGGCCGCCCGGTTCATCGCCAGCACCAGCTCGTCGACCTTCTGCTGCTGGCCGGCCAGCCGCAGCAGCGCCGACGCCTGCTCCAGCGGTCCGGGCAGCGGGATGCGCAGCCGCGGGTCGGCGAAGAAGCCGTCGGGCCGGCCCAGCCGTGCCACCGCCAGGCCCGCGCCCCGCTCCAGCGCCGCGCGCACGCCGGCGCTGGCGTCGCCCTCGGACAGCGCGGCGACCGCGCGGTGCGGCGGCACGAGCAGCAGCAGGGCGAGGCTGGCGTGGCGGCGTTGCATGGTCAGGGCTCCTGTGTGGCGGCCTGCGGCGTGGACGGACGGGTCGCGGCGGCGACCGCCCCGTGCACCCGGTTGCGCCCGGCGCGCTTGGCCTCGTACAGCGCGGCGTCGGCGGACTGGAACAGCGCCGCCGCGTCGTCGGTCGCACCCAGCAGGGCGACGCCGGCCGACACGGTCACCGCCAGCGGCCGCGACGCGCCCACCTCGACGGCCAGCGCCTGCACGGCCTGGCGCAGCTGCTCGGCGACATGGCGGGCGCCGTCCGCCGAGGTGGCTGGCAGCAGCACGGCGAACTCCTCGCCGCCCACCCGGCCCAGCACGTCGGAGGCGCGCAGGCGTTCCCGCACGGCCTGCGCGAAGCGCTGCAGCACGTGGTCGCCGGCCTGGTGGCCGTGGCCGTCGTTGATGGCCTTGAAGTGGTCGATGTCCAGCAGCACCAGCGCCAGCGGCTGGCCGTCGCGGCGGGCGCGCCGGCAGGCTTGTTCCAGCAGCGTGGTGAAGACGCTGCGCCGCAAGCAGCCGGTCAGCCCGTCGTAGGTGGCCTGCTCGCGCAGCTGGCCGGCGGTGCGTTCCAGGTTGGCGACGATGAAGCCGATGCCCGCGCCGAGCGGGAACAGGTAGCCGGCCAGGTAGGTGGCGCCGTTGCCCAGGCTGGTCTGCCAGAAGGTGGCGTAGTCGGCCGGGGACGACAGGGCGTGCACCGTCCGCGCCGCGAGCGCGACCACGCCGAGGGCCACCGCGATGCCGACGGTGCGCAGGGAGGGTTCGGCGGCGCGGCCGCCGCGCAGCGCCACCCACACCATCGGCAGCCCCTGCAGCGCCAGCGTCACCGACACCACCGCCGTGCGCTCGGCCACCGGCCGGGTGTGCAGCAGCGTGATCAGCACCGCGCCCGCCACCGGTGCGAGCAGCTGCCAGCGCGGCGGCGGCCCGCCGGTGACGAAGCGGTGCAGCGCCCGGCCGTTGAGGTGGATGGCGACGAACATCAGCACGTTGCCGCCGATCACCGACACCCATTCGGGTCCGACCAGCCGCAGCGCCAGCAGCACGAAGGCACCGACCATGCACCAGGTGCCGGTGGCCCAGGCGGCCAGTTCGGGCCGGTCGGGCAGCGAGCGGCGCGACATGGTCAGCGTCAGGCCGAAGAGCAGGAAGGCGGCGAACATCGCCACGAAGAGCGTCTGGACGTCGAGCTTCACCGGGGGCGGTTGGTGCGGGTGGCGGGCGCCGGCCGGGCCGGCGGGGGCGGCGGCAGCGGCCGCGACGGGGGCGGATTCTGCCCATCCCCTCAGGGGCGGCGCCGGCTGCGCGGTATCCAGTACCCCAGCTGCGCCGCCGCGGCCAGCGCCAGCAGGCCCGTGGCAGCAATGCCCGCGCCCAGCGACAGCGCGGCGGTGAGGAAGGACAGCAGCGCCGGGCCGCAGGACGAACCGATGTCGGACATCAGCCGCCAGACGCCGAGGAAGTGCGCCCGGCCCTGGCGTGGCGAGTGGTCGGCACCGAGCGTCATGATCACCCCCGAGCCGATGCCGTTGCCGAAGCCGATGGCCGCGGCCACCAGCAGCAGCCCGGCGGCCGAATGGGCCAGCGGCATCAGCAGCAGGCCGCCACCCATGATGAGCATGGACGGCACCACCACCCACAGCCGGCCGCGCCGGTCCATGACCTTGCCGGCGGGGTAGAAGACCAGCATGTCCAGGCCGGCCGAGACGCCGTAGATCAGCGACACCACCGACGGCGCCAAGGCCAGCTGGTCGGCCCACAGCGGAACGACCACCTGGCGTGCCGCCCGCACCGCGCTGATGAACATCACGCCGAGGCCGAGCGTGAGGAAGACGCGCCGGTGATCGCGCAGGGTGGACCGCAGCGTCGGCCGGGGGGCCGCCGCCTCGCCCGGCGCGACGCGCTGCGACTCGGGCACCAGGTCGGGCAGCCGGGCGGCGACGGCCGTGGCCGCGAGCAGCGCCACCACGCCGACGGCGTAGGCCGCCGGCAGGCCGAAGCGGTGCATCGCCGCCGCGGCGGCGAACGGGCCGATGAACATGCCGATGCGCATCACCCCGCCGAGCGTCGACAGCGCGCGGGCGCGAAAGCCGATCGGCACGGCTTCGGTGAGGTAGCTCTGCCGCGCCAGGTTGAACGTGGCCTGCGACATGCCCACCATGAAGCAGCCGACGGCGAACAGCGCCAGGTCCGAGGTGAGGGCGCACAGCGCCATGCCGAGCGCGCACCAGACCCCGGCCACGACGATGGCCCAGCGTTCCCCCCAGCGCAGCGTGACCAGCGACGCGGGGATGTTGCTGACCAGCGCGCCCAGGCCGATGAGCATCGCCACCAGCGCCGCCACCGGCACCGAGGCGCCGAGCTCGCGCGCGGTGATGGGCACCACCGGGAGGATGGCGCCTTCGCCGATGCCGAAGAGCAGCGACGGGCCGAAGGCGGAGACGGCGATGCGACGGAGCGAGAACGGGGCGTCGGCCATGCGCCGCACCATACCCGGCGCCGTCGGCGTCCCGGGTCCGGCCCGGGCACGACGTTGGCTGCCGCCGCACGTCTATGCCCTTCACGAGGATCCGCCGATGGACGATTTCCACGAGGCCGCGGCGATGTCGCGCCGCGAGCTGCTGATCGCCGGCGCCGCGTCGACCGCCGTCGTCGGCGGCACCGCCGCGCCGGCGGCGCACGCCGCCACGCCCGAGCTGCCGTCCGCCACCCTCACGCTCACCGTCAACGGCACGCCTCGAACGCTGGCGGTCGACCACCGCACCAGCCTGCTCGACCTGCTGCGCGAGCACCTGCAGCTCACCGGCACGAAGAAGGGCTGCGACCACGGCCAGTGCGGCGCCTGCACGGTGCTGCTCGACGGACGGCGCATCAACAGCTGCCTGACGCTGGCGGTGATGCACGAGGGCGCGCAGGTCACCACCATCGAGGGCCTGGGCTCGCCCGAGAAGCTGCACCCGCTGCAGGCGGCGTTCGTCCGGCACGACGGCTACCAGTGCGGCTACTGCACCCCGGGTCAGGTCTGCTCGGCGGTCGGCGCGCTGGACGAACTGCAGCGCGGCGTGCCCAGCCACGTCACCGCCGACCTGACGGCGCGCCCGCTGCTGTCGGCCGACGAACTGCGCGAGCGGCTCAGCGGCAACCTCTGCCGCTGCGGCGCCTACAGCAACATCATCGACGCGGTGGGCGAGGTGGCAGGGGTGAAGCCATGAAGCCCTTCACCTACGAGAAGGCCAAGCTGCCGGCGGACGCCGCCGCGGCGATCGCCCGCACGCCGGGCGCCAAGTTCATCGCCGGCGGCACCAACCTGCTCGACCTGATGAAGCTGCAGATCGAGGCGCCGCCGCACCTGGTCGACGTCAACGGCCTGGGGCTGGACCGCATCGAGCCGATGCCCGACGGCGGCCTGAAGGTGGGCGCGCTGGTGCGCAACACCGACCTCGCGGCCGACGAGCGGGTGCGCCGCGACTACGGCGTGCTGTCGCGCGCCCTGCTGGCCGGTGCGTCGGGCCAGCTGCGCAACCGCGCCACCACCGCCGGCAACCTGCTGCAGCGCACCCGCTGCGCCTACTTCTACGACACCGCGCAGCCCTGCAACAAGCGCCAGCCGGGCAGCGGCTGCAGCGCGCAGGGCGGGGTGTCGCGGCAGCTGGCGGTCATCGGCGGCAGCGAGGCCTGCATCGCCACCCACCCGAGCGACATGGCGGTGGCGCTGCGGGTGCTCGACGCCTCGGTGGAGACCATCCGCCCCGACGGCCGCGCCCGCGTCATCCCGATCGCCGACTTCCACCGCCTGCCCGGCAGCACGCCGCACGTCGAGACGGTGCTGGAGCGCGACGAGCTGATCACCGCGGTCAACCTGCCGCGGCCGGTGGGCGGGCGGCAGCTCTACCGCAAGGTGCGCGACCGCAGCTCCTACGCCTTCGCCCTGGTGTCGGTGGCGGCCATCGTGCAGCCCGACGGCAGCGGGCGGGTGGCGGTGGGCGGCGTCGCCCACAAGCCCTGGCGGGTCGAGGCCGCCGAGCCGCTGCTGCCCCAGGGCGCGCGGCCGATGGCCGCCCAGCTCATGGCCGGCGCCCGGCCCAGCCACGACAACGCCTTCAAGCTGCCGCTGGTCGAACGCACGCTGGCCGCGGTGCTGGCCGAGGCGCGGGCCTGACATGACCACCCCCGGCCGTCTGGCGGCCGCCCCTGCGGCGGCACCCAACCCGACTGGAAACCCGGATCGGGTCGGGCGCGGACTGCATGACCGCAGCCCCTGGTCGCCTGCGGCGACCTGTCCCCACGGGGATCAGCCACCGCGTCGTGCGTCGCATGCGCCCGATGTTCGACGGAGCCATTGACATGAAGTTCGACACCCCCGCCACCACCAACCCGATCGACCAGCTCAAGGTCGTGGGCCGGCCCGTCGACCGCATCGACGGCCCGCTGAAGACCAGCGGCCGGGCGCCCTACGCCTACGAGCGGCACGACGTGGCGCGCAAGCCGGCCTACGGCGTCGTCGTCGGCGCCGGCATCGCCAAGGGCCGCATCGCCTCGATGGACCTGCGCGAGGCGCGCGCCATGCCGGGCGTGATCGCCATCGTCACCGCGCGCAACGCCGGCAAGCTGGACAAGGGCCAGTACAACACCGCCCGGCTGCTGGCCGGGCCCGAGGTGCAGCACTACCACCAGGCGGTGGCGCTGGTGGTGGCGGCGACCTTCGAGCAGGCGCGCGACGCCGCGCAGCGGGTGAAGGTGGCCTACGAGCGCCAGCCCGGCAGGTTCGACCTCGCCGCCGAGAAGTCCGCCGCCCAGCCGCCCGAGCCCACCCCCTTCGCCGGGCCGTCGGAAACCAAGGTCGGCGACTTCGACGCCGCCTTCGCCGCGGCGCCGGTGCAGCTCGACGCGGCCTACACCACGCCCGACCAGTCGCACGCCATGATGGAGCCGCACGCCACCCTCGCCGCCTGGCGCGGCGACCGGCTGACGGTGTGGACCTCCAACCAGATGATCGACTGGAGCGTCGGCGACCTGGCCAAGACGCTCGGCCTGCCGAAGGAGAAGGTGCGGCTGGTGTCGCCCTTCATCGGCGGCGGTTTCGGCGGCAAGCTCTTCGTGCGCGCCGACGCGGTGCTGGCGGCGCTGGGCGCGCGCGCCGCGCGGCGGCCGGTGAAGGTGGCGCTGCAGCGGCCGCTCATCGCCAACAACACCACCCACCGGCCGGCCACGCTGCAGCGCATCCGCATCGGCGCCGGACGCGACGGCCGCATCACCGCCATCGCGCACGAGAGCTGGTCGGGCGACCTGCCCGAAGGCCAGGCCGAGACCGCGGTCAACCAGACGCGGCTGCTCTATGCCGGCGCGAACCGCATGACGTCCACCAAGCTCGCGGTGCTGGACCTGCCCGAAGGCAACGCCATGCGCGCCCCCGGCGAGGCGCCGGGCATGATGGCGCTGGAGGTCGCCATCGACGAGATGGCCGAGAAGCTGGGCCTGGACCCGGTGGAGTTCCGGATCCTCAACGACACCCAGGTCGACCCCGAGAAGCCGCCGCGGCCGTTCTCGCAGCGCCGCCTGGTCGAGTGCCTGCGGCTGGGCGCCGAGCGTTTCGGCTGGGCGCAGCGCGCGCCTAAGCCGGCGCAGCGGCGCGAGGGCCGCTGGTGGGTGGGGCAGGGCGTGGCGGCGGCGTTCCGCAACAACCTGGTGACCAAGTCGGCGGCGCGGGTGCGGCTGGACCCGCAGGGTGGGGTCACCGTCGAGACCGACATGACCGACATCGGCACCGGCAGCTACACCATCATCGCCCAGACCGCGGCCGAGGTGATGGGCCTGCCGCTGGAGCGGGTGAAGGTGCGGCTGGGCGATTCGGCCTTTCCCGCGTCCTGCGGTTCCGGCGGGCAGTGGGGCGGCAACAACTCGACCGCGGGCGTCTACGCCGCCTGCATGAAGCTGCGCGAGGCGGCGGCGCAGCGGCTCGGCCTGCCGGCCGACGCGACGTTCGCCGACGGCGAGGTCCGCCACGGCGGCCGCAGCCGGCCGCTGTCGCAGGCGGCCGGCCTGACCGGCCTGGCGGCCGAGGACGGCATCGAGTACGGCGACCTCGACAAGCGCTACCAGCAGGCCACCTTCGGCAGCCACTTCGTCGAGGTGGGCGTGGACGCCTACACCGGCGAGGTGCGCGTGCGCCGCATGCTGGCGGTGTGCGCGGCCGGCCGCATCCTCAACCCCAAGTCGGCGCGCAGCCAGGTCATCGGCGCCATGACCATGGGCGTGGGCGCGGCGCTGATGGAGGAGCTGGCGGTGGACAAGCGCCAGGGCTACGGGTTCTTCGTCAACCACGACCTGGCCGGCTACGAGGTGCCGGTGCACGCCGACATCCCGCACCAGGAGGTGATCTTCCTCGACGAGACCGACCCCATCTCGTCGCCGATGAAGGCCAAGGGCGTGGGCGAGCTGGGCATCTGCGGCATCGCCGCCGCGGTGGCCAACGCCGTCCACCACGCCACCGGGGTGCGCGTGCGCGACTACCCGGTGACGCTGGACAAGCTGATCGACCGGCTGCCGGCGGTGTGACGCCGGCGCCGGGGCGGCCGCCGTCAGCGCGGCGGCGTGCGGCCGGTGGCCTCGTACAACGCGGCCAGCGGCACCACCCGGCCGTGCAGCGGCAGGATGCGGTCCACCGGCAGCTTCAGCCGCTCGATGTTCTCGACCAGGTTGACGTTGTTCGCGTTGGGCACGGCCGGCGGCGGCGTGTTGGGCGGCGGCGGGGTGAAGGCGTCGGCCTCGATCAGCAGCCGCTCGCGCGGCAGCCAGACCATCACCATGCCGTCGTGGTGCGGCCCGCCGGTGATGCGGTGCAGTTCCACCGGCCGCGCCGCATCGCCGATGTCGGCCCGGTCGCCGACGCCACGCAGGCGCGGCGGCTTGCCGGCGCGCGCCATTGCGTCGGGCCGCACGCTGTTGGGCTGCGCGAACAGCCGCTCCAGCCACGGCACGTTGGCCTGGTGGGTGACGATGGTGGCGCCCTCGGCCACCGCGGTGCGCAGCCCGCCGGCATGGTCGAAGTGCGGGTGGCTGTTGACCAGCCAGCGGATGGGCTTGTTCGGCACCAGCGCCTTGGCGCGGTCGATCACCGCCTGCGAGCGCGCGTCGCCCAGCGGCGCCTCGACCAGGATGAGGTGGTCGGTCTGCTCGATCAGCACGCTGTTGTGCGAGCCGCCGCCGAGGAACCAGACGCCGGGCGCGGCCACGTCGGCGGTGACGCGCTCGGTGGTGTCGCGGGCGGCGTCGGGCACCGGCAGCGACACCGGCGCGTTCGGCTGCACGGCGGTGACCGCCAGCGCGAGCGTGGGGTGCCCGCCCACGCTCTGCTCGATGCGCATCGGGAAACGCACGCCGCCGCCGGCGTCGCGCCAGTCGCCGTAGCGGGTGACGGCGCGGGTGTCCCCCATCACCGGGTCGGGGAAGGTGGAGTCGATGCGGCGGACCAGCCCGTCGGCGCCGACGTGCACCGTGGCCGCCAGCCGTCCCGGCACGGTGAAGGCGATGGCGCTGCCGCCGTCCTCGCCGCGGGCGGCGGTGGCGCCGTGGCGCTGCGCCGCCTTGAGCGCGCCGTGCGGCGTCACCCAGAGCTGGTGGATGCGCTCGGCGACGAAGCGGCCGCCGGGCGTGACGTTGGTGCCGGCCAGGTTCCAGGCCAGCTCGCCCGACAGGTACTGGTCGTTGCGCTGCTGGCCCGACAGCGGGTAGCCGCCGCCGCCCTGCGGCTCGGCCCGGCTGAGCATGATCTCCTCGCGCATGGCGGCGGCGCGGTAGTCGATGTGGCGGGTGACGCCATGCACGGTGATGCGCGGCCAGGCGCCGCCGGCGGTGTAGGCCTGGCCGAAGGTGGCGCCGGTGCCGGCGGCTTCGTAGCGCAGGCTGTCCAGCCGGTCGGCGCCGGTGGCCTTGAGCGCCCGGTCCAGCACCTCGGCCGGCGGTGGCGACGTGGCGCAGCCGGCCAGCGCCAGCGCGGCCACGAGCAGGAGACGACGGGAGGGGGGTTCATGGCGGTCCTTGCATCGGCTTTCGACAAGCGCGAGTGGAACCCGGCCGGCCCGGCCCTGCCATCGGGTGATCACGCGGTGGGGCCGGCCGGCCGCGCCGCGCCGGCGGCGGTTACGCTGCCGCGTCCGCCGCCGCTCCCACCGCCGCCGCCGTGAACCTGCACCGCCTCGACCTCGTCTCGCTGTCGCTGTTCAACCTCGTCGTGCGCAGCGGCAGCATCAGCCGTGGTGCCGAGCTGGCGCACCTGGCGGTGGGCGCCGCCAGCAAGCGCATCTCGGACCTGGAGGACGCGGTGGGCGCGGAGCTGCTGGAGCGGCATTCGCGCGGGGTGACGCTCACCCTGGCCGGCGAGGCGCTGCACCGGCATGCGCAGCGCATCCTGGCCGACGTCGACCTGCTGGCGGCCGACCTGTCGGACCATGCCGCCGGCATCGTCGGCGTGGTGCGGCTGGTGGCCAACACCTCGGCGGTGACGCAGTTCCTGCCCGCCGACCTGGCGCGCTTCGTCGCCGCGCACGCCGGCCTGCGCCTCGAGCTGGAGGAGCTGAACAGCCGCGAGGCGGTGCTGGCGGTGGTCGACGGCCGGGCCGACCTGGGCATCTTCGCCGAGCGCACGCCGGCCTTCGGCCTGCAGACGCTGCCGTACCGCCGCGACCGGCTGGTGCTGGTGGTGCCGGCCGACCATGCGCTGGCGGCACGCGCCGACCAGGGCCCCATCCCGTTCGTCGAGTTGACCGACCTGGACTTCGTGAGCCTGCCGGCCGGCACCTCGCTGGCGCAGCGGCTCGACGCCGAAACGACCGCGCTGGGCCGCCGCCTGCGGGTGCGCATCCACGTGCGCAGCTTCGACGCCATGTGCCAGATGGTGGCCGCCGGCCTCGGCGTGGCGGTGCTGCCCGACGCCGCGGTGCAGCCGCACCTGCGCTCCATGGGCCTGGCCCGGCTGGAGATCGCCGACGCCTGGGTGGCGCGCGAGCTGCTGCTGGGCGTGCGCGACCTCACCGCCCTGGCTCGGCCGGTGCGGCTGCTGCTGGACCACCTGGTGGCCGGCGCGGCGCCGGGTTAACCCGTCGTTTCACGCTTCGCGAAAGCAGGGCTCGCGAACCGGTCATTCCGCCGCGCCCGGGCGATGACCAGAATCGCACCATCAACCCATCGTGCCCCAGCCGCGGGCGAAGCCCGTCGAGGAACGCGGCGCGACCCTGGATCGAAGCGAGAGGAGCGAGAGATGCAACCGCAAGCCCTGCAGGGCCTGAAGGTCGTCGAGATGGGCCAGCTCATTGCCGGACCGTTCGCCGGCAAGACGCTCGGCGACTTCGGCGCCGACGTGGTCAAGATCGAGCCGCCGGGCGCCGGCGACCCGCTGCGCAACTGGCGGCTGATCCAGGACGGCACCTCCGTCTGGTGGCAGGTGCAGTCGCGCAACAAGCGCTCGGTGGCGCTGGACCTGCGCAGCCGCGAAGGCCAGGACATCGCCAGGAAGCTCATCGCCCAGGCCGACGTGCTGGTCGAGAACTTCCGCCCCGGCACGCTGGAGGGCTGGGGCATGGGCTACGACGAGCTGTCCAGGCACAACCCGGGGCTGATCATGCTGCGCATCAGCGGCTACGGGCAGACCGGCCCCTGCCGCGACCTGCCGGGCTTCGGCGCCATCGGCGAGGCCATGGGCGGCCTGCGCCACCTGACCGGCGAGCCGGGCCGGGTGCCGGTGCGCTGCGGCATCTCCATCGGCGACACGCTGGCCGCGCTGCACGGCGTCATCGGCGTGCTGACGGCGCTCTACCACCGCAAGGTGAACGGCGGCAAGGGCCAGGTCATCGACGTGGCATTGCACGAGGCGGTGTTCAACGTCATGGAGAGCCTGGTCCCCGAGTACAGCGCCTTCGGCGTGGTGCGCGAGCCGGCGGGCTCCGCCCTGCCGGGCATCGCGCCGAGCAATGCCTACCGCTGTGCCGACGGCGGCGTGGTGCTGGTCGCCGGCAACGGCGACAGCATCTTCAAGCGGTTGATGACGGCCATCGGCCGCGACGACTTGGGGCAAGACCCGGCGCTGGCCGACAACACCGGCCGCGTCGAGCGGGTGGACGAGCTGGACGCCGCGATCGAGGCCTGGACGCTGCAGCACCCCACCGACCAGGTGCTGGCCGTGCTGGGCGAGGCCAAGGTGCCGGCCGGCCGGGCCTACACCGCCAAGGACATCGTCGAGGACCCGCACTACCGGGCGCGCGACATGATCCTGAAGCAGACCACGCGCGACGGCCATGTGGTCGACGTGCCGGGCATCGTGCCCAAGCTGCTCGGCACGCCGGGCGCGGTGCGCTCGTCGGCGCCGAAGCTGGGCGACGACACCGACGCCGTGCTGGGCGAGATCGGCTTCTCGCAGCAGGACATCGCCGCCCTGCGCGGCAGGAAGGTGGTGGCATGACGAACGACGTGTGGAACGGCGGCGGGCGGCGCCTCCACCTGCAGGAGGTCGGCACCCGCGACGGCCTGCAGGTCGAGGCGCAGTTCGTGCCCACCGAGGACAAGATCGCGCTGGTCAACGCGCTGGCCGATGCCGGCCTGGCCAAGATCGAGGTCACCTCCTTCGTCAGCCCCAAGGCCATCCCGCAGCTGCGCGACGCCGAGATCGTGCTGCGCGAGATCCACCGCCGGCCCGGCGTGGTCTACAGCGCGCTGGTGCCCAACGCGCGCGGCGCCGAGCGGGCGGTGGAATCGAAGGCCGACGAGCTGAACCTGGTGATGTCCGCCACCGCCAGCCACAACCTCACCAACCTGCGCATGACGCAGGCGCAGAGCTTCGCCGCGCTGAAGGACACCGCGGCGGTGGCGCGCGAGGCCGGCGTGCCCATCAACGTGTCGCTGTCGTGCTGCTTCGGCTGCCCGATGGAAGGCGACGTCGCCGAGGACGTGGTGCTGGACTGGTGCGCGCGGTACGTGCAGGAGATGGGCAGCGACGGCATCAGCCTGTGCGACACCACCGGCATGGCCTACCCGACGCAGGTGGAGCGGCTGACCCGCGCCTTCCGCCGGCGCTTCCCGCACACCCAACTGACCCTGCACTTCCACAACACCCGCGGCATGGGCCTGGCCAACGTGCTGGCCGGCATCGCCGCCGGTGCCGACCGCTTCGACGCCAGCGTCGGCGGCATCGGCGGCTGCCCCTACGCGCCCGGCGCGACGGGCAATGTCTGCACCGAGGAGATCGCCCACGCGCTGGCGCTGATGGGCTACGACACCGGAGTGGACCTGGAGCGCCTGCTCGCCGCCGGCCGCCGCCTGCCCGGACTCATCGGCCACGACATCCCCAGCCAGCTGGTCAAGGCCGGCCGGCGGCTGGACCTGCACCCGCGGCCGGCCGACTTCGAGGCCATCAAGGCGCGGGCCGAGGCACGCGGTTGATACCGGCGCCCGGGCCGCAGTGCCCGGCCTCGTCGGGGCCGACGTGCACCGGCAGGTCGTACTCGCGACCGATCAGCGCGCGGGCCAGCAGGTAGCGCACCCGACCCTGCTCGCCCAGGCCGTCGAGGTCGACCATGCCATGGTCGTTGCAGGGCACCCGCATGGCGGGCCCGCCGCTGAGCGAGGCGTAGATCAGCACATGCTCCTGGGCCGCCGGCGTCGGAGCGGCGGCCGGGTCAGGTGCGGGATTGAGCATCGAAGCCCTCTTGCCACGCATCGTGGCGCGCCTCCCACTGGCCCTGCGGCTCGCCGGTGACCGAGGCGGTGTTCTGCGGCTCCAGCATCGGGTTGGTCTTGGGGGCGTCGCCGCGGGCCGCCGCCTTGGCGCCCTGGCGTTCGAGTTCGGCGCGCTCGCGGTCGCACAGCAGGTCGTTCGCCGTGGCGGCGTCGGGTCGCGGGTCGGTGGGGACGGTATCGGTCAGGGCAGGTCCTTCAACTCAGGGGAACAGGCCGGCGTTCGAACGCGAGGCAGCCGTCACACGGTACACCCACCGCCGGTGTCCCTTCTGCCGCCGCGAGGTTGCGCCGCCACAGTGGACGGCCACCTCGGGCGGCGGCTGCGTGCCGCCGCCCGACCGCGGGGGTGCGCGGCCGGCTGGGCCAGCTGTTGCGGGCGAGGGCACCCCCGGCGTTGCCGACCGGGCGGCCGGTTCAGGGCAGCAGCCGCTGCAGCAGGGCCGCATCGGCAAAGCCGTCCGGCGGCAGGCCGACGCTGCGCTGGAAGCGCCGCACCGCGTCACGGGTGGCGGGGCCGAGCAGGCCGTCGGCCGCACCGCTGTCGAAGCCGCGGTCGTTGAGCGCGGTCTGCAGCGCGATCACCTCGCTGCGGGCCAGGGGCCGCAGCTCGCGCGGCCAGGCGGCCTGCACGCCGGGCCCGTCGGCGAGGCGCTGCGCCAGCAGGCCGATGGCCAGCGCATAGGCGGCCGCGTTGTTGTAGCGCAGGATGGCGCGGAAATTGGGCCCGACCAGGAAGGCCGGGCCGCGCGCGCCGGCCGGCAGCAGCACCGAGGCGTCGGCCAGCGTCGCGGGAAGGGGGCCGCCGTCCGCGGTGCGCAGGCCCTCGGCCATCCACTCGTCGGCCGACCGGCGCAGCCGGTCGTCGGCCCGCAGCAGGTCGAAGCCGGGCGGCAGGCGCACCTCGACGCCCCAGGGTTGCCCGGCCTGCCAGCCGACGCGCGACAGGAAGTTCGCGGTGGACGCGACGACATCGGCGGTGCTGCCCCACAGGTCGCGCCGGCCGTCGCCGTCGGCGTCCACCGCGTAGGCGAGGAAGTTGGTGGGCAGGAACTGGGTCTGGCCCATGGCGCCGGCCCAGGAGCCGACCATGCGGTCGTGGTCGATGTCACCGGCCTGCACGATGCGCAGCGCGGCCAGCAGCTGGTCCTCGGCCCAGGCACGTCGGCGGCCGTCGAAGGCCAGCGTGGCCAGCGCGTCCAGCGTCGGGACGTCGCCGACGTTCCGGCCGTAGTTGCTCTCCAGCCCCGAGATGGCGACGACCACCTCGGCCGGCACGCCGTGGCGTTCGGCCAGGGCCGGTGCCTCGGCCCGGACCTGCTGCAGCCGTTCCCTGCCGCGCGCCACCCGCTGGGGCGAGACCGCGCTGTCCAGGTAGTCCCAGACCGTGCGTGTGAACTCGGGCTGCGCGCGGTCCAGCTCGACCACGCGCGGCAGCGGTTGCACCGGGTCGAGCGCGGCGCGCAACGTCGCCTCGGTGATGCCCGAGGCCGCGGCCCGGGCGCGGAAGGCGCTGCGCCAGGCGCCGAAGGCGGCGCTCGGGCCGGCGTCGGCACCTGCGACGGCGGGCGCGGGCGAGGGCGCGGGTGGCGCGGCGGCGGACGGTGCGGCGGCGGTCGGGGCGCCCGGGGCGGTGGTGCAGCCGGCCAGAGCGGCCAGAGCGGCCAGAGCGGCGAGGGCGGCGAGGGCGGCGAGGGCGGCCAGACGCCGGGCCGGGCGGGCGACAGGCAGGAAGGGCAAGGTCATGGGCCGGGACGGTACCGCGGTGGTGGAACGGGCAGGGCCCGCAGCCACCGTGCCCGTCAGCCGCCGGCGGTCAGCCGCCGGCCACCCGGTCCAGCCAGGCCAGCAATTCGGCCGTCTCCACGGGTTTGACGAAGTGGACCAGGCCCTGCGCCTGGGACGCCTGGAGGTCCTGCGGCTGGCCATAGCCGCTGACCACCGCGATGGTGACGGCCTGCAGCCCCGGCAGCAGGCGCAGCCGCCGGGCGAGGGTGCGGCCGTCGAGGTCCGGCAGGCCGATGTCCAGCAGGCAGACCTGCGGCCGCAACCGGGTCGCCGTCTCCAGCGCGGCGACGGCGCGGCGCTCGACGTGCACCTCGTGGCCCAGGTCGCGCAGCAGCAGGCCCAGCGACTCGCCGGCGTCCGGGTTGTCGTCGACCACCAGCACGCGCAGGCCGGTGACCGCCGGCAGACCGCCGGCGGTCGTCGTCGCGGTCGCCGTGGCCGCGCCGTGCGCCGCCAGCGGCAGCACCACCAGCAGCTCGCTGCCGTGGCCGGGTCCTTCGCTGTGGCCCGACACGCTGCCGCCGTGCAGCTCGACGATGCGCCGCACCAGGGCCAGGCCGATGCCCAGGCCGCCCTGGCTGCGGTCGGGCGTGCGTTCGCCCTGCACGAAGAGGTCGAACATGCGCGACAGCAGGGCCGGCGTCATGCCCAGGCCGTTGTCGCGCACCGAGACCACCACCTGCCCGTCCTCCAGCCGGGCGCCGACGTGGATGCGGCCCTCGCGCGGGGTGTACTTGCCGGCGTTGTTGAGCAGGTTGGCGAAGACCTGCACCAGGCGGTTGCGGTCGCCGAGCACCGAGAGCGGCCCGCTGCCGGCGTCGATCGACACCCGGTGCGCCTGTGCATCCATCAGCGGGCGGGTCTGCTCCAGCGCCTCGGCGAGCACGCTGCGCAGGTCCACCGGCTGGCGGACCAGCGCCACCAGCCCGCTGGTGACGCGCGACACGTCGAGCAGGTCGTCGACCAGGCCGCGCATGTGCGCCGCCTGGCGGGCGATCAGCGCGCCGATGTGGCGGACGCGCACGGGGTCGTCGGCGACCCGCGGCAGCAGCGCCGCCGACGAGGTGATCGGTGACAGCGGGTTGCGCAGTTCGTGCGCCAGCATGGCCAGGAACTCGTCCTTGCGGCGGTCTTCCTCGCGCAGCATCTCCTGCGCGCGCACCTGGTCGTGGATGTCGGTGCAGGTGCCCATCCAGCGCACGATATGGCCCCTTTCGTCGCGCACCGCCAGGGCACGGCCGAGCACCCAGCGGTACTCGCCGGAGTGGTGCCGCAGCCGGTACTCGATCTCGTACGGATCGCCGGTGCCCAGCGAATGCTGCCAGCGGTTCCAGGCCCGCACCTGGTCCTCGGGGTGGAACATGCCGTTCCAGGCCTCGCCGTCGGTGGAGCCGTCGGGCACGCCGGTGAAGGCGTACCACTGCTGGTTGTAGTAGTCGTGGAAGCCGTCCGGTCGGGTCGACCACACCATCTGCGGCATCGCCTCGGCGATGGTGCGGAAGCGCGCCTCGCTCTGGCGCAGGGCGTTCTCGACCTCGACCTGTGCGGTGATGTCGATCTGCGCGACGACGGCGTTGACGATGTGGCCGTCGTCGTCGCGGACGGGCTTCGCGTGCAGCAGCATCGTGCGGCGGCGCGGCGGGTCGTCGAAGGTCTCGATCTCGATGACCTGGCTGCGCACGTCCTCGCCCCGCAGCGCGCGGGCGAGCGGCCAGTCCTCGGGCTGCAGCGGCTGGCCGTGCCGGGGCCCGTCGTCGGCCCACCAGCCCTTGAAGTCGGCGTAGTCGGCCACCGACGCCGGCGACGGGTAGGGGCCCCACAGCTGCCGGTTCTCCGCGCTGGCCAGCAGCAGGCGCCCCTCGCGGTCGACGAAGGCGATGCCCAGCGGGGTGGATTCCAGCAGCGCCTCGACCTGGCGCCGCTGCAGCGACAGGGTGCGCGCCGCCTCCAGCAGCGCCTGTTCGCGGTCGCGCAGGCGGCGCAGCGTGCGCTGGTGGTCGGTCACGTCGTGGCCGACGACGAGGATGCCGTTGATCGCGCCGCTTTCGTCGCGCATCGGCTGGAAGACGAAGTCGACGAAGGCCTCGTCCAGCCCCGGGCGGCCGCTGCGCCGCAGCCGCAGCGGGGTGGCCCGGCCGATGTAGGGCGCACCGGTGCGGTAGACCTCGTCGAGCACGCCGACCCAGCCCTGCTCGGTCACCTCCGGAATGGCGTCGCGCACCCGCCGGCCGATGATCTCGCCGCGGCCGACGAAATCGAGGTAGGCCGGGTTGGCGTGCACGTAGACATGCTCCGGGCCGCTCAGCACCGCGATGAAGTTGGGTGCCTGCTCGAACATCTGCAGCAGGCGCTCGGCCTCGGCCGCGCGCGCCTGGTCGGCCCGCACGGCCGTGGTGGTCTCGAAGGCGGTGGAGAAGAAGCCGTCCACCGAGCCGTCGGCCGCCAGCACCGGGTTCCAGACGAAGGAGAACCAGGCCGTCTCGTCGCGACCGTCGCGGCGCGCGTGGAAGGGGGTGTCGATGCCGTGCTGGCCGTGGCCGGCGTAGACCTGCCGCAGCATCACGTCCAGCTCGGGGCCGACCTCCGGCCAGACCTCGCGGAACGGACGTCCCATGGCCGCGGGGTGCTTGTCCCGCAGCACGTCGGCGTAGCGGTCGTTGTAGAGCAGGTGCGCCTGCGGGCCCCAGCAGATGAACATCGGCCCCTGGCAGCGCTGCATGGAGGCGACCAGCGCCGCGAGCACCGGTGGCCATTGGGCCGGAGGCCCCAGCGGGTGCGCCGACCAGTCCTGCCCTTCGAGCAGGGCGGTGGTCAAGGACGGACGGCGTGGCGCCGCCGCCTCGCCGCCGGTGATTCCAGCTTCAACCATGCCGATCAAAAGGGCGTCGGCCGCACCCCACGGCCGGGATCGCCGGACATCGGCGTGTTGATTCGGATGGTAGCGGCTGGCCGGTGCGCTGACTGTCAGGAGATCGAGACGGGTGAGGCCGCCCCCTCGAGCAGGGGTCAGATCTCGTCGATCGGCGTGGCGGTCGGCGTCGGGCCGCCCGCCTCGTCGCCGATGGCGAAGCGGTCGCGGCTGCGCACGTAGAAGCTGGCGCCGAAACGGCCCACCGGGTGGTAGTCCTGCAGCCGCACGCGCCAGCGTTCGGTGTCGATCAGGCCGTCGCGGGCGTGCAGCCACAGCACCTGGCCGATGAAGATCTGGCGGCTCTCGGTCTCCAGCAGTTCCCACAGCCGGCATTCGAAGGCGACCGGCGCCTCGACGATGCGCGGCGGCGACACCGCCTTGGACGGCGCGGCGTGCAGGCCGACGTGGTCGAGCTCGCTCTGGTGGGCGGGAATGGCCTCGCCGCAGCGGTGCATCTGCGCGGCGATGGCCTCGTCGGCCAGGTGCACGACGAACTCGCGCCGGGCCACGATGTTGGCCGCGGTGTCCTTCAGCCGGCCGTCCTGCAGCCGGTTGATGCTGAGCATGACGATCGGCGGCTCCTCGCCCAGCATGTTGAACATGCTGAACGGGGCGGCGTTGACGACGCCGTCGGGGCCCAGCGTGGTGACCAGCGCGATCGGCCGCGGCACGATCAGGCTGGCCATCAGCTTGTAGCGCTGGTACTCGGTCAGGGCGGCGAAGTCGATGTCCATTCAGCGTGGCCTCAGATTTTTCCCGCCACCCCCTCGATGAGGAAGTCCATGCGGTCCAGCACCGGATCGTAGTTGCCGTAGCCCTTGTCGAGCACCACCTTGCCGGTGTTGCTCCTGACCTCCCCGGTCCAGATCGGCTTGCCGGCCTTGAGGTCGGCGATGGCGGCCGTGGCGGCGTTGCGCGCCTTCTCGCTGGCGCCGGCGCCGAAGGGGGTGCTCTGCACCATGTCCTTGTCGTAGCCGCCGAAGAACTGGTTGGGCAGCGTCTCGCCGCGGCCGATGGCGGCGGCGAAGGACTTGTACACCGTCTCCCACTTGTTCTCGGCGCCGGTGATGAAGCCCTTGGGCGCCAGCCGCGCCTGGGAGGCGTTGTGGCCCAGCGTCTTGGCGCCGCGGCGCTCGGCGGTCTCGATCACGATCTTCGGGCTGTCCACATGGCTGGCGATGACGTCGCAGCCGGCGCCGATCAGCGCGTTGGTGGCCTCGGCCTCGCGCACGGGCAGCGACCACTCGCCGGTGATGATGAGCTGCACCGTGGCGTTGGGGTTCACCCGCTTCACGCCGAGGGTGAAGGTGTTGATGTTGCGCAGCACGATGGCGATGGGCTTGGCCGCGATGAAGCCGATCTTGTTCGACGTGGTCGACAGCCCGGCGGCGATGCCGTTGACGTAGTGCGCCTGGTCGAGGAAGCAGAAGTAGCCGCCGAGGTTCATCGGGTGCTTGTCGGCCGACCACAGCGAGGTGGGGTGGCGGAACTGCACCTTGGGGTACTTCTTCGCCGCCTCGATCATGAAGGGGTCGAAGTAGCCGAACGAGGTGCCGAACACCAGCGAGGCGCCATCGGCCTGCACCATGCTCTCGATGGTCTTGCGCACGGCCACCGTCTCCGGCACGTTCTCCTCCTCGAACACTTTCACGCCGGGCACGGTGGACAGCGCCTTGGCGCCCACCGCATGGGCCTGGTTCCAGCCGTAGTCGTCGCGCGGGCCGACGTAGACGATGCCGACGGTGACGTTGGCGGCGTGGGCGGGCCTGACCAGGCCGGTGGCGAGGGCGGCGGTGCCGGCGGTCTGCGCGAGGAAGCGGCGGCGGTCGGTGCGGGCGGGACGATGCATGGCGAGGGCCTTTCTCAGGGGTTGGACGGCGACGTTGACGCGGCGCGCCGCACGCTGGGCGCGCCGTTGGGGCTGGTGACGTACTGCGTCTCCCACCAGGAGAAGAAGATGTCGCGCAGCACGGCGCCGCGGTCGCCGCGGTACAGCCCGGCGTGCTCGTAGCCGTCCAGCCACGCGAGTTCCTCGTCGGTGAGCTCGACCGCCACCTCTTCGACGGTGAGCGGCGTGCCGAGGAACTGCGGCTCATAGGCCGGGTCGCGGCGCAACTCGCGATCCGCCTTGATCACCGGGTTGCGGAAGTCGGCCGGTGTGCGCTGGCTGGCCAGCACGGGGGTGGGCGGCACCTGCGCCAGGTCGTCGTCCGAGGCGGTGTACAGCAGCACCTTCACCGGCTTGAGGAAGAAGTTGCTGGTGCGCATCACGTCGGCGCCGCAGACGTTGGGCACCGCCAGCGTGTCGATCAGCGCCAGCAGCTCGACGTGGTCGCCGGGGCCGGAGTCCTGCCGCGAGATGATCACCTCGCCGCCGGCCAGCACCTCGGTGGCCATGAAGAGGTTGAAGCTGTCGTGCGCGTCGTCCGGCGTCAGGCCGTACTCGCGCTGCGCCTCGGCCTGGATGTCGTGGCAGTTGGTGTGGTGCCGGAAGCCGTAGGTGCTTTCGTAGACGTAAGCGCTGCAGCGGGGGAACAGCACGTCGTTGCGGCCCACGCTGTCGGCCAGGATGTAGAACATCGCCCGCTCGCGCGGCGGGGCCGACCAGAGGAAGTCGCCGGTGCCGGGGTTGAAGCCATGCACGGTGCGCGTGCGACCGCAGTGCATGAACTCCTTGTAGTCGTGCAGGTTGAAGGCGTTGAAGTCCACGCACTGCCCGCCGTCGACCTGCTCGATGCGCAGCACGTGGCGCGCGGGCACTTCGACGGCCTTGCCGGTGCCCGGCTGCAGCAGCCATTCGGCGACCAGGCGGCGCGCCGTCACCGCGGCTCCTTCGCCGGTGCGGCGATGGCCGGCGCCGGCGAAGGCCGGGCGTGCTCGCGCAGCGCCCGCAGCAGCAGCGCCGCGCGATCGGGCGCGGCGCCGCCCAGGATGGTGCGGTCGAGCAGCTCGAGCTGCTGCCGGTTCAACGGGACACTGATTCGGTGCATTTGTGTATACCAAACGCTGGATGTTTCGTATCCAGCCGGGTGGGTTTAGCAAGGACGATGCCATTGCCCGATGGCATACAGTCGAGGCGATGGACAGCCCCTCCACCGCCGAGAAGGCCTACGAGACCCTGCGCCGGGCGATCATCGAGCAGGCGATTGCGCCGGGCACCCGGCTGCCGGAGGACGAACTGGCCGCGCAGTTCGGCGTCAGCCGCACGCCGATCCGCGCGGTGCTGGCGCGGCTGCAGTCCGAAGGGCTGGTGCGTGCCGGCCCGCGCCGCACCGCCACCGTCGCCGAGCCCAGCCTGAGCGAGGCGCGCAAGGTCTTCGCGGTGCGGCGCGCGCTGGAGCGCGAGGCGGTGCGGCTGGTGGCCGAGCGCTGGACCAGCGCCCACGGCCGACGGCTCGAAGGCATCGTGAAGGAGGAGGAGCACGCCCGCAAGGCGGGCGACGGCAGGGCCTCCATCCGGCTGGCCGGCGACTTCCACCTGGCGCTGGCCGAGATGGCCGACAACTTCCTGCTCGAGCGCTACCTGGGCGAGACGGTGTCGCGCTGCTCGGTCATCCTGGCGCTGCACGCCCGCCCGCATTCGGAGGACTGCGCCATCAGCGAGCACCGCCACATCATCGAGACGCTGCGCAGCGGCGCGCCGGAGGCCGCGATGGAGGCCATGGACCGGCACATCGACGCCATCGTGCAGCGCGCCTCGCTGGACGCCGAACCGGCGCCGCCGCCGGCGCTGTCCGAGGTGCTGAGCCTGTACTCGGCGCAGGTGGAGGGCACGCCGGCGAGCAGGCCGGCCGTGGGCCGGAAGGCCGGCAAGGCGCGGGGCGTGGTGCGGCGGCGCTGAGCGGGCGGCGCCGCCGCCGCCCGGCTCAGACGATCACTTCGACCTTGGCCCGCTTGGCCACCTTGGTCCAGGTGTCGATCTGCGAGCGGATGAGCTTGTTGAAGTCCTCGCCCAGCACCGGGGCCTTGCGCGGCAGGGTCTGCAGGTCCTCCAGCCGGGCCATGACGTCGGGCTTGGCCAGGATCTCGGGCATCAGCGCCGTCAGGCGCTGCACGATCGGCGCCGGCAGGTTCTTCGGCCCCGACAGGCCCAGCCACTGCGAACCGGTCATCGAGGGGAAGCCCTGTTCGGCGAAGGTCGGGATGTTGGGCAGGGCCGGCAGCCGCGCCGGGGTGGAGACGGCCAGCGCGCGCAGCGAACCGGCCTTGAGCTGCGCCACGTTGGTGGTGATGGGGTCGAACAGGCCGTCGATCTGGCCGCTGAGCAGGTCCTGCATCGCCGGCGCGCTGCCCTGGTAGGGCACGTGGTCGTGCTCGGGGGCCTGGCCGTCGAGCTTGAGCAGCTCGCCGAACAGGTGGTTGGCCGAGCCGATGCCCGACGTGCCGTAGCGCACCTGCTTGGTCTTGGCCGTCGCCACGTACTGGCCCAGGCTCTGGTAGGGCGACTGGCTGCGCACCAGCAGCACCATCGGCGCCTCCACCAGCATGGCCATGTGGGTGAAGTCGCTCACCGCGTCGAAGGGCATGGTGTTGCGCGTGGCCGGCGCGTAGATGTGCACCGACGCATGGCTGACCAGGAGCGTGTAGCCGTCGGCCGGCGCCTTGGCCACCTGGTCGGTGCCGATCAGGCCGCCGGCCCCCGGCTTGTTCTCGACCACCACCGTCTGGCCGATGGCCTGCGACAGGTGCGGCGCCATCAGCCGGGCGACGGTGTCCACCAGGCCACCGGGCGGGAACTGGGCGATCAGGCGGACAGGACCGCGGCTGGGCCAGGCGCTCTGGGCACCGACCCAGGCGGGCGTGGACACTGCGGCGGCACCGGCGGCACCAGCGGCGAGAACGAGGCGACGCTTCATCGAAGACTCCTGGCAGAAGGAGGGCCGCGCGTCCGCAGAATCCATGCCAAGATTTCCCGGCCGCCCCTCCCGTCCGATGCGCCATCTCCTGCTGATCAACCCCAACACCAGCACCGCGACCACCGACCGTTTGGTGCGGGCTTTGCGGCCGCGGCTGCCCGAAGGGGTGCACCTGTCGGTGCGCACGGCCACTTTTGGGGCGCGCTACATCGCCTGCGAGGCCAGCCATGCGGTCGCCGGCGTGGCGGTGCTCGACACCTGGGCCCAGCACGTCGCCGAGGCCGACGCCGGCTCGGCGCCGCTGGACGGGGTGCTGATCGGCTGCTTCGGCGACCCCGGGCTGTTCGCACTGCGCGAGTCCAGCGCCTGCCCGGTCACGGGCCTGGCCGAGGCGTCGTTCACCGAGGCGTCGCGCCACGGCGGCTTCGCCGTCGTCACCGGGGGGCGAGCGGTGGAAGCCGATGCTGCGGCGGCTGGCGGTGAGCCTGGGCCACGGCGAGCGGCTGCGGCACATCGAGACCGTGGCGCCCACCGGCGCGCAGCTGCAGGCCGACCCAGAGGGCGCGCTGCGGCACCTCGCAGAGGCCTGCCGCGCCGCCGCCCGGCCCGGCGTGGCCGCGATCGTGATCGGCGGTGCCGGCCTGGCGGGTTACGCCGAGGCGCTTCAGGCGCGGGTGGACCTGCCGCTCATCGACAGCGCGCACGCCGGCCTGAAGGTGCTGCTGGACGGCGCCGCGCCGCCACCGCAACGCGCCAGCGACGGCTTCGTCGCCGAGTGGAGCGCGGTCAGTCCGGGGATGGCGCGGATAGGGTCAGCTTCGTGACGGACCATCGAGGGTTGCACCAGCAGCTTGCCGGCATGTGCGGGCATGCGGCAGCGATCGAAGGGAGCAGGATCGCAGCGGCGGTGTGACGACTCTGCTGATCGGATCAGCCAGGGCATGCCCTCGGTTCGTATCGCGGCCGACTGCCCTCGACCCCGGCGCGACACTCGCGCCCCCGAACTCGTTGCCGGAAGGCGGACCTCAGTCCTCGCCCTTGGCGCTGGCCAGCAGGAAATCCCGCAGCAGCCGTGCGCTCGGACCGATGCGCCGACCGTGCACCACGAAGATCTCGAGCGGAGCGGTTTGCAACTGCGGCAGCACCTGCACCAACTCGCCCGAGGCGAGCGGCGTCGCCGCATCGTAGGCCGGCAGGCGTGCGATGCCTTCTCCGGCCAGCACGAACGCGAGGCGGGCTGCGGCGCTGTCGGTGACGATGTCGCCGTCCACGGGCACCTCGGCCTCCTGACCTGCCTGGCCCAGCCTGACCGACCGCTGGCTCGGCGGATAGAGAACCCAGCGGTGCTGCGCCAGCTCGGCGGCCGACGCCGGCGCGGGCCGGCGGCGAAGGTAGGACGGCGCGGCACACAGCATCGTCGGCTCGCTGACCAGGTGCCGGGCCACCAGGTCCGAGTCGCCCAGTGGCCCGGCCCTCACGGCCAGTTCGATGCCCTGCTGCACCAGGTCGACATTGGCGTCGCTCATCGCGACGTGTAGGCGGATGGACGGGTAGCGTCTTCGAAATGCCAGCAGGGCGGGCAGGACGCGCTTGCTGCCGAAATGGTGCGAGCAGGTGATGCGGACCTGCCCGCGTGGCTCGGCACGCAGCAACTCCATGCCGCGCATGCCGTCGTGGGCCTCGTCCAGCAGCCGTTCGCAGTGCACACGAAACGCCTCGCCTGCGGGCGTGAGGCTGAAGCTGCGCGTGCTTCGCTGCGCCAGTGGCACGCCGATCCGCGTCTCCAGAGCGCGCACGTGGTGGCTCACGACGGCACGGGTCAGGCCCAGCGCGCGGGCCCCCGCGGCGAAGCTGCCGCAGCGCACGACGGTCGCGAAGACCGCCATCCCGCGCAACTCGTCGAGGACCGACGGCAATGACTCGTCCATCGCGTCATTGTCAAATGCAGTAGGCCAATTCGTCAAACCGCGCCGGTCTACTGCTGCACCGCAGGGCTGCCTATTCTTCGCTCCATCCCGGATCCACGGGTGTCAACGCAAAGCCAAGGAGCACTGCCATGAGCCTCAAGCATGTCCTATTCGTTGTGACAAACGCCGCCGAGATCGGGCCCAACCGCCGCCCGACCGGTTTCTTCTTCCCCGAGATCGCGCATCCGGCCGAAGCGCTCGAAAGGGCGGGCATCGCCATCGAGTACGCCTCGCCGCTGGGCGGCAAGCCCTTCGAAGACGGCTACGACGCCAGCGATCCCGTGCAGGCGGCGTTCCGCAGCAGTGCGTCGTACCGTCGACTGTCGCGCAGCCGCAAGCTCTCCGAGGTGGACGTGCTCGACTACGACGCGGTCTTCTTTCCCGGCGGCCTCGGCCCGATGGTCGACATCACCGGCAATCCCGAGGTGCAGGCCGTGGTTCGCCGGGCCTGGGACGGCGACAAGGTCGTGGCCGCGGTCTGTCACGGTCCCGCGGCGCTGCTGGGCGTGACGCTGGAAGACGGGACGCCCCTGGTGCGCGGGCGCAAGATCGCCGGCTTCTCCACGGCCGAGGAAGACGGCTACGCCCGCCCCGACGTGCCCTTCGACCTCGAGACCGCCTTGCGCGCCGAGGGCGCGCTGTACGAAGCGGCGGCTCCCTGGCAGCCCAAGCTGATGGTCGACGGCCACCTGATCACCGGGCAGAACCCGGCTTCCGGCACGCTGGTCGGCGAGGCCATCGCCCACGCACTGCAGAAGGTGGCGTGATGATCGCCGGCGCACCCGTGATCGTGGTGGCGCGCTGGCAGGTGAGTGGCGATGTCGACCAGGTGCTCGACATCGTCGCCCGCCTCCGCTCGGCCTCGCTGGCCGAGCCGGGATGCCTGAGCTACGAGGCTTACCGGGCCGTCGACGCGCCGGACACCGTGCTGCTGGTGGAGCAGTACCGCGACAGCGAGGCGCTCTACGAGCACCGCGCTTCGCCGCACTACCAGCGTGAGGTGCTCGAAGGGGTGCTGCCGTTGCTGCTTGCGCGGCAGGTGCAGATCCTGCACCCTCACGACGCGCATGCCGCAGCCCCTCAGCCCACCGTCCCGCCCACGCCCTGACGGCGCTGAACATGAAAGGAACCTGAACATGGCACTGAGAGACCTTCTCCCCGGCAAGTTGGGCTTCGGCACCGCGCCGCTGGGCAACATGTTCCGTGACATCCCGGAAGCGGAGGCACGGGCGACGGTGGATGCGGCCTGGAACGACGGCATCCGCTATTTCGACAACGCGCCGTTCTACGGCGCGGGCCTGGCCGAGCTTCGCATGGGCGAGGCGCTGGCCGACCGTCCGCGCGACGAGTACGTCATCAGCACGAAGGTGGGCCGCCTGATCCTCGACGAGGTGGAGGACCCGAGCACGCGCGACCTCGGCGAAAAGGGCCAGGTGTTCCAGCACGGTCGGCCGAACCGCATCGTCAACGACTACTCGGCCGATGCCACGCTGCGCTCCATCGACGACAGCCTGCGGCGCCTGAAGACAGACCACATCGAGATCGTTTGGGTGCACGACGTGGCGCAGGACTTCTACGGCGACGAATGGCTCTCGGTCTTCGACAGCGCGCGTCGGGGCGCCTTCAAGACCCTGGACCGGCTGCGTGACGAAGGCGTCATCAAGGCTTGGGGCCTGGGCGTGAACCGCGTGGAGCCGATCGAGCTGCTGCTCGACCTGCAAGGGCCGCGGCCGGACGGCTTCCTGCTGGCGGGCCGCTACACGCTGCTCGATCACTCGCGCGCGCTGCAGCGCGTGATGCCCAAGGTGGTCGAGCGTGGCCTAAGCATCGTGGTCGGCGGGCCGTACAGCTCGGGCGCGCTGGTCGGCGGACCAAACTTCGAGTACGCGCCAGCCACGCCGGCGATCCTCCAAAGGGTTTCAGCCATCAAGGCCGTTGCCGAGCGCCACGGCGTCAGCATGAAAGCCGCCGGGCTGCAGTTCGCACTCGCCCACCCCGCCGTCGCCGCTGTGGTCCCTGGTGCCAGCCGGCCCGGGCGCATCGCCGAGGACCGCGCCGCGCTGGAGCAGGTGGTGCCGAGCGACTTCTGGCGCGAGTTGCGGGCCGGTGGCCTCGTCCACCCCGAAGCGCCGTTGCCGCTTGAGATCGGGATGGATGCGCGCTAGGCGACAAGAGCTCCAAGTGTGGTCCGCGGCTGCCTAGGCAATCGCGGGTGCGCAGGCTCCTTCCGCGCGTCAGTGCGTCGGCCCCGCTGTCGGCGAGCGAGGGGCTGATGCGGCGCTCTGGCTTTGCACGAAAGCAGCCCTCCACGAGAGGTCGCTCCTGGCCGACAGCCATCAAACAAACATCGCCTTCCCGTGTCAGCGTTCGATTGCTCCAACGGCGCGATTGTTTTGCCGGCCGGGAACTGCAGTGTGTTGCCGTCGAATCGTACCGTTGCGCCTTCGCGGCCTTTCAGCGCCTGGGGCGTGGTGTAGCCCGTGGTCTCCGCCAGATGGGCCTGGGTCAGCCAGACTGCCAACAACGCGAGCGGCATGGTGGACGGCAGGAAGACGTCGAGCATCACGTCCGTCTGCAACGCGTCCAGCTGTTCGCGCAGGCTGTGGCCGGTCTCCCTCAGCAGGTAGAGCCATGCGGCAGGGGTGAACGCCGCCTGGCCCGTTCACGGCGTTTGCGATGTTGCAGCAGCCCGATGGCGACGCCCGGCCCAGCGAACAGCGTTGCGGGGATCAGGCCGACGACCGCGACCTGTTCGGCCAGCGTGGTCACTTCCCCCCAGCCGTCCTTCAACCCCGTGATCCGGTTGAACACCGCCCGGCCCTGGCTGGGCAGGTGGTCCTTGGCGTCGCTGACGAAGTAGCCGTGGCGCTCGAACTGGAAGCGGTGGTCCGGCTTCGCGTCGGCCAGTGATGGCTCCAGGTAGGCGGTGACCACCCGCTTGGCGTCGGGGTTCAGCAGCGCCTTGAAGTCCTTGCCGCCGGCGTCGGGCTGGGGGTCGGTGAAGAGGCGGTCGTACAGGCGCACCTCGGCCGGCACCGCGTCGTGCACGCCGACCCAGGTGATCACGCCCTTGGTCTTCACCCGGTCGGCGCCGGGGGTGCCGCTCTTCGTGTCGGGGACCAGCTTGGCGTGCACCTCGGCCAGGCTGCCGTCGAAGTTCTTGCGCAGCCCGGTGCACTCGATCACGTAGCCGTACTTCAGCCGCACGGTGCTGCCCGGCAGGCGGCCGCCCTGGCCGTCGTAGCGCGGCGGGTACAGCCGGTGGTAGCCCTTGGGCGGTTCTTCCTGGAAGTCCTCGCGTTCGATCCAGACCTCGGGGCCGAGGCTGAACTGGCGCTGGCCGAGGTCGGGGTGGTGGGGGGTGGGCCGGCGCGCTGCACGGTTCCACCTGGCCGGCGCCGATCACCTCGTCCCAGTTCTGCAGCACCAGCTTCACCGGGTCGAGCACCGCCATCGCGCGCGGCGCCTTGCCCTCCAGGTCGTCGCGCAGCGCGGCGTCGAGCGTGGCGTAGTCGATCCAGCTGTAGTCCTTGGTCACGCCGATGCGCTCGCAGAAGAGCTGGATCGCCTCGGGGGTGTAGCCGCGCCGGCGCAGGCCGAGGATGGTGGGCATGCGCGGGTCGTCCCAGCCGTCGACGATGCCCTCGTCGACCAGCGCCTTGAGCTTGCGCTTGCTGGTGACCACGTAGGTCAGGTTGAGCCGCGCGAACTCGTACTGCTTGGGCAGCGGGTGCTTGAGCAGGCCGAGCGTGGCCAGGTGCTCGAGCAGCCAGTCGTAGAAGGGCCGCTGGTCCTCGAACTCCAGCGTGCACACGCTGTGGGTGATGTTCTCCAGCGCGTCCTCGATCGGGTGCGCGTAGGTGTACATCGGGTAGAGGCACCAGCGGTCGCCGGTGTTGTGGTGGGTGGCGTGCTTGATGCGGTAGATCGCCGGGTCGCGCAGGTTGATGTTGGGCGAGGCCATGTCGATCTTGGCGCGCAGCACCATCGCGCCGTCCGGATGACGGCCGTCGCGCATCTCGCGAAAGCGCGCCAGGTTCTCCTGCGGGCTGCGGCCGCGGAACGGGCTGTCGGTGCCCGGGGTGTTGAAGTCGCCGCGGCTGGCGCGCATCTGCTCGGGGGTCTGCTCGTCGACATAGGCCAGGCCGGCCTCGATCAGCGCCTCGGCCGCCCGGTACATGAAGTCGAAGTAGTCGCTGGCGTAGTAGAGGTGGCTGGTCACCACCCCGGCGCCGTTGTCGGCGTCCCAGTTGAAGCCCAGCCAGCGCACCGCGTCGACGATGGCGTCCACGTACTCCTGCTCTTCCTTCTCCGGGTTGGTGTCGTCGAAGCGCAGGTGGCACACGCCGCCGAAGTCGCGCGCCAGGCCGAAGTTCAGGCAGATGCTCTTGGCGTGGCCGACATGCAGGTAGCCGTTGGGCTCGGGCGGGAAACGCAGCCGCACCTTCGCGGGATCAGGCCCGCCCTGCGCCTGGTGCGCCGCGTCGCCCGGGCTGCCGTGCCAGGTGCGGCCGGCGTAGGTGCCCTGCGCCAGGTCGCGCTCGAGGATGCCTCGCAGGAAGTTGTGGCTGGGGGCGGGGGGCGGACGTCGAAGCAGGCTTGGCAGGGGAAGACGACATGGTGGCCGCAACGGCCCGGGGACCGGCGCTGAGGGTTGGCTGGGGTGGCCCGCCGATTCTAGGGAACGGGGCTCGCACGCCCGCCGGCCGGCGGCGCACAAGAATCTTTACAAAGCCGCTGTGAACCGGCCGGCCGGCTGCCGCGTTCGAAGCCTTGTGGCGACGCGCGCCCTGCATCTGGCAGGCGGGCCGTTCGCCAGGAGTTGCACCATGATCCGCAAGCCTTCTTCACTGCGCTGGGTCCGGGCGGCCGCCGCCGGCCTGCTGCTGGCCGGCCCCCTGGCCGCCACCTCCGCCCTGGCGGGCGGCGGCGTGAGCTGGTCCATCGGCATCGGGGTGCCCGGCGTCGTCGCCTATCCGGCGCCGGTCTACTCGGTGCCGCAGCCGGTGTACGTGCGGCCGGCCTATCCGTACGGCCCGCCGCCCTCGGTGTGGTCGCCGCCGGTGGTGGTGGCGCCGCCGCCGCCGGTCTATTACGCGCCGCCGCCGCGCTGGCACGGCGGGGCCCCGGCCATTGGCATGGCCGTGGACACGGGCATGGCCATTGGCATGGCCACGGCCACGGGCGCGGCTGGTAGTCCGTCAGCGCGCCGCGTCCCGGCGGCGCAGCCGCGCCACCTCGGCCTGCAGCCAATCGTCCTGCCGGCCGTCGGTCTGCAGGGCCAGCCAGGTGACGGCCGCGTGCACCCCGAGCCCCAGGCCCCAGCCGGCGAGCGGGAACACCGCCCAGTGCCGGCCGCCCGTCAGCGCGTCGATCAGCTGCAGGCCGGCGTTGACCAGCAGATAGACCGTGGCATGGACGGCCAGCCCCTTCTTCAGCCCCAAGCGCCGGCGGGCGCGGGCCAGCAGGGCAGGATCGACATGGGCGAGGTCTGAGGCGGGTGACATGGCGGGCTCCTGGGATGACATGGGCGCCATCGTGCCGAGCGGCGTGTCGCGACGCCCGGCCGACGCGACAGACGGCGCCTCCGTGGCGTGAAACGCCGCCGGCGCGGCGCCAGCGGCGGCTCGCCACTGCCCTTACCATGCGCCTCGCCGCCGCGCCGAAACGGTCCGGCGGCATGTGGAGGGGAAACGATCCTGGTGGGTCGGCCGGGCTTCAAACCCGGTGGGTGGCGCCACGCGCCGCCGGGTGGGTTCGACTCCCATTCCCTTCCGCCATCGCTTTTGCCGCACGCCCTCATCGGATCGTTCGCCGCTCCCTGGCGTAGCGGGTGAAGCCGATGCGGTCGAAGAACTCCAGCAGCTGGATGCTGAGGTTGCGGCCCACCCCCGAGCGGTCGCGGAAGCTGGCCGCATCGAAGCGGCCGTCGGGCGCCGAGGCCGCGGTGTCCCGCGCCACCGCCATCAGCGCGTCCACCGTCTCCGGCAGGAAGTAGCGGTTGCGGGCCACCTGCACCAGGTGGCCGAGGTCACACAGCCGCTGCAGCGCCTGCAGCGTGTCGGGCACCGGTCGCTGCAGCAGCGCCGCCAGGTCGCCCAGCGGCGGCGGGCGAAGGCCCATCGGCGCCATCACGCGGTGCAGTTCGGCCAGCAGGCGGGCGTCGGCCTCGGCCAGCCGGGCGACGTGGCCGGGCCGCCGCAGGGCGAAGCCGTCGCGTTCGATGGCGCCGGCGGCCAGTGCGGCCTGCAGCGCGGCCAGGCGCAGCGGCCGGTCCTGGCCCTGCGCCGCCGGGTCCTGCACGGCCTTCAGCAGCACGGCCTCGCTCGGCCCGCGGCTGTCCGGCCGTTCGGCATGCCAGGCGTCCAGCGCGTCGGTCAGCGACCGCTGCAACTGCCGCCAGCGGTCCGCGTGCAGCCAGCGCGGGCCGTGCGACGTGGCCACCGCTTCGATGGGCTGGCTGGCGCGAAGGTCGTCCAACGCCGACGGGTCGAGGTTGCGCTGGCGGGCGAAGGCCTGCGGGTCCACCCCCTGCGGCCGGGCGGCCAGCAGGCCGGCCAGCGCGGCGGCCGCATCGTCGTGGTCCAGCGCCTGCAATTCCGCCAGCCGGGCGTCGCTGGCGCGGCCGCGGCGCGGCGGTTCGCTGTCCAGCACCCGCCCGCCGCCGACGAGGGCCTGGGCGGCGGTGTCGTGCAGCACGAAGCGGTCGCCGTGCAGCGCGGCCACCGGCGCGTCGAGCAGCAACTGCACCAGCCCGCTCTCGCCCGGCACCAGCCGGCGCGGCGACAGCGGCAGCACCCGTGCGCCGACCGCGGCCGTGCCGAGGTACACACGCCACCGGGTGGGGACGGCACCGTCCAGCGCACGCGGCGCGTCGGGCCGCAGGCGCAGGCGGGCGTCCAGCCGGGCGGCGGGCGCGTGCAGGTCGGGGTGGAGCAGCCATTGACCGCGCCCCAGGCCTTCCAGGGCCACACCGGCCAGCGCCAGCGCGCAGCGCTCGCCGGCCTCGGCCCGATCGGTGGCCTGGCCGTGGCGCTGCAGCGAACGCACCCGCACCGGCGTGCCGTCGGGCGACAGCACCGGCGCATCGCCCGGCCGCACGGCGCCCGACAGCACGGTGCCGGTGACCACCGTGCCGAGGCCCGGCGGGCGGAAGGCGCGGTCGACGGCGAAGCGGAAACGGGCGCCGGGCCGCGTGACGGGCGGCGACGCCGCCCAGTCGTCGACCAGCGTGCGCAACCCGTCGAGGCCCTGGCCGGTGGTCGCACTGACCATCAGGCGCGGCGCCGACTGCAGCGGGCTGCCGGCCAGCAGCGCGTCGACCTCGGCCTGCAGCGTGGCCATGCGACCGGCGTCGACGCGGTCGGCCTTGTTCAGCACCACCGCGCCGCGATGGACGCCCAGCAGGTCCAGCAGCGCCAGGTGGTCGTGGGTCTGCCGGCGCGGGCCGTCGTCGCAGGCGATGACCAGCAGCACGGCGTCGACCGCCGCCAGCCCGGCGACGGCCTGGCGCAGGAAGTCGGCATGGCCCGGCACGTCGACGAGGCTGACGCTGCGGCCGGTGGGCAGGTCGAGGTGGGCATGGCCCGGCTCGATCGTCATGCCGCGCCGGCGCTCCTCCGGCAGGCGGTCGGTGCGCACGCCCGTGAGGGCGTGCACCAGGGTCGTCTTGCCGTGGTCGACGTGGCCGGCCGTGGCGACGATCACGGCGCCTCCGCCGCCAGGGTCACCGCCAGTCGTCGACCTTCACCGTCACCGCCCGGCTGCCGTTGCCGCTCACCATCTTCCAGGCGCCCTGCGTCTCGCCGCCCAGCACCACCACGCTGATGTCCTCGGCGCGGTACTTGGGCACCAGCGCGTCCGGCGCGGCCTTGAGCAGCGTGGCCCAGGGCTCCTGGCCGTCGACGGCCTTGGGCTTGAGCAGCGTCTGCACCCACTGGTCGTCCCAGAACTCGCGCGCCGGCACCCGGCTGTTCTCGTGCAGCCAGTCGATGAGCTGCTGCTTGCGCACGAAGCCCTTGTCCACGAAGCCGCGGGCGACCAGCGGGTCGAGCAGCAGGATGGGCGGGCTGTAGTTCTCCGCCGCCTGCAGCGCCTGCCGCATGCGCGCTGCCCAGGTCTCGCGCGGGCCGAAGCCGCTGAGCGTGTACCAGCCGCCGAGGTAGACGGTGACCGCCGAGTCCTCGGCCTTGAGGCCGCGCTGCACGTGCAGCGGCTCCCAGGGGCTGCGCTCCTCGTTCTCGGCCCAGGTGCAGGCCACGTTGTAGGCGTTGCCGATGGACCCCATGTAGGTCTCGCCGACCACGGAGCCGCCCTGCAGGTTCTGGCTGAGCAGCCCGTGCGCCCGGCCCACCGCCATGTTGGCGTGGGCGTAGGGGCCCATCGCACCGATGCCGCTGTTCAGCCCGATCTCGTGGCGGATGGGGCCGTTGACGATCGACGGCGTCGCCCAGCTGGTGGTGCTGCTGGAGCGGGCGCTCATGCCGCTGGCGGCCATGGCCAGGATGAGCGGGAAGTACTCCGGCCGCGCGCCCGCCATCACCGCGTTCACCGCCACCTTCTCGACGGTGAACTGCCAGAACTCGCGGAAGTTGGCCGGCCGCAGCTGGCCGACGACCTTGTCGCGCGGGTGGCTGGTGCCGCGCAGCATGGCCTCCACCCGTTCCTCGGTGGGCAGCACGATGGGCAGGAAGTCGGTCCAACGCTCGTCCTCGAAGCGGCGGTGAAGGTCGTCCTCGGTGGCCGGCTCCAGCAGGCGCGGGGTGTCGCGCTCGAAGCCGACGCCGGCCATGTCCTCGGCCGTCAGCTCGCCGGTCAGGCCGTCGAGCATCTCGGCCAGGAAGGGCCGCTTGCTCACCGGGTTGGTGCCGTGGATGTACTCGCGCAGCTGCGACGGCGACAGCCCGACGATGGGCTGCGGCACGAACAGCTGCCGCGCGGTGGGTGTGCCGTTGGCACGGGCCGCCTGTTTGACCAGGCGGGCGAAGGGATGGGTGTGGATGGCGACGGTGGGAACACCGTCGGCCTCGACTGCCATTGCGAGCCCGGCGACCGTCGGGCAGCAAGTGCTTCAGAGGCCGACGCCGAAGATCGCCGCGTCCGCGTCCTTGACGATGCGCGCGCGCATCTCCGGGTCGTCGACCCAGCTCTCGCGCGGCCTGACGATCTCGGTCTTGACGCTGGGCATGTGCTCGCCGAACCAGATCTGCAGCTCGCGCATGAAGGCGTCGGAGTTGTCGAACAGGCAGTCGACGAGGTGGACGGTCTTGCCGTCCAGCGACGGCAGGCGCGCCGCCAGCCGCTTGGCCGACACCTTCGGCGGGTAGCCGCGGGGGTCGTGGACCTGTATCGTTCGGGACATCGTGGGGTCTCCTGTCATGGATTCATCGGGGGCGTCAGCCCAGGTGGTTCTTGGCGGCAAGCACGGCGCCCGCCGCGTCGGCGACGGCGTCGGCGGCCTGCCCGCCCTGGCCGGCGCGGGCGCTGCCGGCGGCGAAGACGCCGGGCGATGCGGTGCGCCAGCCGGCGTCGGTGAGGATGCGGCCGTCGGCGTCGAGCTCGACCACGCCACGCAGCCAGTCGGTGTTCGGCAGCAGGCCGGCGTAGACGAAGACGCCGTGCACCGGCAGCCGCCGGCCGTCGGCCAGCCGCACCGCCTCCACGGCGCCGCCGCCTTCGATCGCCTCGACGCAGGCGCCGGTGTGCACGGTGATCTTCGGCTGCGCCTGCACCCGCTGCTGCCAGGCGTCGCGGGCGGTCAGCCGGTCGCGCCGCACCAGCAGGTGCACGGCGCTGGCGTGCTGGGCCAGCGTCAACGCCTCCTGGCAGGCGGCGTCGCCGCCACCGACCACCGCCACCGGCTTGCCGCGCAGCAGCGGGCCGTCGCAGCTGGCGCAGTGGCTGACGCCCTGGCCGGCCAGTTCGGCCTCGCCCGGCACGCCGAGCGTGCGCAGGCGGCTGCCCGGGGCCAGGATCACCGCGCGCGCCTGCCAGGCGGCGCCCGCGCTGCGGACCACCCAGCCGCCGGCGGTCGGCTCCAGCGCCTCGGCCTCCTCGTCGACGAAGTGCACGCCGGCGTCCATCGCCGCTTCCTGGGCCATCGGGCAGAGGTCGTAGCCCGGGATGCCGTCCGGATGCTCGGGCAGGCCCTCCACCGATTCGATGGACAGCAGCAGGCCGCCGGGCACCGGTCCGGCGAAGGCGGTGCAGCGCAGCCCGGCACGGCCGGCGTCGGCCGCGGCGGTCAGGCCCGCCAGGCCGCCGCCGACGACGATCAGATCGGTATCTTGCATCGCCCGAGCCTATGGCGGATGCGGGCCGGGCGGGATGAGGTTTGCGAGGGGCCGATGTGGGCGGCTTATCGGGCCGGGGCGGCGGGGCCGGGGCCTCAGAGGCCCTTGAACAGGTGGGCGTGCAGCCGGCTCACGGCCAGCCGTTCGGGGCGGCCGCGCAGCGACAGCGACAGCTTGCCGGCCTCGTCGCGCTGGGCGCGCTCGATGCAGCGCACCTGCACCACCGTGCCGCGGTGCACCTGCCAGAAGCGCTGGGGGTCGAGCTGCGGCAGCAGCTCGCGCAGGGCCAGCCGCATCACGTGCTCATGCCCGGCCGTGACGACGCGCAGGTATTTGTCGGCGGCCTCGAAGTACAGCACCTCGTCGACCGGCACGAAGTGGATGGTGTTGCCGCTGCCCACCTGCAGCACCTCCAGGCGCTGCGGCGGTGCGGCGCCCGCGGACGCGGACGGCGCCAGCAGCCCGCGCAGCTGGGCCACCGCCGCCTGCAGCGCCTGCGGCGCCGGCGCCGCCTGGCGCTCGGCCAGGCGCTGCTGCAGCCGGCGCACCGCCCCCTTCAGCCGCTCCGGCTGCACCGGCTTCAGCAGGTAGTCCACCGCCTGGCGCTCGAAGGCGTCGAGCGCGTACTGGTCGTAGGCGGTGACGAAGACCAGCAGGGGAAGGGCGGCGCGTCGTCGGCGTCGGGCCATTCCTCCGCGAGGGCCTGCGCGGCCTCCAGGCCGCTCAGGCCGGGCATGCGAATGTCGAGGAAGGCGAGCTGCGGCCGGTGCTGCAGGGCCTGCTGCACCGCCTGCTCCCCGTTGGCCGCCATGCAGACCACCTGCAGCCCGGGCCACAGCCGCAGCAGGTCCTGGCGCAGCGCTTCGGCCAGCAGCGGTTCGTCTTCGGCGATCAGGGCGGTGGTCATCGGGCGTCCTCCTGCGCCGGCAGCCGGATGACGGCCAGCGTGCCGCCCGGCGCATCGGCGGCAGCCTGCAGGTCGAACGAAGCGGCCGGGCCATACAACGACTGCAGCCGCTGCCGCACCTGGTCGAGGCCGAAGCGGGTGCCGTCCGACGAGGGTGCCTGGCCGAGGCCGACGCCGGTGTCGCGCACGCTCAGCTGCAGCATGCCGTCCTGCCGCCGGGCGCTGAGCTCGATGCGGCCGCCCTCGACCTTCGGCTCCAGCCCGTGCACGACGGCGTTCTCCACCAGCGGCTGCAGCAGCAGCGGCGGCACCGGCTGGCCGCGCAGCTCGTCGGGCAGGTCGAAGCGCACCGCCAGCCGGTCGCCCATGCGCACCTGCATCAGCGCCAGGTAGTCGGCCAGGCGCTCGAACTCGGCGGCCAGGGCGTGGCGCTCGCTGCGCGACGCGGCCAGCGTGGCGCGCAGGAAGGCGATCAGCCGGTCGAGCATGGCCTGCGCCCGCGGCGGGTCCAGCCCGATCAGCACCCGCAGGTTGGCCAGCGTGTTGAACAGCATGTGCGGCTCGAGCTGGGCCTGCAGCAGCTTGAGCTGCGCTTCGGCGGCGTCGCGCTGCGCGGCGGCCAGCTGCCGCAGCTGGTACTGCATCCGGCCGCGGGCGTAGAAGAAGTAGGACACGCCCGCGCTGAACAGCAGCGACACCAGCAGGTAGCCGGCGAAGGCGCGCGGGGACTGCCGCCACAGCGACAGCGTCGACCATCCGCTGTAGGCGTCGCCCAGCAGGTTGCCGACGACGAAGCCGCTGCCGATGCCGCCCACCTGCAGCACCCAGGCGCGCCAGCCCTCGGGCCAGCCGCGGTTGGCATCGTGCTGGAAGGCGAAGCGGCCGAAGTCCAGCAGCAGCCAGATCGGCAGGCCGGTGCCGAGCGCGTAGACGAGCTGCCGGTCCAGCGGGCTGCCGCGCATCAGCGACAGCCCGAGCGCGATGGCCACGCAGATGACCGCCGTCAGGCCGCCGCGGCGCAGGAAGTCCTGCGGCCGTGAACTCTGCGCCATGGGTCAGCCCGCGGCGGCCGTCGCCGCCGGGGGCGACGGACGTGCCCCGGCGTCGCCCCGTCGTGCCGCGGCGCGCAGTTCCTCGGTGGTGGTGCCGCGACCGTGGGGGTTCCACCCCGGCGGCCTGAACAACAGGCCCAGCACCGTGCGCAGGCGCCTCGCCTTGGACAGGTCGCGTGCCAGCAGCAGCCACTGGTGGAATTCCACCGTCAGCGGGTTGTAGCTGACCAGCGGCGTGACCAGGCCGTAGCGGCAGGGCAGCTCGTCGCGCTCGGGCTTGTAGGTGCCGAACAGCCGGTCGAAGACCAGCAGCACGCCGCCGTAGTTGGCGTCCAGGTAGTCGAGGTTGGCCGCGTGGTGCACCCGGTGCGCCGACGGCGTGTTGACCCAGCCCTCCAGCCAGCCCAGGCGCGGAATCCAGGTGGCGTGGATCCAGAACTGGTAGAGCAGGTTGAGCGACAGCATGGCGAACACCACCCGCGGCGGAAAGCCCAGCCACACCAGCGGCACGTAGAACACCGAGCTGCCGGTGGCGCGGCCGAGGAAGCCGATGCGGTAGGCGGCCGACAGGTTCAGCTCGTTGGGCGAGTGGTGCACCGCATGGTTGCACCAGAACCAGCGCACCCGGTGCGCGGCGCGGTGGAACCCGTAGTAGCAGAACTCCTGGCCGATGAAGAGCAACACGAAGGCGGCCCAGCCGTCGAGGGCGATGTCGGCCAGCCGGTGCTGGTAGGCCCACGCGATCAGCGGCGTGGCGATGGACAGCGGCAGCAGCAGCTGCGTGGCCACCCGCAGCACCAGGTCGGTCAGCGACACCCCGGCCGCCTTCCAGTCGTAGCCCTGCCGGCGCGACAGCACCAGCGCCTCGACGAGCGAGGCCAGCACCACCGCGGGCAGCGCGACGAACAGCAGGAAGCGGTCGAGTGCGGTCATCACGGCCGGGCCGACACAGTGGCGAAGCGCAGTCTAGCGGCGGCATCGGCGGGCGCCGACCGCAGCAGCGCCACCGCCCGGGCGACGAACACCCCGGACAGCGCCCCATAGGCCGCCGCGATCGGCAGGGCGAACGCCGGCGCCTGAGCCCATTCCCGGTGCAGCGCCAGGCTGACGGTGACGGCGTAGCGCAGGCCGAAGATGGCCAGCATGGTCACCAGCGGCCAGGGGCTGCCGGGCACGGCGATGCGGCCGTCGGCCAGGCGCTCGCCATGCGGCATCGGCAGACGCCGCGCCAGCACGACCACGGCCGCCAGGCCCGCCGCCCAGGCGACGAGCACCGTCGGCGCCGCGCCGAAGGCGGACGCCGTGCCCCACAGGGAGAAGCCGCCCAGCGCCAGCGGCATCACCATCAGCCGGCCGCGGGACAGGACCCGGCGCCGCAGCTGCACCGCACCGAGGAGGATCAGCGCGAGCAGCAGGGCCCAGACCCAGCCCGGCGTGTGGCGCAGGACCTGGCCGACGACGTTGCCCAGCGGCAGGCCGGCCAGCGCGGCCGCGCCGGCCGATGCGGAGGTGGTGACCAGCGACCCGTCGCCGGTGACCGGCGTCGCGTTGCGGCCGATGTTCAGGCCCAGCGCCCGGTTCCACAGCAGGTCGCCGAGGAAGCGCCCCGGCAGCAGGGCGAAGGTGCCCGCGCCGACGCAGCCGCCGAGGTAGGTGGACCACATCACCGCCTTGTGCAGCGCGATGCGTCCGTGCTTCACCGCCCACAGCGCGCGGGCGATGCCGGCGAAGGTGAGCACCGTCAGCAGGTGGATGGGGGTGTAGCCGGCGATGTTGGGCAGCCGGAAGTCGCGTATGAAGACGCTGGAGCCGGCGGCCAGCAGCATCAGCGTGACCCAGGCGTAGCCGGCCGTCCGGTGCAGGCGCGAGCCCTTGCGGGCGCTGAGGGCCACCGGCCCGAGCACCAGCGCGGCCAGTGCGACGGTCAGGTGGATGGCGACGGCGGGGGAGGTGAAGGGGCTCATGGCGGGGTGCGGTCGGTGGGCGGGACCCGGTGCCCGGACTGTGGTGGCGGGGCACGGCGCCGGCCATCCCGTCGCGACGAACCGACCCCCCGATGGCGCGAGCCGACGCGGCGGCGGCGCCAGCCGCGGCGTCAGCGCCGCTTGCCGCCGCCGAGGATGCCGCCCAGCACGCCGCGGATGATCTCGCGGCCCACCGTGCTGCCCATGGTGCGGATGGCCGACTTGGCCATCGCCTCGACCAGGCCCTCGCGCCGCCCGCCGCGCGGGCCGGTGCTGCCGAACAGCACGTCGCCAAGGCCCCCAAGCGCACTGCCGCCCGGCGCCCCGCCGGCCGGCGCGGCGCCGCCCGCGGTCCCACCGGTGGCGGCGGGCGCGGCCTGGGCGCTGGCCGTCGCACGGGCCGCCAGCTTCTCGTAGGCCGATTCGCGGTCGACCGCCTTCTCGTAGACGCCGGCGACCAGCGAGCCGGCCATCAGCGCCTGGCGCTCCTGGGGCGTCACCGGGCCGATGCGGCTGCCCGGCGGGTGGACGAAGACCCGCTCGACCACGCTCGGCCGGCCCTTTTCGTCGAGCAGGCTGACCAGCGCCTCGCCCACCGCGAGCTCGGTGATGGCGGTGGCGGTGTCGATCTTCGGGTTGGCGCGCAGCGTCTCGGCCGCCGTCTTCACCGCCTTCTGGTCGCGCGGCGTGAAGGCGCGCAGCGCGTGCTGCACCCGGTTGCCGAGCTGGCCGAGCACGGTGTCGGGGATGTCCAGCGGGTTCTGCGTCACGAAGTAGACGCCGACGCCCTTCGAGCGCACCAGCCGCACCACCAGCTCGATGCGCTCGATCAGCACCTTGGGCGCGTCGTCGAACAGCAGGTGCGCCTCGTCGAAGAAGAAGACCAGCTTCGGCTTGTCCAGGTCGCCCACCTCGGGCAGCGTCTCGAACAGCTCGGACAGCAGCCAGAGCAGGAAGCTGGCGTACAGGCGCGGCGCGTTGAGCAGCTTGTCGGCGGCGAGGATGTTGATGACGCCCTGGCCGTCGACGGTCTGCTGGAAGTCCGCGATGTCCAGCATCGGCTCGCCGAAGAACCTGTCGCCGCCCTGCGCCTGCAACTGCAGCAGGCCGCGCTGGATGGCGCCCACGCTGGCGGCGCTGACGTTGCCGTAGGTGGTGGTGAACTGGCTGGCGTTGTCGCCCACGTGCTGCAGCATCGCCCGCAGGTCCTTCAGGTCCAGCAGCAGCAGGCCCTGGTCGTCGGCGATCTTGAACACCATCTGCAGCACGCCGGCCTGCGTCTCGTTGAGCGAGAGCATGCGCGCCAGCAGCAGCGGCCCCAGGTCGGACACCGTGGCGCGCACCGGGTGGCCCTGCTCGCCGAAGACGTCCCACAGCGTGGTCGGGCAGGCGGTGGGTTCCGGCGTCGGCAGGCCGCGCTCGGCCAGCACCGCGGCGAGCTTGTCGCCGACCTTTCCGTGCTGGCTGATGCCGGTGAGGTCGCCCTTCACGTCGGCCAGGAACACCGGCACGCCCAGCCGGGAGAAGCCCTCGGCCAGCGCCTGCAGCGTGATCGTCTTGCCGGTGCCGGTGGCGCCGGTCACCAGGCCGTGCCGGTTGGCCAGCGCCGGCAGCAGCTCGCACTGCACCGCGCCATGGCTGGCGACGAGGATGGGGTCGGCCATGCGGCTCCTCTGGGTCTTCGTGGGCCGGCCGGGGCGGGGGCGGGCCCGGGCCAGGCGGGGGGAGGACCCCCGGTAAACTCGGGCCAGTCTAACGAACATCCGTCCCGGCACGCCTGCTGCGTCACCGGGCGACCCGAGGAGTTTCCGCGCCATGGCAGGGCATTCGAAGTGGGCCAACATCCAGCACCGCAAGGGGCGGCAGGACGAGAAGCGCGGCAAGGCATGGACGCGGGTGATCCGCGAAATCATGGTCGCCGCCCGGCAGGGCGGCGGTGACCCGTCGGCCAACCCGCGGCTGCGGCTGGCCATCGAGAAGGCCAAGGCGGTGAACCTGCCGGCCGACACGGTCAAGCGCAACATCGACAAGGCCACCGGCAACCTCGAAGGCGTCAACTACGAGGAGATCCGCTACGAGGGCTACGGCATCGGCGGCGCGGCCATCATCGTCGACTGCATGACCGACAACCGGGTGCGCACCGTGGCCGAGGTGCGGCATGCCTTCAGCAAGCACGGCGGCAACCTGGGCACGGAGGGCTCGGTGGCCTTCCAGTTCAAGCACTGCGGACAGCTGGTGTTCGCCCCCGGCACGCCGGAGGACGCGTTGATGGAGGCCGCCCTGGAGGCGGGCGCCGACGACGTGGTGACCCACGACGACGGCAGCCTGGAGGTGCTGACCCCGCCGGCCGACTTCGAGGCGGTCAAGACCGCGCTGGAGGCCAAGGGCCTCAAGCCCGAGATGGCCGAGGTGACGATGCGCGCCGAGAACAGCATCCAGCTGGCCGGCGAGGACGCCCAGCGCATGCAGAAGCTGCTCGACGTCATCGAGGACCTGGACGACGTGCAGGCGGTCTTCCACAACGCGGAGATCGCGGAGTGAAAGTCCTGGTCATCGGCTCCGGCGGACGCGAGCACGCCCTGGCCTGGAAGCTGGCACAGAGCCCGCGCACGCAGACCGTCTACGTCGCACCGGGCAACGGCGGCACCGCGCTCGATCCACGGCTGCGCAACCTGCCGATCACCGACGTGCAGGCGCTGGCCGACTTCGCGCAGAAGGAGAAGGTGGCGCTCACCGTGGTCGGGCCGGAGCAGCCGCTGTCCGCCGGGGTGGTCGACGTCTTCCGCGCGCGCGGGCTGCGCATCTTCGGCCCGACCAAGGCGGCGGCGCAGCTGGAGAGCTCCAAGGCCTTCGCCAAGGCGTTCATGCAGCGGCACAAGATCCCGACGGCGCACCATGCGGTGTTCTCGGACCCGGCGGCGGCGCATGCCCACCTGGAGCAGGTCGGCGCGCCCATCGTCGTCAAGGCCGACGGCCTGGCCGCCGGCAAGGGCGTGGTGGTGGCGATGACGCTGGCCGAGGCGCACGAGGCGGTCGACATGATGCTGGTCGACAACACGCTCGGCGTGCAGCACAACGCCGACGGCGCGCGCGTCGTCATCGAGGAGTTCCTCGAAGGCGAGGAGGCCAGCTTCATCGTGCTGTGCGACGGCAAGCACGTGCTGCCGCTGGCCACCAGCCAGGACCACAAGCGGCTGCAGGACGGCGACCAGGGGCCGAACACCGGCGGCATGGGCGCCTACTCGCCGGCGCCGGTGGTCACGCCGAACGTGCACGCCAAGGCCATGCACGAGATCATCCTGCCCACCATCGCCGGCATGGCGGCCGACGGCATCCCGTTCTCGGGCTTCCTCTACGCCGGTCTGATGATCGGCGCCGACGGCCAGCCGAAGACGCTGGAGTTCAACACCCGCATGGGCGACCCCGAGACGCAGCCCATCCTGATGCGGCTGAAGAGCGACCTGCTGGAGGTGCTGCTGCACGCCACCGACGGCACGCTGGACGAGGTGTCGCTGCAATGGGACCGCCGCTTCGCGCTCGGCGTGGTGATGGCGGCGCCCGGCTACCCGCTGCAGCCGCGCAAGGGCGACCCCATCACCGGCCTGCCGGCGGAGGCCGGCGACGCGGTGGTCTTCCACGCCGGCAGCACGCGCGACGCCAACGGCACGCTGGTGACCAGCGGCGGCCGGGTGCTGTGCGTCACCGCCCTGGGCGAATCGGCGCGGCTGGCGCAGGCGCGGGCCTACGACGCGCTGTCGGGCATCCGCTTCGACGGCATGCAGTTCCGGCGCGACATCGGCTGGCGGGCCATCAAGTCGCGATGACGACGACCCCCGGCCGTCTGACGGCCGCCCCCCGAGGGGCCCCCGACACGACCGGGAGACCCGGATCGTGCCGGGCTCGCGTGTTGGCACCGCTGCCCCTGGTCGCCGATGGCGACCTGTCCCCACGGGGACGTGGGTGGAGCATCCGCGATGAGCGAAGACCCCGGGCTGCCGCAGCAGGTGCGCGAGTACCTGCTGGGCCTGCAGCAGCGCATCGTCGACGGGCTGCAGGCGCTGGACGGCGGCGCCTTCGTCACCGACCGCTGGACCCGCCCGCCGGGCGAGCGGCTGCAGGGCGAGGGCGTCTCGCGGCTGATCGAAGGCGGCGCGCTGTTCGAGCGCGGCGGCTGCAACTTCTCGCACGTGACCGGGCCGCAGCTGCCGCCGTCGGCGACGCAGCACCGGCCCGAACTCGCCGGCGCGCCGTTCGAGGCCATGGGCGTCTCGCTGGTGCTGCACCCGCGCAACCCGCACGTGCCCACGGTGCACCTCAACGTCCGCATGCTGGCCGCCACGCCGGACGGCGGTGACGTCGTGGCGTGGTTCGGCGGCGGCATGGACCTGACGCCCTACTACCCCCACGAGGAAGACGCGGCGCACTTCCATGCGACCTGCCGCAATGCGTTGGACCCGCTCGGCGCCGACCTCTACCCGCGCTTCAAGCGCTGGTGCGACGAGTACTTCTTCCTCAAGCACCGGCAGGAGCCGCGCGGCATCGGCGGCGTCTTCTTCGACGACTTCGCCGAGGGCGGCGCCGACCGCGGCTTCGCGCTGATGCGGGCCACCGGCGACGCCTTCCTGCCGGCCTACGCGCCCATCGTCGAGCGGCGTCGGGGCATGGCCTACGGCGAGCGCGAGCGCGACTTCCAGGCCTACCGCCGAGGCCGCTACGTCGAGTTCAACCTGGTGTGGGACCGCGGCACGCTGTTCGGCCTGCAGTCGGGCGGGCGCACCGAGTCGATCCTGATGTCCATGCCGCCGCAGGCCGCCTGGCGCTACGACTGGCGGCCCGAGCCCGGCTCGCCCGAGGCGCGCCTCTACGACGACTTCCTGCGGCCCCGCCAATGGGCCGAGCCGGGCGCGCCGGCCCCGTGACCCGTCGGGTCGGATTCTTCGGCGGCAGCTTCGATCCGCCGCACAACGCCCACCTCGCGCTGGCGCGCCTTGCCCGCGACCACCTGCAGCTCGACGAACTGCGCATCGTGGTGGCCGGCCAGCCGTGGCAGAAGGCGGCACAGGCGATGACGCCGGCCGAGCACCGCCTGGCGATGACGCGGCTCGCCTTCGCCGGTGAGCCGCGCATGGCCATCGAGACCTGGGAGGTCGACCATCCCGAGGCCACGGTGACGGCCGACACGCTGGAAGCGCTGCAGGCACGCGCGGACGGGCAGGGCGCCGAGTGGTTCCTGGTCCTCGGCCAGGACCAGTACGGCCGGCTGGACACCTGGCGGCGCTGGCCCGACCTGCTGTCGCTGGCCACGCTCGCGGTGGCCGGCCGCGCCGGTGCACCGCCGCAACCGCCGGACGCGCTGGCCGCCGTGCCGCACCGGGTGGTCGCGCTGCCGCTCGCGCCGATGGCCACCGCCGCCACCGCGCTGCGCGAGGCGGTGGCCGCCGGGATGGGCATTGCCGGGGAGGTGCCCCCGGCCGTCGCAAGCTATATTGACCGCCACGCCCTCTACCGGGCGGCCCCGCCCGAACCACACCGGAGCTGAATGGACATCCGCAAGCTGCAACGGGCCATCGTCGATGGCCTGGAAGACACCAAGGCCCAGAACATCCTGGTGTTCAACACCGAACACCTGTCCCCGCTGTTCGAGCGGGTGATCATCGCCTCGGGCACGTCCAACCGGCAGACCAAGGCGCTGGCCGCCAGCGTCCGCGACGCGGTGAAGTCGCGTGGCATGCAGGTGCTGCGCACCGAGGGCGAGGACAACGGCGAGTGGATCATCGTCGACTGCGGCGCCGCCGTGGCCCACATCATGCAGCCGGCCATCCGCGACTACTACCACCTCGAAGAGATCTGGGGCGACAAGCCGGTGAAGCTGAAGCTGGGCGGCGACGGCAAGGCCGGCCTGCCGAAGGCCGAGCGCACCGACGACGACGAGGACGAGGACGACGCACCGGCGCCGGCGGCGAAGAAGGCGCCGGCCCGCAAGGCAGCGGCCAAGAAGACGGCGGCCGCCAAAGCCCCGGCGAAGAAGGCTCCAGCCAAGAAGGCCGCGGCGAAGAAGGCGCCGGCCCGCAAAACGGCGGCCGCCGGCCGCGGCGCCATCACCCGCAGCGAAGGCCAGCTGGGCGGCCCGACCAAGACCACCACCATCGTCGTCGGGGCGCCGCGCAAGGCCGCCGCCAAGAAGGCCCCGGCCCGCAAGGCCGCGGCGAAGAAGACCGGCGCGGCCTCCCGCGGCCGCTGAGGCGGCCCCGGCGGTGAAGCTGGTCCTCGCCGCCGTGGGCTTGCGCCAACCGGCGTGGGCCGATGCCGCGTACGAGGACTACGCCCGCCGCTTTCCCGCCGACTGCGTGCTCGTGCTCAAGGCCGTGAAGGCCGAGCCCCGCACCACCGGCAAGACGGTGGAGGCCATGATGGCCGCCGAGGCCGAGCGCCTGCAGGCCGCGGTGCCGCGCGGCGCGCGCCGCGTGGTGCTGGACGAACGCGGCGCCCGGCTGACCAGCGCGCAGCTGGCCGACCGGCTGGCCTTCTGGCGCGGCGACGGCCGCGACGTCGCCTTCGTCGTCGGCGGTCCGGACGGGCTGGCGCCCGAGTTCAAGGCGACGGCGGACGAGGCGCTGCGGCTGTCCGACCTCACCCTGCCGCACGCGATGGTGCGGGTGCTGCTGGCCGAGGCGCTGTACCGCGCGTGGTCGCTGCACACCGGCCATCCCTACCACCGCGAGTGAGCGGCCGCGCATGATCTACCTGGCCTCCCAGAGCCCGCGCCGGCGGCAGCTGCTCGACCAGATCGGCGTCGCCCACCAGCTGCTGCTGCCCGGGGAGGACGAGGACGCCGAGGCGCTCGAGGCCGAGCGACCCGGCGAGCCGCCCGAGGCCTATGTGCGCCGGGTCACCCTGGCCAAGCTGCAGGCCGCCCTGCAGCGCCTCGAGCGAAGGGCGCTGCCGGCGGCGCCGGTGCTGGCAGCGGACACCACGGTGGCGCTGGAGGCACGCATCCTGGGCAAGCCGCGCGATGCCTCCGATGCGCGCGACATGCTGGCGGCGCTGTCGGGCCGCGCGCACCGGGTGCTCACGGCGGTGGCGCTCGGCGGGGTGCCGGGCCGGGATGCGGCGCTGGCGCTCAGCGTTTCGACCGTGCGCTTCGCGCCCCTGCCGGCGCAGGCCATCGAGCGCTACGTCGACGGTGGCGAGCCCTTCGGCAAGGCCGGCGGCTACGCCATCCAGGGCGCCATCGCGGCCTGGGTCGAGCGGGTGGAGGGCAGCCATTCCGGCATCGTCGGCCTGCCGCTGTTCGAGACCGCCGGCCTGCTGCGCCAGGCGGGGCTGCTGCCGCCCTGACGCCCGGGGCGCCGGCGGCGAGCCGCACGAGCCGCACAATCGGCCGCATGCAAGACATCCTGATCAACTGGACGCCCCAGGAGACCCGCGTCGCCATCGTCGAGAACGGCGCGGTGCAGGAGCTGCACATCGAGCGCACGCTGGAGCGTGGCCTCGTCGGCAACGTCTACCTCGGCAAGGTGGCGCGCGTGCTGCCCGGCATGCAGTCGGCCTTCGTCGACATCGGGCTGGAGCGGGCGGCCTTCCTGCACGTGGCCGACCTGCACCTGGCCGCCGGCCGCGAGCCGGGTGCGGTGCCGGTGCCGATCGAGCGGCTGCTGTTCGAGGGCCAGACGCTGACGGTGCAGGTGGTCAAGGACCCGATCGGCACCAAGGGCGCGCGGCTGTCCTCGCAGATCAGCATCGCGGGGCGGCTGCTGGTGTTCCTGCCGCAGGACTCGCACATCGGCGTGTCGCAGAAGATCGGCTCGCCGGAGCTGCGCGAGCAGCTGCGCCAGCGGGTCGCCGCGCTGGCCGCCGCCGCGGCCGAGGCCGAGGTGGCCGCCGGCACCAGCCCGCGCAAGGGCGAGCCCGGCGGCGGCTTCATCCTGCGCACCAACGCCGAGGACGCCAGCGACCAGGAGCTGGCGGAGGACATCGCCTACCTGCGCAAGACCTGGGCGGCCATCCGCGACGGCGCCCACCGCCAGCCGCCCGGCACCCTGCTGCACCAGGACCTGAGCCTGGCCGAGCGTGTGCTGCGCGACATGGCCAACGAGCAGACCGGCACCGTGCGCATCGACTCGCGGCTGCAGTACGACCACCTCGCCGCGTTCGGCCAGGCGTATTCGCCGGGTGCGGTCGGCAAGCTGGCGCTGTACCGCGGCGAGCGGCCGATCTTCGACCTGCACAACATCGACGCCGAGATCCAGAAGGCGCTGGCGCGGCGGGTGGAGCTGAAGAGCGGCAGCTACCTCATCATCGACCAGACCGAGGCGCTGACCACGGTGGACGTGAACACCGGGGGCTTCGTCGGCGCGCGCAACTTCGAGGACACCATCTTCAAGACCAACCTCGAGGCGGCCGGCGCCATCGCGCGGCAGCTGCGGCTGCGCAATCTGGGCGGCATCATCATCGTCGACTTCATCGACATGGCGCGCGAGGAGCACCGCAACGCGGTGCTGGCCGAGTTCCGCAAGCAGCTGGCGCGCGACCGCACCAAGACGACGATCAGCGGCTTCACCCAGCTCGGCCTGGTGGAGATGACGCGCAAGCGCACCCGCGAGAGCCTGGCGCACATGCTGTGCGAACCGTGCCCGGTGTGCGACGGCCGCGGCCAGGTCAAGACCGCGCGCAGCGTCTGCTACGACATCCTGCGCGAGATCCTGCGCGAGGCGCGGCAGTTCGAACCCAAGGAGTTCCGCATCGTCGCCTCGCCCGCCGTGGTCGAGATGCTGCTCGACGAAGAGAGCACCCACCTCGCCGGCCTGTCCGACTTCATCGGCAAGCCGATCTCGCTGTCCGCCGAGAGCGCGATGTCGGCCGAGCAGTACGACATCGTGTTGATGTGACCCGCGCCATGCCGACACCCGGACCTGCCATGCCCCCGACCCTCCTCATCCTCAACGGCCCCAACCTCAACCTGCTCGGCCAGCGCGAGCCGGCGGTGTACGGCAGCGCCACGCTGGCCGACGTGGAGCGCCTGTGCGCCGAAGCGGCCGCCGCGCTGGGCTGCCAGGTGGAATGCCGGCAGAGCAACCACGAGGGCGAACTGATCGACGCCCTGCAGGACGCCGGGCGGCGGGTGGCCGCCGGCACGCTGCTCGGGGTGGTGTTCAACCCCGGCGCCTACACCCACACGTCGGTGGCGCTGCACGACGCCATCAAGGGCGCGCAGGTGCCGGTGGTGGAGGTGCACATCTCCAACGTGCATGCGCGCGAGGCGTTCCGCCACCATTCGTTCGTGTCGCCGGCGGCCGCCGGCGTCGTGGTCGGCTTCGGCATCGACGGTTACCGGCTGGCGGTCGAAGGCCTGGTGCGGCAGCGGCGCGGCGCGGCGTGAGGGCTGCCCGCCCCGGGACCGTGGCGGCCGGCACAGTGGCACGTTGTTTGCAACAGGATCTTGCCCGGACGGTGAAAGCGAGCGCCGGCCGGGCGACAACAAGAACGACGACGCTCGGGGAACTTGAACGCCGGGTCTGGGATGTGAATCCTGGCCCGGCGATTTCTTTTGTAAGACCGTCTCCGGATGTGTCGTTCTTGCCGACCTTGTCGACCTTGCCGGTCGACCCGCGCCGACCGTGAGTCCGGCGCGGCGACGGCGGCCGATGCCGCGTCGGGGGTCGTCCGGCGTCAGCGCGCCAGACGCACGCCACTGAACTGCCAGCGGGCGCCGGCCGGGAAGAAGTTGCGGTAGCTCGCGCGCCAGTGGCTGCGGGGCGTGGCGCAGGAGCCTCCGCGCAGCACCATCTGGTTGACCATGAACTTGCCGTTGTACTCGCCGACGGCGCCCTCGTCGGTGCGGAAGCCGGGGTAGGGCAGGTAGGCGCTGGCGGTCCACTGCCAGCAGTCGCCGGGCAGCTGCGCCAGCCCACCGTCGGCCACCGGACGGGCGGGCTGCGGCGCGAAGCGGCCGTCCTCCAGCAGGGTGCCGGTCGCGGCGCGGCCCTCGGCCAGCGCCACGATGGCGGCGTGTTCCCATTCGGCCTCGGTGGGCAGCCGGGCGCCGGCCCAGCGGGCGTAGGCGTCGGCCTCGTAGTAGCTGACGTGGCACACCGGCGCGTCCGTGCGCAGGGGCTGCAGCCCGAGCAGGCCGAAGCGTCGCCAGACGCCAGCCGCCTCCTCGCGCCAGTACAGCGGCGCCCGCCAGCCCAGGCGCTGCACCGCGTCCCAGCCGTCGGACAGCCACCAGCGCGGCTCCCGGTAGCCACCGTCCTCGACGAAGGCCAGGTACTCGCCTTCGGTGACGAGCCGGTCGGCCAGCGCATAGGGGGCGAGCCAGACGGTGTGGCGTGGCCGTTCGTTGTCGAAGGCGAAGCCGGTGGCCTCGGCGCCGATCTCGACCGCGCCGCCGGCGTGGTCGACGAAGCGCATCGGCCGCGGCGGTGAACTGGCGACCGCCGCCGCCGGCCGGTATGCCGGCGCCAGCGGGTTGACGCTGAAGTGGTGCAGCAGGTCGGTGAGGATCAGCTCCTGGTGCTGCTGCTCGTGGTGCAGGCCCAGCGTCAGCAGCTCGGCCTGGCGCGGCGTCGGCCCCCGGCGCAGCGCCTGCGCCAGCGCCTCGTCGACGTGCCGCCGGTAGGCCATGACGTCGTCCAGCGACGGCCGCGACAGCAGGCCGCGCTGCGGCCGCGCGAAGCGCTCGCCGACGCCGACGTAGTAGGAGTTGAAGAGCACGCGGTAGCGTTCGTCGAAGGCGCGGTAGCCGGCCTGGCCGTCGAGCACGAAGGTCTCGAAGAACCAGGTGGTGTGGGCCAGGTGCCACTTCACCGGGCTGGCATCGTCCATGGACTGCAGCTGGCAGTCCTCGGCGGACAGGCCCTCGGCCAGCGCCATGCTCTGCCGCCGCACGTCCGCCAGGCGCCGTGCGAGTGCGACGGTGTTGACCCCGCTCACGACATCGCCCCCGCCACGAAGACGGCGTACCCCTCGCCATCGTCGAAGGGCAGCACCCGGCCGAAGCCGGCGTCGCGCAACAGGTCGGCGAAGGCGGCCGTCGCCCACTTGTGCGAGTGCTCGGTGACGAGGGGCTGGCCCGCCTCGAAGCAGCGCTCGCCCTCCGGCGCGCCGGGCAGGCGCACCAGCTGGTCACGCCGGGGCACCAGCCGCATCTCGATGCGCGACGCCTCGCGGTCGAACACCGCCTGGTGGTCGAACGCCCGCGGGTCGAAGTCGCTGCCCAGCGCCCGGTTCACCGCCCGCAGCACGTTGCGGTTGAAGGCGGCGGTCACGCCGAGCGCGTCGTCGTAGGCCGCCACCAGCACCGGTTCGGCCTTGACGCCGTCGACGCCGATGAACAGGCGGTCGGCGGGTCCGTGCAGGTGGCCGCGCACCGCCTTCAGCAGCGCCAGCGCCTGCGAACGCTCGAAGTTGCCGATCGACGAGCCGGGGTAGAAGAACACCCGCGGCGCCGACGATTCGCCCAGCAGCGCCTGCAGGTCCAGCGACCGGCTGAAGTCGGTCACCACGCCGACCACGTCCAGCTCCGGCGCGTCGGCCGCGGTGCGGCGAAGCGTGTCGGCCAGCCAGTCCGGCGCGATGTCGACCCCGACGTACCGGCGGGCGCCGGTGGCTCGCAGCCAGGGCCGCGCCTTGGCGCCGTCACCGCAACCCAGGTCGATCCACTGCGCGGCTTGCGGCAGCGCCTGCAGGATGGCCGCGCGGTGGCGCTGGAACAGCGCGGCTTCCAGGCGCGGGGGAAGGTACTCGTCCAGCCGCACCAGCGCGTCGTACAGCGCCGCGCCCTGGCCGTCGTACAGGTGCTTCGGCGCGATGGTGGGCGCCTCGGCCAGCAGGCCGGCCAGCAGCTCCGCCCGCAGCGCGGCCGGCGAGGCGATGTCGCGCACGAGCAGACGCGGCGCGTCCACCCGGTCGGGCGGCGGGAGGTGGGAATTCGTCTGCGGCGCAAGCCGGACCACGGACTGGGGCATCGGCGGTTCTCCTGTGATGGGTCGGGCGCGCACAGCCCATGCTAGCGGCGGCCCATGACCGGGCGCTTCAGCAACCGGCGGCCCCGGGCTCCATCCGGGGGCTTGGCCCCGCCGCCACGGGCCGTGCCTACAATGCCGGCCGCGCCACCGGATGCCCATGGGCATCGGCCCTTGCCGGCCGGTTCCTCGCCGCGCGGGTACGACTTGGCCCGCGCCTTGCCCGCGCCTCGGCTCGTGATGACCCAGCCCGAACGCCCCACCCCATTCCAGCACCGTGCGGTCGCCGCGGCGACCGCCCCTTCAAGCTGCCACGCCGCGACTGCCTCGCCCTGTTCGGGGCGGGGCTGGCGGCGCCGGCCCTGGCCCAGTTCCGCGTCGACATCAGCGGCGTCGGCGCCACCCAGCTGCCGATCGCCATCGCGCCGTTCCGCGACGAGGCGTCCGGCGGCCAGCCGGTGGCGGCCATCGTGCGCGCCGACCTGGAGCGCAGCGGCGTCTTCCGTGGCATCGACGCCCAGCCCGGCCTGGACGAGCTGAGCCAGCCGGTGGTGGCCGATTGGCGCAACCGCGGCGCCGATGCGCTGGTGGTCGGCTCGGTCAGCCGCCTGGCCGATGGCCGCTACGACGTGCGCTACAAGCTGTGGGACGTGGTGCGCGGCAGCGACCTTGGCGGCCAGAGCTACGCGGTGGCCGCCGCCGATCTGCGGCTGGCGGCGCACCGCATCGCCGACGCGGTGTACGAGCGCATCACCGGCGAGAAGGGCGTGGCGGCCACCCGCATCGCCTACGTCACCCGCGGCGCGGGGCGCTACACGCTGCGCGTGACCGACGCCGACGGCGAGGGCGGGCAGGTGGCGCTGAACTCGCCCGAGCCCATCATCTCGCCGGCCTGGGCGCCCAACGGCCGCGAACTGGCCTACGTGTCCTTCGAGACGCAGAAGGCGGTGGTCTGGGTGCAGGACGTGCAGAGCGGCCAGCGCCGGCAGGTGGCCAACTTCCGCGGCTCGAACAGCGCCCCGGCCTGGTCGCCCGACGGCTCGCAGCTGGCGGTGACGCTGACGCTCGGCGGCGGCAGCCAGCTCTACCTCATCGGTCGCGACGGCGGCACGCCGCGCCGCATCACGCAGAGCTCGGCCATCGACACCGAGCCGGTGTTCAGCGCCGACGGCAAGCTGCTGTATTTCGTCAGCGACCGCGGCGGGCAGCCGCAGGTCTACCGCATGCCCGCCGGCGGCGGCAACGCCGAGCGCGTCACCTTCTCCGGCAACTACAACATCAGCCCGTCGATCAGCCCGGACGGCCGCCAGCTGGCCTACGTCACCCGCCAGGGCAATGCCTTCAAGGTGGCGGTGCTGGACCTCGCCGGCGGCAACGTCTCGGTCATCAGCGACACGAACGATGACGAGAGCCCGAGCTTCGCGCCCAATGGCCGGCTGCTCGTCTACGCCACCCGGCAGGGCGGGCGCGACGTGCTGATGAGCTCGACCGTCGACGGCCGGGCGCGCCGTCCGCTGGTCACCAGCGGCATCGACATGCGCGAGCCGGTGTGGGGGCCTTTTGGCCGATAGCGCACCGGGCCGCTCACCGATTACACCTTCGTTTCCTTGCAGAGGAGCCCCTCCATGACGACCTCGTCTTCTTTCGCCGGCCGCCTGTGCGCCGGTCTCTCGCTGCTCATCGTCGCCGGCGTGCTCGGCGGCTGCGCCTCCGGCGTCAAGCTCGACGAGCAGGCGCCCGTCGAGAGCCGCAACACCACGGCCGGCGCGGGTGCCGGCAGCGGCGCCCAGGCCGGCGCCGGCAGCCAGTCCGGCGTGGCCACGGTGGACCTGAACCGCAACGCCGCCGCCAACGCCGGCGCCAACCTGCCGCGCACGGTCTACTTCGACTTCGACAGCTTCAGCGTCAAGGACGAGTACCGGCCGGTGGTCGAGAACCACGCCAAGCGGCTGCAGGGCAACCGCCAGCTCAAGGTCACCGTCGAGGGCCACACCGACGAGCGCGGCGGCCGCGAGTACAACCTGGCGCTGGGCCAGAAGCGGGCCGAGTCGGTGCTGCGGGCGATGACGGTGCTCGGCGCGTCCGAGTCGCAGCTCGAGGCGGTGAGCTACGGCAAGGAGCGGCCGGCGGTGCAGGGCAGCGACGAGTCGGCCTACGCGCAGAACCGCCGCGCCGAGATCAAGGACCGCTGAGCGTGGCCCACCCCCTGCCGATGAGAGCCCCGACGTCATCGCTGCGGCGCCGCGCGGCGCCGTGGGCGCTGGCGCTCGCCGCCGCGTTCGCGCCGCTGTCGGCGTCCGCGCTGTTCTCCGACGACGAGGCGCGGCGCGCCATCCTCGAACTGCGTGCCCGGCTGGACGAGCAGGCCCGCGCCCGCCAGACCGAACAGGCGCAGCTGACCGAGCAGATCCAGCAGCTGCGCCGCAGCCTGCTGGAGGCGACGACGGCGATGGAAGCGCTGCGCGGCGAGATCGCCCAGCTGCGTGGCCGCGACGAGCAGCTGGCGCGCGACGTGGCCGAGGTGCAGCGCCGGCAGCGCGACATCAGCCAGGGCGTGGAGGAACGCATCCGCAAGCTGGAGCCGCAGAAGGTGTCGCTCGACGGCAAGGAGTTCCTGGTCGAGGCCGACGAGAAGCGCCAGTACGAGGAGGCCGTGGCCCTGCTGCGCAACGGCGACTTCCCGGCCGCGTCGTCGGCCTTCTCGGCCCTGCTCAAGCGCTACCCCGCCAGCGGCTATGCCGACGCGGCCCGCTTCTGGCTCGGCAACGCGCTGTACGGCCGGCGCGACTACGCCGGCGCCATCGCCAGCTTCCGCGGTTTCGTCAGCGGCGCGCCGGAGCACCCGCGGGCGCCCGAGGCGCTGCTGGCCATCGCCAACTGCCAGATCGAGATGAAGGACAGCCGCAGCGCCCGCCGCACGCTGGAGGAGCTGCTGAAGACCTATCCGAAGTCGGAAGCGGCGCAGGCCGGCCGCGACCGCATGGCGGCGTTGAAGTAGCGCGCGGCCTCCCTTCGTCCCACCTCCCGCCGCCGCGTCCGTGCCACGGGCCGGCGGCGTTTGCTTGTCGACCCGACCGCCATGGAGCTGACCCCCCGACGCCGTCGAGCAGGCCCGCCAGTGGGTGCTGTGGGCCGCCTTCGGCCTGGCCTTCGCCTTCGGCGCCATCGCCCAGCGCACCCATTTCTGCACCATGGGCGCGGTGGCCGACATCGTGAGCATGGGCGACTGGACGCGCATGCGCATGTGGGTGCTGGCGATGGCCGTCGCGATGCTGTGCTTCAGCGGCGGCGTCGCGTCGGGTGTTCTCGATGCGACGAAGACGCTGTATGGCGGGCCAGGGCTGCTGTGGCTGTCGACGCTGGTCGGCGGCCTGCTGTTCGGCATCGGCATGGTGCTCGGCTCGGGCTGCGGCAGCAAGACGCTGATCCGGCTCGGCGGCGGCAACCTGAAGTCGCTGGTGGTCTTCCTCGTCATCGGCCTGGCCGCGTTCGCCACGCTGCGCGGGCTGACGGCGGTGTGGCGGGTGCAGACGGTGGACCGTGCAGTCGTGGCGCTGCCCACCGGTCAGGACCTGCCGTCGCTGCTGACCGCCGGCGCCGGCGGCAGCGTGCAGGTGTGGGCCGCCGCGCTCGGCGGCGGCCTGGCCCTGGCGCTGGTCGCCTGGGTGCTGCGGCGGCCCGAAGGCCGGTCGGGTGCGGTCTGGCTGGGCGGCGTCGGCGTCGGCCTGGCGGTCGGCGCCATGTGGTGGGTGTCGGGCACCTGGGGCCACGTGGCCGAGGACCCGTCGACGCTGCAGGAGGCCTTCCTCGCCACCAACTCGCAGCGCATGGAGGCCTTCAGCTTCGTCGCCCCGATCGCCTACACGCTGGACTGGCTGCTGTTCTACAGCGACGCGGCCAAGCGGCTGACGGTGGGCATCGTCAGCGTGGTCGGCGTGGTGCTGGGCTCGGCCGCGGTGGCCCTGGCCAGCCGCAGCTTCCGCTGGGAGGGTTTCGCCAATGCCGGCGACCTCGGCCGTCACCTGGCCGCCGGCCTGCTGATGGGCGTCGGCGGCGTCACCGCGCTGGGCTGCACGGTGGGGCAGGGCATCTCGGGGCTGTCGACGCTGTCGCTCGGCAGCGTGCTCGCGCTGGCCGGCATCCTGGCCGGCGGCTGGGGCACGCTGCGCTGGCAGGTGTGGCGGCTGGAGCGCGAGGCATGAGCCGCTTGAGCAGCGTCGACGAGGCCGATCTCGAGCGCCGCTTCGGCGGCCTGCGCCGGCTGTACGGCGACGCCGGCTACCAGCGCCTGCGGGCCTTGAGGCTGGTGGTGGTGGGCGTCGGCGGCGTGGGCTCCTGGGCGGCCGAGGCGCTGGCGCGCAGCGGGGTGGCGACGCTGGTGCTGGTCGACCTGGACCATGTCGCCGAGTCCAACATCAACCGCCAGGTGCAGGCGCTGGGCGCGACCATCGGCCAGGCCAAGGTGCAGGCCCTGGCCGAGCGCATCGCCGACATCCATCCCGGCTGCCGCGTGCGGCCGATCGAGGCCTTCGTCGAGAACGGCAACTGGCCGGCACTGCTGGCCGGTGAACCGGTCGACGGCGTGATCGACGCCTGCGACGCGGTCCACGCCAAGGCGGTGCTCGGCGCCTGGTCGCTGCACGGCGGTTGGCCCCTGGTGTGCGTGGGCGCGGCGGGCGGCAAGCGCCTGGCGCACCGGGTGGAAGTGGCCGATCTCGCCGACACCACGCACGACCCGCTGCTGTCCACCCTGCGCCAGCGGCTGCGCCAGCGCCATGGTGCGCCGCGCCGGGGCCCCATCGGCCTCACCGCCGTGTTCTCGCGCGAGCCGGTCACGCTGCCGCCGTCGGACGGCTGCGCCGTGCCGGGGCGTGCGGACGCGGTGGACGGCAGCCTCAACTGCCATGGCTACGGCTCGAGCGTCGCGGTCACCGCCAGCTTCGGGCTGGTCGCGGCCGGCGAATTGATCGAGCGCTGCCTGTGTCGCGCCGATGCAGCGGTCGCTGAACCTGCTGCCGTTGTGGCTATAATGGCAGGCTCTGCGGACAGCGAGCTGCAGGCGTGAACTTGCAGGGTCGAAGGGTCCTGCTCGTCAACTCAGCGGGTCGTTAGCTCAGTCGGTAGAGCAGCGGACTTTTAATCCGTTGGTCGCGTGTTCGAGTCACGCACGACCCACCAAGCTATACGCAAAGCGACGCGCCCGGCACGCCGGTCGGCAGAAGACGATTCAGGGGCTCTTAGCTCAGTTGGTAGAGCAGCGGACTCTTAATCCGTAGGTCGAGTGTTCGAGTCACTCAGGGCCCACCACCCATGCGACGGCCCAGGCAGCGATGCCTGGGCCGTTTGCTTTTGCCTCGCCGACAATCTCGCGTCCGATCTCGTCTTGTTGCGCGTTCTCCTGCGTGCCCGCCCCGTGACCTCAGCGCCCTCCGATCCCATGACGAGCCTGCAGCGGCAGCATGACGAAGCCGCCATGCGCCTGGCGCTGGACCAGGCGCAGAACGCCTGGCTGGCCGGCGAGGTGCCGGTGGGCGCGGTGATCATGCGGGCCACGCCGGAAGGCCCGCGCCTGCTGGCCACGGGCTACAACCGTCCGATCACCACGCACGATCCGACGGCGCACGCCGAGGTCGTCGCCCTGCGTCACGCGGCGCAACTGGTCGAGAACTACCGCCTGCCGGACTGCGAGCTGTACGTCACGCTGGAGCCCTGCGCCATGTGCGCGATGGCGCTGATGCACGCAAGGGTCAAGCGGGTGGTGTTCGGTGCGCGCGACCCGAAGACCGGCGTGGCGGGCTCGGTGCTCGACCTCTTCGCCGAGCGCCGGCTGAACCACCACACCGGCGTGACCGGGGGCGTGCTCGAAGGGCCGTGCGGCGACCTGCTGCGGCAGTTCTTCGCCGAGCGGCGCCGCGAGCAGCGCACACCGAACGCAGCACCACCGATCCCGGTCGGCCAGGCGACCGAGGCGCCGCTGTCGCCCGAACTGGCCGCGCAACTGCTGTCCTCCGACCCCAAGACGACATGACGACCGCGCTGTGCATCTTCTCGCCGGCCGGCGTGGTGGCCGATGCCCGGTCGCTGCAGCGCGCCGCACGCCGGCTGCGTGGCCTCGGCTTCGACGTGCGGCGGGACCCGTCCGCCGCGGCCCGCCACCAGCGCTTCGCCGGGGACGACGAGGCCCGCCTGGCCGCGCTGCACCGCGTGGCCGAGGCCGGCGCCGCCGGCGAGCTGCAGGTCGCGCTGGCCAGCCGTGGCGGCTACGGCCTGAGCCGGCTGCTCGACCGCATCGATTGGCCGCTGATCGGCCGCAGCGTGGCGGCCGGCCTGCAGTGGGTGGGCTACAGCGACTGCACGGCGCTGCAACTGGCCGCGATCGCGCACGGTGTGGCCGTGCCCTCGTCCGCGCCGCACCGGCACGGCGCGGCGGGCCATGAGCCTGGGCACCACCACCACCACCCGCCCGCGGGCGGCTTCTGGGCCGGCCCGATGGCGGCCGACGACTTCGGCCGCACCGACGAGGCCGGCGGGCTGGACGACATCACCGCGCCCTGCTTCGAGGAGGCGGTGACGGGGCAGCTGGAGGCGGTGGGCTTCCGCACCGAGGCCGGCTTCGACGGTCTGGACCTGCAGGGTCGGCTGTGGGGCGGCAACCTGACGGTGCTGCTGTCGCTGCTCGGCACACCGCACTGGCCGAAGGTGAAGGGCGGGGTGCTCTTCCTGGAGGACGTGAACGAGCATCCCTACCGGGTCGAGCGCGGCTTGCTGCAGCTGCTGCAGGCGGGCGTGCTCGGTGCGCAGAAGGCGGTGCTGCTGGGGGACTTCGACGGCTGGCGCCCCTCGCCGCTGGACCGCGGCTACAACCTGAAGGCGGCCATCGCCCACCTGCGCTCGCAGACCGACGTGCCGCTGCTCACCGGCCTGCCGATGGGCCATGGTCCGACCAAAGTCTGCCTGCCGCAGGGCCGGCGGGTGACGCTGGCGGTGCAGGGGCGCGAGGCCTTCATCGGCTGGTAGCGCCCGTGAAAAAGCCGCCCGCAGGCGGCTTCGTCGTCACGGCGGTTCGAGCAGAGGATCGATCAGGCCAGCGCCTCCAGCGCGCGCCGGGTGATCTCGTCCACGCTGCCCTCGCCGGAGATCTTGCGGTAGCGCGGGGCCCGGGCGTCGCCGGTGGCGGCCCACTGCGCGTAGTAGTCGACCAGCGGCCGGGTCTGGCTCTGGTAGACCTGCAGGCGCTTGCGCACGGTCTCTTCCTTGTCGTCGTCGCGCTGGATCAGCGGCTCGCCGGTGACGTCGTCGACGCCGTCGACCTTCGGCGGGTTGAACTTGACGTGGTAGGTGCGGCCCGAGGCCGCGTGCACGCGGCGGCCGCTCATGCGCTCGATGATGGCGGCGTCGGGCACGTCGATCTCGAGCACCACGTCGAGGTCGACGCCGGCCTGCTTCATGGCATCGGCCTGCGGGATGGTGCGGGGGAAACCGTCGAACAGGAAGCCCTTGGCGCAGTCCGGCTGGGCCAGCCGTTCCTGGACCAGGCCGATGATGATGTCGTCGCTGACCAGCGCGCCCGAGTCCATCACCTGCTTGGCCTGCAGGCCCAGCGGCGTGCCGGCCTTCACCGCCGCACGCAGCATGTCGCCGGTGGAGATCTGCGGGATGCCGTACTTCTGGCAGAGAAAGGCCGCTTGCGTGCCCTTGCCGGCGCCGGGTGCTCCCAGCAGGATCAGTCTCATGGAGTCCTCTAACGGTTGCCTAGGATCTTGTGTGCGAAGGGCCGCGCTGCACGCGGCCCCCGGGGTGTTCGATCGAGAATAGCACGCAGGGACACACCTTCCTTGCACGCCACGGGGCGTCCCGGCGCCCTGGCGGACGCGTCGGCCGAACCGTCAGCCAACCAACGCGCGCACCCGCTCCAGGTCCTGCGGGGTGTCGACGCCGGGCGGCGGCGCGCCGGGGGACCGGTGCACCGCGATGCGCTCGCCGTGCCACAGCGCCCGCAGCTGTTCCAGCGATTCCAGCGCCTCGATCGGCGCCGGCGGCAACGTCGGGTAGCGGCGCAGGAAGCCGGCGCGGTAGGCGTACAGGCCGATGTGGCGCAACGGGGCTGGTGCGGGCAGCGCCGGCGCGCCCGCCGGCGCGTCGCGCCACGCCGGGATCGGCGCGCGCGAGAAGAGCAGGGCGGTGCCGCGTGCGTCGCACACCACCTTCACCACGTTCGGGTTGAGCCAGTCGGCCACCTCGGCGATCGGGTGCGCCGCGGTGCTCATCGCACAGTCGGGTCGAGCCCGCAGCAGGCCCGCGACGGCGTCGATCAGCGCCGGATCGATCAGCGGCTCGTCGCCCTGCACGTTGACCACCACCGTGTCGCCGTCCAGGCCGAGCTGCGCGCAGGCCTCGGCCAGCCGGTCGCTGCCGCTGACGTGGTCGTCGCGCGTGGCCACCGCGGTCACGCCGTGCGTGGCGCAGGCCTGCAGGATGCGCGGATGGTCCGCCGCCACCACCACCCGGTCCGCGCCGCTGCGAGAGGCCTGCCGCGCCACCCGCACCACCATCGGCAGGCCGCCGATGTCGGCCAGCGGCTTGTCGGGCAGCCGGGTCGAGCGCAGCCGGGCCGGGATCAGGACGGTGAAGCTCACGCGGCGCTGGGCGGCGGTTCCATCGGCCGCGCCTGCTCCTCCAGCATGATGGGGATGCCGTCGCGCACGGGAAAGGCCAGCCGGTCGGCGTGACAGACCAGCTCCACCGGGCGCTGTTGCTCGTCGCGCCCCATCTCCAGCGGCCCCTTGCAGACGGGGCAGACGAGCAGGTCGATGAGGCGGTGGTCAAGTGTCATGGGGTGTAGGGTGGTCCAGCCACTGCAGCAGCTGGTCGACCAGGCCGTCGGGCAGATGGAAGTCTAGCGTCGCCACCCACACGCGCGTCCGGCCGAGCGGCCGGCCCACCAGCTTGACCGCGTCCTTCTCGGTCAGCACGACGTCCGCGTCGTCGTCGGTCCATGGCAGGCGCTGCAACGGGGCATGGTCGGGCAGCGGCAGGCGACGGATCTGCAGGCCGGCAGCTTCCAGCATCACGAAGAAGCGCTCCGGGGCGGCGATGCCGGCCACCGCCAGCAGCGGCCGGCCACGGAGGGCCTGCAGCGCGGCGGGCGACGGCGGCTCGCCGGCCTGCCAGCCGGCCCAGTCGCGCACCCCGGCCAGGCCGCGGGCGACGCGGGCACCCGGCCAGGCGGTGGTCGGCTCCCCGGCGTTGTAGAGCACCACGCTGCGCGGCGGCACCATGGCCGCCATCGGCTCGCGCAGGGGGCCGGCCGGCAGCAGGTGGCCGTTGCCGATGCCGCGTTCGTCGAAGACGATGAGCTGGGCCTGGCGGGCCAGCGCGTGGTGCTGCAGGCCGTCGTCGGCGATCAGCAGGTCCAGTTCGGGGTGCGCCTGGCACAGCCGGCGGGCGGCGGCCACCCGGTCGCGCCCCACCGCCAGTGGCACGCCGGTGCGGCGGGCGATGAGCAGCGGCTCGTCGCCGACCTCGTCCGAACGGCTGCGTGCATCGACGAGCTGCACCGCGCCGCCGCGCCGCCCGTGCCCGCGCGACACCACCCCGGGCCGCCGGCCGCGCGACTGCAGCGCCTGCACGAGCGCGATCACGGTGGGGGTCTTGCCCGCGCCGCCGACGATGAGGTTGCCGACCACCAGCACCGGGCGTGGGGCGGGTCGGGGCGGCGGCTCCCGGTGCCGGGAGCGGGCCAGCAGGTGCCGGTAGAGCCGCTCCAGCGCCCGCAGGGCCAGCGGCGGGCGCCGCGCGGCGTCCCACCAGACGCCCTGCAGCCAGCGCTCCACCGCGGCCCTCATGGCCGGCGCCTCGAGCCCCGCGCGTCAGCGCGTGGCGCCGGCGGAGGTCTGTGCGGCAAAGGTCAGGCGCGACAGGCCGGCGCGGCGCGCCGCGTCCAGCACGTTGATCACCAGCTGGTGCGGCGTGCCGGCGTCCGCCGAGACGATGACCACGGCGTCCTCGCGGCCCTGCGCCGCGGCGGTCAGCTCGCTGGCGAGCAGTTCGACGCTGCGGCCTTCCAGCGGCTTGCGGTTGACGCCGTAGCGGCCGTCGGCGGCGATGGAGACGATGACCTCGGCCGGCCGGTCGCGCAGCTTCTCGGCGTCGGCCGTGGGCAGCGTGAGCTGCAACTCGCTGAACTTCGAGTAGGTGGTCGTCAGCACCAGGAAGATGAGCACGACCAGCAGCACGTCGATGAACGGGATCAGGTTGATCTCCGGCTCGTCGCGGTGCGCCCGGCGGAAGTTCATGTGCCGGTCCCCGGCTGCTTGACGGCGAAGCGCATCAGGTGCGGCACCATGCGCTCGGCGGCCAGCTCCATCGCCAGCGCGTACTCGTCGACCCGGCCACGGAAGAAGCGGTAGAACAGCAGCGACGGGATGGCGACGATCAGGCCGAAGGCGGTGTTGTACAACGCCACCGAGATGCCATGCGCCAGCTGCGCCGGGTTGCCGCCACCGGGGGTCTGCGCGCCGAAGATCTCGATCATGCCGATCACCGTGCCCAGCAGGCCGAGCAGCGGCGCGGCGGTGGCGATGCTGCCCAGCGCATTGAGGTAGCGCTCCAGGTGGTGCACGGCGGCGCGGCCTGCGCTCTCGAAGGCCTGGCGCAGGCCTTCCTCGCTGATGCGCGGCTCGGCGATGACGGCCCGCAGCCCCTGGGCCAGCACGCCGCCCAGCGCCGAGCTCAAGGCCAGCTTGTTCACCACGTCCGCCGACGGCAGGCTGCTGCGGGTCACGCCGAGCACCTCGTCGACCAGGGTGTCGGGCGCGATGCGGTTTCGGCGCAGGCTGGACAGCCGCTCGATCACCAGCGCGAGCGCCACCACGGAACACAGGATCAGCGGCCAGATGGGCCAACCAGCGGCTTGTATGATCGAAAACAAGTCGGGCCTTTCGACAACGCCAGGCACCGCCGCGTGAGCGCGGCGCCGCTTCAGGAAGGCGCGATTATGGGGCCCGCCCGTCGGCCGACCGGCCCTGTGCCTGGCCCGTGGCGACCACCGCAAGGCGCCCTTCGCCGTCCGGCCCCACCACCCGCCGAGCTGTGGACAACATTGTGGGCAAGCTGTCTTCGCGCGGCGGCGCCAGGCCGGTCCGTGCGATCTCCCACCCCCGCGGCGCCGGCCACGGCCGGCGCTGTCCCATGGAATCAGTCACTTGGCGTTGCATGACCGTCGCATGACAGATCGCCCGTCCGTTTTTTCGTCGCCGTCGCCATTGTGGATTTCCCGGGGCAGGGCCGTCGTGCCCCGCGGTCGATGAGCGCCGTGCCCGAGGCCCCCCGCGGCCGCGCCTGGGGCGTGGCGGCGCTGCTGCTGGCGGCGTCGGACGCGCTGCAGGCACGCTTCGGCGCCTGCACGGTGCAGGGTGAGTTGAGCGGCTTCACCCGCGCCGGCAGCGGGCACTGCTACTTCACGCTGAAGGACGGCGGCGGCGCGCCCGCGGCCCTGCGCTGCGCGATGTTCCGCCGGGCCGCGGGCCTGCTGTCGTTCACACCGCGCGACGGCCAGAAGGTGGAACTGCGCGGCCGCATGGCGGTGTACGAGGCGCGCGGCGAACTGCAGTTCGTCGTCGAGTCGATGCAGCCGCTGGGCGCCGGCGCGCTGTACGAGGAGTTCCTGCGGCTGAAGGCGCGGCTGGAGGCGGCCGGCCTGTTCGATGCGGCCCACAAGCGGCCGCTGCCCACCCATCCCCGTGCCGTCGGTGTCGTCACCTCCACCGCCGCCGCCGCGCTGCACGACGTGCTGACCGCCTTGGCGCGGCGCGCGCCGCATGTGCCGGTGGTGGTCTACCCGACGCCGGTGCAGGGGGCACAGGCGCCGCAGGCCATCGCCGAGGCGCTGGCGCTGGCCGGGCAGCGGGGCGAGGTGGACCTGCTGATCCTCTGCCGCGGCGGCGGCTCGCTCGAGGACCTGTGGGCGTTCAACGACGAGCGGGTGGTGCGCACGCTGCGGGCGTGCGCACTGCCGGTGGTCTGCGGCGTGGGCCACGAGACGGACCTCACCCTGGCGGACCTCGCCGCCGACCTGCGCGCGCCGACGCCCACCGCCGCCGCGGAACTGGCCGCGCCGGCGACCGCCGCGCTGCTGGACGGCCTGGACGGCCTGCGCCACCGGGCGGTCCGCGCGGTGCACCGGCTGCTCGAGGGCCGGGCGCTGCGCCTGGACCAGTTGGGCCTGCGGCTGGCCCGGCCGGCGGCGCGGCTGCAGCGCGAGCAGCACGCGCTGGCGCAGTGGTCGGCGCGGCGGCACCAGGTGCTGATGCGGCGCCTGCAGCGCGAGCAGGACCGCCAGACCGAGCTGGCCGGCCGGCTGCAGCGGGCGGTCCATGCCAAGCTGGGCCAGCAGGCCGAGCGGCTGCTGGCCCGGGAGCAGCGGCTGCAGGCGCTGGACCCGCACCATGTGCTGCGCCGCGGCTTCGCCTGGGTCACCGACACCGACGGGCGGGTGCTGCAGGCGGCCGACATCGCCCCCGGGCAGACGCTGCGCACCGTGTGGCACGACGGCCAGGCCGAGTCGGTCGTGACCAAGACCACGCCCGTCGACGGCGCTGCCTAGAATGCCGTCGAAACCTCCCCCCTTCGAAAGGACCTGCCCATGGAACACGTGCTTCCCCCGCTGCCCTATCCGCACGAGGCGCTGCAGCCGCACCTGAGCCGCGAGACGCTGGAGTACCACCACGACAAGCACCACAACGCCTATGTCGTGAACCTCAACAACCTGCAGAAGGGCACCGAATTCGAATTGATGGACCTGGAGTCCATCGTCAAGAAGTCGTCCGGCGGCATCTACAACAACGCCGCGCAGATCTGGAACCACACCTTCTTCTGGAGCTGCATGAAGCCGGGCGGCGGCGGCGAGCCGAAGGGCGCGCTGGCCGAGGCCATCAACAAGAAATTCGGCTCCTACGCCGCCTTCAAGGAGGCCTTCGCCAAGTCGGCCGCCGGCAACTTCGGCTCCGGCTGGACCTGGCTGGTGAAGAAGGGCGACGGCAGCGTCGACATCGTCAACATGGGCGCCGCCGGCACCCCGCTGACCACCGGCGACACCCCGCTGCTGACGCTGGACGTGTGGGAGCACGCCTACTACATCGACTTCCGCAACCAGCGCCCCAAGTTCATCGAGACCTTCCTGAACTCGCTGGTGAACTGGGACTTCGCCGAGAAGAACTTCGCCGGCTGACCGCAGGCGCACACGCGAAAGGGCCGGCTTGCGCCGGCCCTTTTTCCATGGGTGAAGGGTGTTCAGGGCTTGCTGAAGGGCGGCCCGGCCAGGCGGCTGCCGGCGACCAGCCCCCGTTTGGCGAACCAGCCCTGGTTCATCTCCAGGGCCATGCGCACCGGCTCCGTCGCGCAGTGCGAGTCGGTGGTCTGCGGCTTCATGTCGGCGATGTTGACGATGCGGCCGTCGTCGGCGACGAAGGCGATGGACAGCGGCAGCAGCGTGTTGCGCATCCAGAAGCAGTGTGTCGCCGGCGCCTCGAAGATGAAGAGCATGCCGTCGTTGGCGCCCATCTCGCGCCGGTGCATGAGGCCGACCTGTCGCTGCGCCTCGGTCTGCGCCACCTCGGCGCGGATCATGTGGAAGCCGGCGCGCAGCGGCACGGTGGGCAGCGGCGGCTGGGGGGCCGGACTGGGCGAACGCCAGGCCCGCGGCCAGCAGTGCGAGCGACGCCACGGGGGTCGCCAGGCGGCGGGCGAGTCGGCAAACGGTCGGCAGCATCAGGAGGGACGGCCCTGGACGACGGGCCGCGATTATCGGCGGCGAGCCGGCCGGCCAGACCGTGCCCTGACATAAAATCGGCACCCCCATCGACCCGGGCCGTCGGCGCCACCGGGCTCGTTCACCCCGTTCACTCCCAACACCAGCGCACATGTACCAGCACATCAAGGTGCCCGAGGGCGGCCAGAAGATCACCGTCAACGCGGACTTCTCCCTCAACGTCCCCGACCAGCCCATCATTCCCTACATCGAGGGCGACGGCACCGGCATGGACATCACGCCGGTGATGCTGAAGGTGGTCGACGCGGCGGTCGAGAAGTCGTACGGCGGCAAGCGCAAGATCCACTGGATGGAGGTCTACGCCGGCGAGAAGTCGACCAAGGTCTACGGGCCCGACGTCTGGCTGCCGCAGGAAACGCTGGACGTGGTCAAGGAGTACGTGGTCTCGATCAAGGGCCCGCTCACCACCCCGGTGGGCGGCGGCATCCGCTCCTTGAACGTGGCGCTGCGCCAGGAACTGGACCTGTACGTCTGCCTGCGGCCCATCCAGTACTTCAAGGGCGTGCCCAGCCCGCTGAAGGAGCCGGAGAAGACCAACATGGTGATCTTCCGCGAGAACTCGGAGGACATCTACGCCGGCATCGAGTACGAGGCCGAGAGCGACAAGGCCAAGAAGCTGATCAAGTTCCTCATCGACGAGATGGGCGTCAAGAAGATCCGCTTCCCCAACACCTCCGGCATCGGCATCAAGCCGGTCAGCCGCGAGGGCACCGAGCGCCTGGTGCGCAAGGCGATCCAGTACGCGATCGACAACGACAAGCCCAGCGTGACCATCGTGCACAAGGGCAACATCATGAAGTTCACCGAAGGTGGCTTCCGCGACTGGGCCTACGCGCTGGCCCAGCGCGAGTTCGGCGCCGAGCTGATCGACGGCGGCCCGTGGTGCAAGTTCAAGAACCCGAAGACGGGCAAGGACATCGTCGTCAAGGACTCGATTGCCGACGCCTTCCTGCAGCAGATCCTGCTGCGCCCGGCCGAGTACAGCGTCATCGCCACGCTGAACCTGAACGGCGACTACGTCAGCGACGCGCTGGCCGCGCAAGTCGGCGGCATCGGCATCGCCCCCGGCGCCAACCTGAGCGACTCGGTGGCCATGTTCGAGGCCACCCACGGCACCGCGCCTAAGTACGCCGGCAAGGACTACGTCAACCCCGGCTCCGAGATCCTGTCGGCCGAGATGATGCTGCGCCACATGGGCTGGACCGAGGCCGCCGACCGCATCATCAGCTCGATGGAGAAGTCCATCCTCAGCAAGAAGGTCACCTACGACTTCGCGCGTCTGATGGACGGCGCGACCCAGGTGTCGTGCTCGGGCTTCGGTCAGGTGATGATCGACAACATGTGATCTCCGGCCGTCGCGCGGCTCGCGCGATGGCCTTGACCGATCGAGGACCCCAGTCCGCCCCGGCGGCTGGGGTCTTTCTTTCGTGTGTCGTGGAGGGCCCCGTGGGCCTCCGCCCGCCCGGGGCCGACAGACCCGGCACCTGCGCCGCCCCGCACGGCGTGGGAGAACACAAAAACAAGGCCCGCGTCCGCGGGCCTGAGGGTGCGTCGGCCGCCGGGGTGCGGCCGGGAGACGCCGGCGGTCTAGCCGGCCAGGGCGGTCGAGCTGCTCGGCACGTCGCCGTGCACCACCCCGGCGCCTTCCAGCGGCCGGATGTTCTGCGCCAGGTCCCCCCTTGGGGCCCTGCATCAGCTCATAGGTGACCTTGGAGCCCTGCTTCAGCGTGCGAAAACCCTCCATCTGGATGGCGCTGAAATGGGCGAACACGTCCGCGCCGCCGCCTTCGGGTTCAATGAAGCCGAAACCCTTCGCATCGTTGAACCACTTCACCGTTCCGACGGCCATTCGCTCACTCCTCCGGCGGCTTTGCGCCCCTTGTCTCGGGATTTTCGATGACCGTCACGAAAAGTGTCAACTTCGGAATGCACGTTCGCCCCCGATCGCGGGAGGTTGCGGCGGTGGCGCGGGATCGGGCCGCGACCTTGCCCGGCGACTGCACCCTTGTGCGGCCGCTGATCCGGGCTTGAACTGGGCGGCCGGGGCGCAACATGGGCATGAGGAATGCAACAGGGGCCCCCGAGGTGCTCTCGATAGAATTGGTCCCATGCCCGATGAACCCCTGCCTCCCACACCTCCAGGACCGGTCGACCCGAACCGGGACGAGGGGCAGGGCTCGGTCGTGGCCGAGCGAAAGCTGGCCCGAGTGCAGCCGCCGTCGCTTTACCAAGTGGTCTTGCTCAACGACGACTACACCCCGATGGAGTTCGTCGTGATGGTGTTGCAGGAGTACTTCAAGCGGGATCTGGAGACTGCAACCCAGATCATGTTGAAGATCCACCACGAAGGCCGTGGCGTCTGCGGTGTCTACACCAGGGACGTGGCGGCCACCAAGGTTGAACTGGTGCTCGCGGCCGCGCGGCGTGCCGGTCACCCGCTGCAGTGCATTATGGAGGCCGCATGATTGCGCAAGAGCTTGAAGTCAGTCTGCACATGGCGTTCGTCGAGGCGCGCCAGCAGCGGCACGAATTCATCACCGTCGAGCACCTGCTGAACGCGCTGCTCGACAACCCCTCCGCCGCGGAGGTGCTGCGCGCCTGCGCCGCGAACATCGAGGACCTGCGGAAGAACCTGACCACCTTCATCAAGGAAAACACGCCGACGGTGGGTGGGACCGACGAGGTCGACACGCAGCCGACGCTGGGTTTCCAGCGGGTGATCCAGCGCGCGATCATGCACGTGCAGTCCACCGGCTCCGGCAAGAAGGAAGTCACCGGCGCTAACGTGTTGGTGGCCATCTTCGGCGAGAAGGACTCGCACGCCGTGTACTACCTGCACCAGCAGGGCGTGACGCGGCTGGACGTCGTCAACTTCATCGCCCACGGCATCAAGAAGTCCGACCCGCCGGAGCCCACCAAGTCGTCCGGCGAGTCGTCGGGCAGCGAGGGCGAGAAGGAAGAGGCGTCCGACGGCAAGGGCTCCCCGCTGGACCAGTTCACGCAGAACCTGAACCAGCAGGCGCGCGAGGGCCGCATCGACCCGCTGATCGGACGCGAGCTGGAGGTCGAGCGCGTCATCCAGGTGCTGTGCCGCCGGCGCAAGAACAACCCGTTGCTGGTCGGTGAGGCCGGGGTGGGCAAGACCGCCATCGCCGAGGGCCTGGCCTGGCGCATCACCCAGGGCGACGTGCCCGAGGTGCTGGGCGAGTCCACCGTCTACGCGCTGGACATGGGCGCGCTGCTGGCCGGCACCAAGTACCGCGGCGACTTCGAGCAGCGCCTGAAGGGCGTGCTCAAGGCGCTGAAGGACCAGCCCAACGCCATCCTCTTCATCGACGAGATCCACACGCTGATCGGCGCCGGCGCGGCGTCGGGCGGCACGCTGGACGCGAGCAACCTGCTCAAGCCGGCGCTGTCGTCGGGTCAGATGAAGTGCATCGGTGCGACCACGTTCACCGAGTACCGCGGCATCTTCGAGAAGGACGCGGCGCTGTCGCGGCGCTTCCAGAAGGTCGACGTGGTCGAGCCGACGGTGGAGCAGACCATCGAGATCCTGAAGGGCCTGAAGTCGCGCTTCGAGGACCACCACAACGTCAAGTACGCGGTCGGCGCGCTGCAGGCGGCGGCCGAGCTGTCGGCCAAGTACATCAACGACCGCCACCTGCCGGACAAGGCCATCGATGTCATCGACGAGGCCGGCGCGGCGCAGCGCATCCTGCCGAACAACAAGCGCAAGAAGACCATCACCCGGGCCGAGGTCGAGGAGATCGTCTCCAAGATCGCGCGCATCCCGCCGGCGTCGGTCTCCTCGGACGACCGCGGCAAGCTGAAGAGCCTCGACCGCGACCTGAAGAGCGTGGTGTTCGGCCAGGAGGCGGCGATCGACGCGCTGGCGGCGGCCATCAAGATGGCGCGCTCGGGCCTGGGCAAGCCGGACAAGCCGATCGGCTCCTTCCTGTTCAGCGGCCCCACCGGCGTCGGCAAGACCGAGGTGGCCAAGCAGCTGGCCTACATCCTCGGCATCGAGCTGATCCGCTTCGACATGTCGGAGTACATGGAGCGGCATGCGGTGTCGCGCCTGATCGGCGCGCCGCCCGGCTACGTCGGTTTCGACCAGGGTGGGCTGCTGACCGAGGCCATCACCAAGAAGCCGCACGCCGTGCTGCTGATGGACGAGATCGAGAAGGCGCACCCGGACGTCTTCAACGTCCTGCTCCAGGTGATGGACCACGGCACGCTGACCGACAACAACGGGCGCAAGGCCGACTTCCGCAACGTCATCATCATCATGACGACGAACGCGGGCGCCGAGACCATGAACAAGTCGACCATCGGCTTCACCACCGCGCGCGAGGCGGGCGACGAGATGGCCGACATCAAGCGCCTGTTCACGCCGGAGTTCCGCAACCGACTGGACGCCATCGTCAGCTTCCGGCCGCTGGACGAGGAGATCATCCTGCGGGTGGTCGACAAGTTCCTGCTGCAGTTGGAGAGCCAGCTCGCCGAGAAGAAAGTGGAGGTGGCCTTCACCGACGCCCTGCGCAAGCACCTGGCGGCCAAGGGCTTTGACCCGCTGATGGGCGCGCGGCCGATGCAGCGGCTGATCCAGGACACCATCCGCCGCGCGCTGGCCGACGAGCTGCTCTTCGGCCGGCTGGTCGACGGCGGCCGGCTGACGGTGGACGTGGACGCCGACGGCAACCCGGTGCTGGACATCCAGCCGCCGCGCAAGAGCGCCAAGGCGGAGCCGGCCACGGCCTGACGGGCGCGCGACACCGGCCGCGCTGGACGGGGCGCCCGCAAGGGCGCCCCTTTTCATGGCTCGGCCGGTGGGGCCGCGCGGCGGTTCAGGCGGCCGCCGGGTCCTGCCGGTAGAAGCCGGTCAGCAGCCCGTACAGCGCCGGGTGTTGGTCCCGCAGGTCGACCGGTGCGACGAAGAAGGCTTCGGAGGCGACGGCGAAGAACTCCTCCAGCCCCTCGGCACCGTACGGGTCGAGCAGGGTGTCGTCGCCGGCGATGACGCGGCGGCAGAAGTCGTCGTAGGCCGGTTCGAGGACACCGCACCAGCGCCGGCGCGCGGTGGCGTCGGGCAGCAGCGGCACGCCGTCGGCCAGACCGTCCTCCATGTCCAGCACATGGGCGAACTCGTGGATCACCACGTTGTAGCGCCAGGCGGCCAGTTCGCCGGCGTCGCGCGCGTCGGCCCAGGTCACCATGACGGGGCCGCCCTCCATGGCCTCACCGGTCAGCGGCTCCTGCCAGCGGTGCACCACGCCCGTTTCGTCGACGGCCTCGCGTGGCGCGAGCACCTCGTCGGGGTGCACCACGAGCCCGACGAAACCGTCGTAGCGCTCGAGCCCGAGGGCCAGCACCGGCAGGCAGGCCTGGGCGGCGATCGCCACCGCGATCTCGTCGGTCAGTTCGAGCCCGCCTGCGGCACTGAACCGCTTGCGGTCGAGGAACAGGCTGGTCAGGCGACGCAGCCTGTCGCGGTCGGCCTCGCTGCGTCGGGCCAGAAAGGGGTAGCGCTGCAGCGTCAGCGACCACAGCGTGTCGGGGATGGCACGGCGCTGCAGCGCCCGGGCGTCGCGCCGCTGGCGCCAGTGCCCGAGCAGGCGGCTCAGCACGGTGGCGGGGTTCGAACGTCCTTGGACGCCGCCGCGCTCACCACGCCGGGGCCCGGTCGGCGCAACAGGCCGGCGGCGGTCAGGCGCAGCACGTCCGCGCGTGCGGGCTGGTCGGGTTCGTCGTAGGACCAGTCCGAGAGCACCCAACGTTCGCCGCCGCCGGGCAGGTCGTGGCGGTCGGGCCGGTGGGTGTGGCCATGGACCATGACGGCCGCGGACGCGCGGTCCAGCCAGCGGGCCGCCTCCGGCGCGTCGACATCGGCCCAGGCGGCCGGATCGAAGCCGCCGGCCCCGGCGGCCTCGCCGCGCTTGGCGTCGCTGACCTGGCGCAGCTGCCGCGCCAGCGCGGCGCGCTCGTCGAGCGGGCGTGCCAGCACCTGCTGCTGCCAGGCCGGGCTGCGCAACACGCTGCGCAGGCGCTGGTAGGCCTCGTCTTCCAGGCACAGCGCATCGCCATGCGTCAGCAGCAGGCGCCGGCCGAAGGCGGTGAGCAGCGTCGGGTCGTCGAGGGCCTGCACGCCGGACTCGGTCAGCATCGCGTCGCCGACGAGGAAGTCGCGGTTGCCTGCCATGAACGCCAGCCGGCGGTGGCGGCCGGCCTCGCGCAGCACCGCGATGCACTGCTGCTCGAAGGCGCCGTTGCGGGCGTCGTCGCCGATCCACACCTCGAACAGGTCGCCGAGCATGAACACGGCGTCGGCGTCGGTCTCCAGCAGCGCCGAGCGCCAGGCCTCGAAGGTGCGCGGGTGGTCGGCGCTCAGGTGCACGTCCGACAGCAGGTCGATCGCCCGCCAGCCGGCGGGCGCCTCGAACACCGGAACGTGGTCAGTCGGCAATCAGACCTCGGTGGCCTTTTCGATCACCACGTCGTCCAGCGGCACGTCGTCGTGGAAGCCACGGCGGCCGGTGCGCACCTTCTCGATGGCGTCGACCACCGCCTGGCCCTCGACCACCTCGCCGAACACCGCGTAGCCCCAGCCCTGGCTGGACTCGGAAGTGAAATCGAGGAAGCCGTTGTCCTTGGCGTTGATGAAGAACTGCGCGGTGGCCGAATGCGGGTCGGACGTGCGGGCCATGGCCAGCGTGTACTTCTTGTTCTTCAGGCCGTTGTTGGCCTCGTTGGCGATCGGCGCTTCGGTGGGCTTCTGCTTCATGCCGGGCTCGAAGCCGCCGCCCTGGATCATGAAGCCGGGGATGACGCGGTGGAACACCGTGCCGTCGTAGTGGCCCCGCTGCACGTAGCCGAGGAAGTTGGCCACGGTGGCAGGCGCCTTGGCATCGTCCAGCGCGATGCGGATCACGCCATGGTTGGTCGTCATCTCGACGGTCTTGGTCATCTCATTTCTCCACGGTGGCTTGACGAAGGACCACCGGCTGCAGCGGCACGTTCTGGTGCATGCCGCGGTTGCCGGTGGCGACCTTGCGGATGCGGTCGATCACGTCCAGCCCCTCGACCACCCGTCCGAACACGGCATAACCATGCCCGTCCGGACGCGGCGCGTCGAGGTTGGGGTTGTCGACCACGTTGATGAAGAACTGCGCGGTCGCGGAGTTCGGGTCGGAGGTGCGGGCCATCGCGACGGTGCCGCGCAGGTTCTTCAGCCCGTTGCCCGCCTCCAGCGGGATGGGGTCGCGCGTCGGCTTCTGACGCATCTCGGCGTCGAAGCCGCCGCCCTGGATCATGAAGCCGTCGATCACGCGGTGGAACACGGTGCCGTCGTAGTGGCCGGCCTGCACGTACTGCAGGAAGTTGGCGCTGCTCTTCGGCGCCTTGGCGGGATCAAGCTGCAGGACGATGTCGCCCTGGCTGGTGGCCAGCTTCACCTTCTGCGCGGCGGCAGGAAGCGCCGTGGTGCAGATCAGGGCGGCCAGCGCCAGCCCGGGGACGACGTTCAGGCAGCGGCGCAAGGTGAGGGTCATGGGCGTGATGGACAGCAATGGAGGGACCGACGATCGCCGCTCTTCAGCGTGACGCGCCGGCGGAGACGGTGGGGGGAGAGCAGCAGTTCGCGCGCCAGCCGCAGCTTCTGTTGCAACCCCTGGGGGGCCATGCCCTGCGGTGGCAGCGCACGCTGGTAGGACTGCTGAGCCATCCGGACGTACAGGTCGCCCAGGTTCTCGTGCGCCACGGTGTAGGCCGGGTCGTTGCGCAGCGCCGACTCCAGCGCCTGGCGCGCCATCTCCAACCGGCCCTGTCCGGCGTAGAGCACCGCCAGGTTGTTGTACGGCTCGGCGAGCTGGGGGTGGTCACGCAGCAGGGTGGTCAGCGCCTCGATGGCGTCGTCGCGGCGACCGCTGTCGGCCAGGATCACCGCGCGGAAGAAGCGCAGGTCGGCGTCGTCGGGCTTCGCCGTCAGCGCGCGCTCGACGCGCTGCAGCGCGGTGCCCAGGTCGCCGCTGCGGTGCAGGCGCTGGATGGCCAGCAGTTCCTCGGTGACCGCCGCCTGGCCCCAGCCCGCCGCCAGGCACAGGCCAGCGATGACGAGCAGGCGGGCAACGAAGGACATCATGATGGGCAGGTGCTGGCGAGGGCGGCGTGCGGTGCACTGGCTACGAGGCCCCCCGCTATACTGAATTCGATTGTAGCGACGGCCCCTGTGACGGCCGGCCGCACGGTGGCGACGGCACCGCCCGGTCGTTGTCCTCTCCGCCCTTGACCGCACCCAGCCCGGCGCCAACCGCAGCGCCTGCGCCAGCACCGCCCTCCGGCCGATGACCCTGCGCATCCACAACACGCTGACCCGCGCGGTCGAGCCCTTCGAGCCCATCGAGCCCGGCCATGTGCGCATGTACGTCTGCGGCATGACCATCTACGACCTGTGCCACATCGGCCATGCCCGCATGATGATGGCCTTCGACGTGGTGCAGCGCTGGCTGCGTGCGGCGGGGTACCGCGTGACCTACGTGCGCAACATCACCGACATCGACGACAAGATCATCCGGCGTGCGCTGGAACGGGGCATCCCCATCCGCCAGCTGACCGCCGAGATGACCGAGGCCATGCACGAGGACGTGGCGGCGCTGGGCATCGAGCCGCCGACGCACGAGCCGCGCGCCACCGAGCACGTGCCGCGCATGCTGGAAATGATCGGCGCGCTGGAGGGCAAGGGCCTGGCCTATCGCGCACCGAACGGCGATGTGAACTTCGCGGTGCGGCGCTTCCCCGGCTACGGCAAGCTGTCGGGCAAATCGCTGGACGAGCTGCGCGCCGGCGAGCGGGTGGCGGTCAACGAAGGCAAGGAAGACCCGCTGGACTTCGTGCTGTGGAAGGCCGCCAAGCCGAGCGAGCCGGCCGACGCGCAGTGGCCTAGCCCGTTCGGCGCCGGCCGCCCCGGCTGGCACATCGAGTGCTCGGCGATGAGCTGCGCGCTGCTCGGCGAGCACTTCGACATCCACGGCGGCGGCATGGACCTGCAGTTCCCGCACCACGAGAACGAGATCGCGCAGAGCGAGGGCGCCAGCGGCCGGCCCTTCGTCAACGTGTGGATGCACAACGGCTTCGTCAACGTCGACAACGAGAAGATGTCCAAGTCGTTGGGCAACTTCTTCACCATCCGCGACGTGCTCAAGCGCTACGACGGCGAGACCCTGCGCTTCTTCATGCTGCGCACCCACTACCGCAGCCCCTTCAACTTCAGCGACGCCCACCTGGACGACGCCCGCAATGCCCTGCGCCGGCTCTACACCGCGCTCGACAAGGTGCCGGCCGACGCGGCCGAGGTGGACTGGTCGCTGCCGCAGGCCGCGGCCTTCCGCGCGGCGATGAACGAGGACTTCAACACCCCGGGCGCCGTGGCCGCCTTGTTCGACCTCGCCGGCGAGGTCAACCGCGGCGGCTCGTCGCGGGTGGCCGGCCAGCTGAAGGCGCTCGGCAAGGTGCTGGGCCTGCTGCAGCAGCCGCCGCTGGACTATCTGCAAGGCGGCAAGAGCGAGCTGCAGGCGGCGGTCATCGAGGACATGGTCTCAGCGCGCGCCGAGGCGAAGAAGGCCAGAAACTTCGCCGAGGCGGACCGCATCCGCGCCGAGCTTGCCAGTTACGGCATCGAGCTCAAGGACTCGGCCCAGGGCACCACCTGGGTCGCGGTCGGCGGTTCCAAAGGCTGACGCCGGTGGTCCGGGGCAGCGCCAGGGCGGTGGCGACCGTCGTCACGCCAGACTACTGGGACGAGGCCTGTCGTCACCTGTCGCGTCGCGACCGGGTGATGAAGAAGCTGATCCCCCAGTTCGGCGAGGCTCGCCTGCAAAGCCGCGGCGATGCCTTCACCACGCTGGCGCGCTCCATCGTCGGCCAGCAGATCTCGGTCAAGGCGGCGCAGTCGGTGTGGGAGCGTTTCGTCGCCGCGGTCGGCGCCGGGTCCAGCACCCGGGTGCAGCCGCAGGCGGTGCTGGCGCTGGACGGCACCGCGCTGCGCGCGGCCGGGCTGTCGGCGCGCAAGGCCGAGTACCTGCTCGACCTGGCGCAGCACTTCGAAGGCGGCCAGGTGCACGTGCGCCAGTGGCAGCAGATGGACGACGAGGCCATCATCGAGGAACTGGTCGCCATCCGCGGCATCGGCCGCTGGACCGCCGAGATGTTCCTCATCTTCCACCTCATGCGGCCCGACGTGCTGCCGCTGGACGACGTCGGCCTGCTCAAGGGCATCTCGACCAACTACTTCAGCGGCGAGCCGGTGTCCCGCGCCGAGGCCCGCGAGTTGGGCGACGGCTGGTCGCCGTACCGCTCGGTGGCCACTTGGTACATTTGGCGCAGCCTCGATCCGCTGCCGGTCGCCTACTGACCTGACCAGAAGACACATGAGACACGGGTGTTCAACGCTCCCCCTGCGGGCCGAGCGCCGGGCCGCTCCCAAGCCGGCCCGCCATCCCCTCGGGGGATCGGCCGGCGTACTCGACGGACGAGGGGCAGACATCATGAGCAAAAGACACTTCCTCGAGTTCGAGCAGCCCATCGCGGAGCTGGAATCGAAGATCGAAGAGCTGCGCTACGTTCAGAGCGAGTCCGCGGTCGACATCTCCGAAGAGATCGACCGGCTGGACAAGAAGAGCCAGCAGCTCACCAAGGACATCTACGCCAAGCTGACACCCTGGCAGGTGACGCTGATCGCCCGCCACCCGCAGCGGCCCTACACGCTGGACTACGTGAACGAGGTGTTCACCGATTTCCAGGAACTGCACGGCGACCGCCACTTCGCCGACGACCTGTCCATCGTCGGCGGCCTGGCCCGCTTCAACGGCCAGGCCTGCATGGTGGTCGGCCACCAGAAGGGCCGCGACACCAAGGAGCGCGGGCTGCGCAACTTCGGCATGTCGCGGCCGGAGGGCTACCGCAAGGCGCTGCGGCTGATGAAGCTGGCCGAGAAGTTCGGCCTGCCGGTGTTCACCTTCGTCGACACGCCGGGCGCCTACCCCGGCATCGGCGCCGAGGAACGCGGCCAGTCGGAGGCCATCGGCCGCAACATCTTCGAGATGGCGCAGCTCGAGGTGCCCATCATCACCACCATCATCGGCGAGGGCGGCTCCGGTGGCGCGCTGGCCATCAGCGTGGCCGACCAGGTGCTGATGCTGCAGTACTCGGTGTACTCGGTGATCTCGCCCGAGGGCTGCGCCTCCATCCTGTGGAAGACCGCCGACCGCGCCGCCGACGCGGCCGAGGCGCTGGGCATCACCGCCCACCGCCTCAAGGCGCTGGGGCTGATCGACAAGATCGTCGCCGAGCCGGTGGGCGGCGCCCATCGCGACACCAAGCTGATGGCCTCGCAGCTCAAGCGCGCGCTCAACGACTCGCTGCGGCTGCTGCTCGACCTGAAGCCGAAGGAGCTGCTGCAGCGCCGCTACGAGCGGCTGCAGTCGTACGGCCGCTTCGGCGACACCAAGGACCACTGAGGCACCGATGAAGACCGTCGCGGTCGCCCACAGCGGCGGCCGCGATTCGACCGCGCTGCTGCACGCCGTGTGTGCGCAGGCGCGGGCGCTGCGCCTGCGGGTGGCGGCGCTGCACGTGCACCACGGCTTGCAGCCGGACGCCGACCGGTGGGTGCGCCATGTGCAGCGCCAGTGCGCCCGCTGGGCCGCGGCCGGGGCGCCGCTCGAGTGCCATGTCACCCGGCTGGCCGGCGCGCCGGCGCCGGGCGACAGCGTCGAGGCCTGGGCCCGGCGCGAGCGCTATGCCGCGCTGGCCCGCATGGCGCGGGAGGCGCATGCCGGCCTGCTCCTACTCGGCCACCACCGCACCGACCAGGCCGAGACCGTGCTGCTGCAGGCGTTGCGCGGCGGCGGCCTCACCGCGGCCGCGGCGATGCGCGGGCAATGGCGCCAGGACGGGCTGACCTGGGCCCGGCCCTGGCTGGACCATCCGCGTTCGGCCATCGAGGCGTACGTGCGCCGGCACCGCCTGCGCTACGTCGACGACCCCAGCAACCAGGGCGACGCATACGGCCGCAGTCGGCTGCGGCAGCGGGTCTGGCCGGCGCTGGTGCAGGCCTTCCCCGAGGCCGAGGCCCAGCTCCACGCCAGCGCCCGCCATGCCGCGCTGCAGGCCCAGGCGCTGCGGGACTGGACCGCCGCCAGCCTGCTCGACCTGCTGGACGGGCGGCCCGACGGCGAGGCGCTGCCCATCGAGCGCCTGCAGCGCTTCAGCCCGGCGCAGCAGGCGCTGCTGCTGCGCGACTGGCTGGCGCCGCGGCTGCCGCTGGGCGTGCCCTTCTCGCTGCTGCAGCGGTTGCCGGCCGAACTGGCGAAGGCGCGTTCGGGGGCGACCTGGCCGGTGCCGCAGGGCCGGCTGGTGCGTCAGGGCGGCTGGTTGCGCTGGACCGCGGGAGGGCAGGGCGCGAACTAGAATCGCGGGTTTGCGAGCCGCGAGGCCGCCTCATCCTTTCCACGTCCATGGCCCTGATCGTTCACAAGTACGGCGGCACCTCGATGGGGTCCACCGAGCGCATCCGCAACGTCGCCAAGCGGGTCGCCAAATGGGTGCGCGCCGGCCACCAGCTGGTGGTGGTGCCGTCGGCCATGAGCGGCGAGACCAACCGCCTGCTCGGCCTGGCCAAGGAAGTGCAGCCGCAGAAGGTGGACGAGGCCGTCATGCGCGAGCTGGACATGATCGCCTGCACCGGCGAGCAGGTCTCCGTGGGCCTGCTGTCGCTGGCGCTGCAGGCCGAGGGCCTGCAGGCAGTGAGCTACAACGGCTGGCAGGTGCCGATCAAGACCGACTCGGCCTACACCAAGGCGCGCATCGAGAGCATCGACGACAGCCGCGTGCGCGCCGACCTGGCCGCCGGCAAGGTGGTCGTCATCACCGGCTTCCAGGGGGTCGACGGGCAGGGCCACATCACCACGCTGGGCCGCGGCGGCTCCGACACCTCCGCGGTGGCGGTGGCGGCGGCGATGAAGGCCGACGAGTGCCTCATCTACACCGACGTCGACGGCGTCTACACCACCGACCCGCGCATCGTGCCGGAGGCGCGCCGGCTGCAGACCATCAGCTTCGAGGAGATGCTGGAGATGGCCAGCCTCGGCTCCAAGGTGCTGCAGATCCGCTCGGTCGAGTTCGCCGGCAAGTACCGGGTGCCGCTGCGCGTGCTGTCCAGCTTCACGCCCTGGGACATCGACCTGGCCGAGGAGGCCAAGTCCGGCACCCTGATCACCTTCGAGGAAGACGAAAAGATGGAACAAGCCGTTGTCTCGGGCATCGCCTTCAACCGCGACGAAGCCAAGATCACCGTGATGGGCGTGCCCGACAAGCCGGGCATCGCCTACCAGATCCTGGGTGCGGTGGCCGCGGCCAACATCGACGTGGACGTCATCATCCAGAACGTGTCGCACGACGGGAAGACCGACTTCTCCTTCACCGTGCACCGCAACGACTACCAGCGCGCGATGGACCTGCTGAAGACGCAGGTGGCCGGCGCCACCGGCGCGCGCGAGATCACCGGCGACACCAAGATCTGCAAGGTGTCCATCGTCGGCATCGGCATGCGCAGCCACGCCGGCGTGGCGAGCACCATGTTCCGCACCTTGAGCGAGGAGGGGATCAATATCCAGATGATCACCACCAGCGAGATCAAGACCAGCGTCGTCATCGACGAGAAGTACATGGAGCTGGCCGTGCGGGCGCTGCACAAGGCGTTCGACCTGGAGCAGGCCGCCTGATGTGAATGCCGCGCGGCTGGTTAGAATGCCGGCCTGCGCTGGAGTCGTGACCGAGTGGCCGAAGGTGCTCCCCTGCTAAGGGAGTATGTGGGCAAAACCTGCATCGAGGGTTCGAATCCCTCCGACTCCGCCAACACCCGAGCCCCGTCGATCGATTGATCGGCGGGGCTTTCTGCTTTCTGTGCCATCGCCCGGAGCCGCCGCGTCGGTACACCGCTTGCCGTGATGGACGCATGCTCGAGAAGCTGCCCGACGCCCTCGGCCATGCGCTGCGCGACCGCCGCGCCGGCCTCGACGAACTGGCCTTCTGGCGCCTGCCGCTGAGGCAGGGCCAGGGCGCCCTGCAGGTCAGCAGCCTGGCCTTCGTCGACCATGGGCCGATCCCTGCGCTCTACACCGCCGACGGCGAGGGCCGCTCCCCGCCCCTGGCCTGGACCGGCGTGCCGCCGGCGGCCACGTCGGTGCTGCTGCTGGTGGAGGACGCCGACTCGCCGACGCCCCATCCGCTGGTGCACGCCATCGCCGCTGACCTGCCCACCGGCGACGGGTCGCTGCCGGAATCTGCCCTGAACCGTCACGCCGGCCCTGACCCATCGGGGCGTCTTGGTCGCAACTCGTATCTCCGCGCGGGCTGGCTGCCACCCGACCCGCCGCCGGGCCACGGCGTGCACCGCTACGCCTTCCAGGTCTTCGCGCTGGCCGGCCCGACGGCCTGGTCCGCCACGCCGGGCCGCGACGAGGTGCTGCGGGTGCTGGCCGAGCAGGCCATCGCCAGCGGCTGCCTGATCGGCACCTACGAACGGCACGACACCTCGGTGCGCGACGGCGCGGCCGAGACGGCCGCGGTGCCGCTGGCCGGCGGTCCGCAGGGCGGCGCCGTGGCCTGACGTGCACGGCGGCGCCCGGGCCTGGGCCGCACGGCGGCGCCGTGGCCCGACCTGCACGGCCGCCCCCGCCTGCCTTCCGTTACGCCCCGGGTAACCCAGGGTGTCGTGACACGTTTGAAACCTGCCGCGTTAAAGGTCCCGCGGAAGCGGCCACGACACTGCGCGCCCCTATCGGCCCCGCAGACCGCGTCGCGAGATGACCCGCAGTACCTTCCATCCGCTTGTCCCTGTCCAGGCGCTTTTCGCCTCTTCCCCCGTCCTCCTCGGCGCCCCCCTGCGCCGTCCCCTCGCGCCCCTGGCGCTCGCACTGGCCGCGGCCGCCGGCCTGATCGGCTGCGGGGGTGGCGGTGACGACGGCACCGCGGTCGGCACGTCGGCCGCGGCGGTCTCGTCCAGCGACGAAGCGTCCGGCACGCCGGAGCAGCAGACCACCCGCACGGTGCTCGCCGCGGTCACCACCAGCCCGCTGGCCGCCGAAGGCGGCAGCTTCTCCTTCGGCGGCGTGCAGACGGTGCGCTACGGTCTGGACAACCGCTGGGTGGTGAAGACGCTCTACAACGGCGGCCAGTGCACCAACGCCTTCTTCGGCAACGACCCGGCCTACGGCTACGCCAAGCGCTGCGAACTGGTGCCGGTCGGCGCCGAGAACCTGCTGGCCAACGAATGGCAGGGCTTCAGCACCAACGGCGCGCAGAGCGTGCGCTTCGGCACCGAGGGCCGCTGGGTGACGAAGACGGTCAACGGCAGCGGCGAATGCACCTACGCCTTCTTCGGCAGCGACCCGGCCGCCGGCCTGGCCAAGCGCTGCGAGCTGGTGCCGGGCAGCACCGATGCCACCTTCCTGGCCAACGAGTACCAGTCCTTCAGCGTCAGCGGCACGCAGACCGTGCGCTATGGCGCCGACACGCGCTGGCTCAGCCGCGCCGTCACCGGCAGTGGCCAGTGCAGCAACGCGTTCTTCGGCGGCGACCCGGCCTACGGCGTGACCAAGCGCTGCGAGCTGGTGGCCGGCAGCACGCCGGCCCCCACGCCGGCCCCCACACCGTCGCCCGTGGCCGCGACGCCGCAGGTCTGCACGCCGCCCATCGGCCTGGCGAGCACCGCCGGCGCCGCGGTGGTCGGCAACGGCAGCCCGGCCAGCTGCACCGAGGACGCGCTGCGCAACGCCGTGGCCAACAACGCCGCGGTCACCTTCAACTGCGGCGCGGCGCCCGCCACCATCCGCCTGACCCGCACGCTGGACATCCCGACCAACCGCAACTCGGTGATCGACGGCGGTGGCCTGGTCACGCTGGACGGCGGCAACAGCGTGCGGCTGCTGCGGCTGTGGCAGAGCAACTACCGCACGAACAACCTCGGCCTGACGCTGCAGCGCATCACCCTGGCCAACGGCAAGGCGCCGGGCACCGGCTACGTGGCGCCCAACCCGGGCAACCCGCAGTGCGCCTACGGCTTCGCCGGCGGCGCCGGCGCGGCCATCGAGGTGCGCGACGCGCGGCTGCACGTCATCGACGTGGTGTTCCGCGACAACGCGGCGGCCTCGCCCGGCCCCGACGTCGGCGGCGGCGGCATCTACGCGCTGGGCTCGCTGGACGTCACCGTGGTCGGCTCCCGCTTCGTCGGCAACTCGGGTTCGAACTCGGGCGCCATCGGCCTGCTGCAGAGCAACGGCCGCATCGTCAACAGCGTGTTCGACGGCAACAGCGCCACCGGCACCGGGCAGAACTACGCCAGCGGCGCGGTGGCCAGCTGCCCCGGCGTGGGCCATGCCGGGCAGGGCGGGGCGGGCGGCAACGCGGGTGCCATCGGCATCGACGGCAGCGACGACACCGACCAGGTGGTCTGCGGCTCGCGCTTCATCAACAACCGGGCCAACGAGCTGGCCGGCGCGCTGGGCCGCACGGCCAACTTCAGCGCCCGCCGCACCACGCTCGACCGCAGCCTGTTCGAAGGCAACCAGGCCCGACAGGGCGGCGCGCTGTTCATCCTGAACTCGCAGCCGCTGGACATCACCGCCTCGACCTTCGCCAACAACAGCGCGAGGACCTATGGCGCGGCGCAGCTGGACCGCAGCCGGTTGAACATCGTCAACAGCACCTTCGCTGGCAACACCGCCACCACCGGGCTCGGTGGCGCGCTGGGGCTGAACGGCAACACCGGCGACAGCGTCGTCCGCAACGTCACCTTCGCCTTCAACCGGTCCACCGGCGGCGCGGGCTACTTCAGCGGCGCGGTGGCCGGCAACTTCGACGGCGGCGTGCACAACACGCTGTTCGTCCACAACACCACGCTGGACCCGTGGAACCCGATGCAGTGCTTCTTCACGCCGGGCAACGGCAGCGGCAACCAGCAGTGGCCGCGCAACCGCTCGACCGGCGGCGCGGCGGACACCCCCTGCGTCAACGGCATCCACTTCACCGACCCGCTGCTGCTGACCGCGCTGCAGGACAACGGCGGGCCGACGCCGACCCTGGCGCCGGCGGCCAACAGCCCGGCGCGCGGCGCCGGCAGCAACTGCCCCGCCACCGACCAGCGCGGCCGGGCGCGCAACACCGGCTCCTGCACGGCGGGCGCGGTGGAGTGACGGACGGGCCGGGCCGCGCCACCCGGCGTGGGCTCGCCGCCTGCTGGAAAGGGCCGGTCTCGTACCGGCCCTTTTTCGTTCCCCGAGCCCCATGCCGCTGCTGTCGCCCCCGCTGGCCACCGTCACCCCCGATCGCCTGGCGCGCGGCCAGCAGGACCTGGTGCGCGACCTGGCCTGGGCCAGCGTCGCCGGGGCCTTCTCCGGCGGGGTGATCCTGGTGGCCTTCGCGCTGTCGCTCGGCGCGGGGCCGCTGGCGGTCGGCCTGCTCGCCGCCATCCCGGTGCTGGCGCAGGCGGCCCAGCTGCCCGCCACGCTGCTGATCGAGCGGGTGCGGCGACGCCAGCGCATCGCGGTGCTGGCCCTCACCGCCGCGCGCGGGCTCATCCTGGCCACCGCGCTGCTGCCGCTGCTGGCTTCGCCGGCGCAGGCGCTGCGCTGGCTGCTGGCGCTGCAGGTGGCCATCGCCCTGCTGCACGCGGTGGGCGCCTGTGCGGTGAACGCCTGGCTGCACCAGCTGATCCCCGGGACGGCGCTCGGCGGGTTCTTCGCCCGGCGCCTGCTGTGGGGCACCGTGCTGTCCTGCGTCGGCACGCTGGCCGCGGGAGCGCTGGTCGACGGCCTCGGGTCCGACCTCGGCCTGCACCCGTACAGCCTGTGCTTCCTGCTGGCCGGCCTCAGCGGCTTCGTCAGCTCCTTCTACCTGGCCCGCGCGCCGGAGCCGTGCATGGCCGACGCCGGGCCGCTGGGGTCGCTGCGCCGGCGGCTGGCGGCGCCGTTCCGGGAGCGCAACTTCCGCCGGCTGCTGGTCTTCCTCGGGGCCTGGAACCTGGCGTCCAACCTCACAGCTCCCTTCCTCACCGTCTTCCTGCTGCAGCAGCTGCGCCTGCCGCTCAGCACGGTGACCGGGCTGTGGGTGCTCAGCCAGGGCGCCAACGCGTTGACGCTGTACCTGTGGGGCCGGCTGTCCGACCGGCTGACCAACAAGGCCGTGCTGTCGGTGGCGCTGCCGGGGTACTTCGCCTGCCTGCTGGCGCTGGTGTTCGTCGACGTCTTCGCCGGTGCGGCGACCCGGCTGGCGGTGCTGGCCGGCCTGCACCTGGTGATGGGCGTGGCCACCGGCGGCATCGCCCTGGCCACCGGCAACCTCGGCCTGAAGCTGGCGCCGCAGGGCGAGGGCACCGCCTTCCTGGCCGCGATCGGCCTGGTGTCGGCCGCCGCCGGCGGTCTGGCGCCGATCGCCGCCGGCGCCATGGCCGAGGCGCTGCAGGCCAGCGAGCTGTCGGCGGTGGTCCGCTGGGCCTCGCCCGGGGCCCAGGGCGAGTGGGCGGTGGTCAGCTTCGCCCACTGGGAGTTCCTGTTCGCTCTGTCCGTCCTGCTGGGGCTGTACGTGATGCACGCGCTGTCGCGGGTGACCGAGGGGCGCGAGGTCAGCGAGCGGGTGGTCATGCAGGAGTTCGCGCTGGAGGCCGTCCGCACCGTGGGCAGCCTGTCGTCGGTGGCCGGCTCGCTGGGCAGCCTGTTCCCGTTCGAGCGGCTCACCGAGCGCCGCCGACGGCTGCGCGAGCGCGCCGTGGTGCCAGAGCCCGGATGGCAGGGTCGGGCATCCTGAGCCGGTGGCGCACGCCGGTCCGCCCGTTGCCACGATCGGGGTCTCGAATGGCGAGGAGCCCAGCCATGACGTCGTGCCGATCGCGTTCCCTTCCCGTGCTGCTGGCCGCGGCGGCGGTGCTCGCCGGCTGCGCCGGCTACCCCGACCGCAGCATCCAGCCCGGCATCAGCGCCGAGCAGGTGATCGCCCGGATGGGCCCGCCGGCCGCGCGCCACCCCGCGCCCGACGGCGGCACCCGGCTGGAGTATTCGCACCCGCCCTTCGGCAAGCAGTCGTTCATGGTCGACCTCGACGCGCAGGGCCGTGTCACCCGGGTCGAGCAGGTGCTGGACGAGCGGCAGTTCATGCGCATCGAGCCCGGCATGACGGTGCAGCAGGTGCAGGCCCTGATCGGGCGGCCGTCGGAGCGCCGCCGCGGCGGCTGGCAGCCGGACGAGGTCTGGTCCTGGCGCCACGTGTCGCCCTTCTGCACCTGGTTCCAGGCGTCGGTGGACACGCAGGGCACCGTCACCAGCACCGGCATGGGCCCCGACCCGATGTGCGGCCGGCGTCGCAGCATGTTCTAGCGGGCTATGCTCGCCGGCATGGCCGACGTCACCCTCTACGGCATCCCGAACTGCGACACCGTCAAGCGGGCCCGCGCCTGGCTGGACGAGCACCGCATCACCCACCGCTTCCACGACTTCAAGAAGGCCGGCGTGCCGGCGGACGGCCTCGACGCCTGGCTGGCGCAACTGGGCTGGGAGCGGCTGCTCAACCGCCAGGGCACCACCTGGCGCAAGCTCGACGACGCGGCCAAGGTCGCCGCCGGCGATGCGGCCGGCGCCCGCGCGCTGATGCTGGCGCAGCCCAGCGTCATCAAGCGGCCGGTGGTGGCCTGGGGCGACGGCAGGCTGACGGTGGGCTTCGACCCCGCGGACTGGTCGGCGCGACGCTGACCGGAGCGGCGCCTACAGCGCCAGCTCGAACGCTGCCTCGGCCTCGACCCGGCCGTTGACCAGCAGCTCGATGCGGTGCCGCCCGGCGTGGTAGCGACGGGTGGTGATCGGCTTGAACGAATGCGGCCGCGACAGCGTGACCGACTGCCCCGGCGCCAGGGTGCAGCGCCAGCCCTTGAACACCTTGGCCGAAGTGCCGCCACGGGCCTTGACGTGGTGCACCGCGTAGTCGATGACCAGCGCCTGGTCGCCGCGTCGGCGGGTCGACTGCAGCCGCACCTCCAGGCGCAGCGAGCCGCCCACCACCACCCGGTCGGCGGACAGCGTGAGCCGTGCCTCGCCGCGCAGCGGCGTGCCCAGGCCCCAGGCCTGCAGCACCTGAGGGTGCCCCTGCTTGACCAGCGTCCGGCAGGCATGGCGCAGCAGCGCCTGGCGCGGCGCGGGCGCCCCGGGCAGGTGGTCGTGCAGCCACTGCACCACCAACGCCGGGTGGTCCTTGGCGATGTCGTTCAGGTGGTTGGCGACGCTGCGCCGGACGTAGGCGCTCTCGTCGTCCTGCAGCGCACGCAACAGCGGCAGCGTCGGCGAGGGGTCGACGATCAGCGCCTTCAGCTGCAGCCCCCAGGGCAGGCGGGGCCGGCTGCCTTCGCTCACCAGCCGCCGCACATGGGCGCTCGGGTCGGTGGTCCAGCGCTGCAGGGTGGCGAAGGTGGTGTCGGGGTGGCGCTGGATGAACGGCCGGATGGCCCATTCGGCCGAGAACCGCTGCGTCATCGCGTGCAGCGTCTGCAGCGCCAGCGGCACGTCGGCATGGCCATGGCGGGCGACGTACTCGCTCATCGGCCACACCGCCCAGCCGCCCAGGCCGGCGTCGCCCGTCCGCAGGGTGGAGAGGTCGTCGCCCTCGCCGGCAGGCCCGAGCGCGGCGGTCAGCGCCCCGGCGGCGGTCGCGAAGTCGTTGGGCAGCGCGGCTTCCAGCGCGTCGCACACGTGCAGCGCCCGGGCCTTGAGTTCCAGCGCTTCCAGGCCCGCCAGCGCCCCCGCCTCGAACCGCGGCCGGTCGAAGGCCCGAGACACCCGGGCCAGGTGCGTGGCCATGGCCCGCACCAGGCCGGGGTTGATGAGGTTCTTGAACGGCTCCACGCGCCGATGATGGCGCAGCGGAGGGTCGTTTCCGTCAACGAGCGGCTGCGGCAGAGGCCCCGCGGGCCGGCCGGCCCGCGGCCCCGAAGGCCCAGGCCCTGCCTGGAGTCCTCAGGCGGCCAGCAGCTGCCTGAGGACAAAGGGCAGGATGCCGCCGTGCTGGTAGTAGTCGACCTCGATCGGCGTGTCGATGCGCACCGTCAGCGGCAACTCGGTGGTGCTGCCGTCGGCACGGTGCACCACCAGCCGGGCCTCGCCCTGCGGCCGGATGTCGCCGTCGATGACGATGTCGATCGACTCGTCGCCCCACAGCTTCAGCGTGTTCCAGCTGTCGGTGCCGCGGAACTGCAGCGGCAGCACGCCCATGCCGACCAGGTTGGAACGGTGGATGCGCTCGAAGCTGCGCGCCACCACCGCCTTGATGCCCAGCAGCTGCGTGCCCTTGGCCGCCCAGTCGCGGGACGAGCCGGTGCCGTACTCCTCGCCGGCGAAGACCACCGTCGGCACGCCGGCCTTCATGTAGGCCATGGCGGCGTCGTAGATGAAGACCTGCTCGCCCTTCCTCGGAGCTGCGGTTGCGCCTCCGGTCGGACCGTCGCCCGCGCCCTCGTGCTGGTAGATCGTCAGCCCGCCCTCGACCCGGCTGCCGTCCTCGCGCGGCAGGATCATGAGGTTCTTGATGCGCACGTTGGCGAAGGTGCCGCGCACCATCACCTCGTGGTTGCCGCGGCGCGAGCCGTAGCTGTTGAAGTCGGCCTTCATCACGCCGTGCGACTTCAGGTACTGCCCGGCGGGCGAGGCCTCCTTGATCGAGCCCGCCGGCGAGATGTGGTCGGTGGTGATCGAGTCGCCAAACAGCGCCATGATGCGCGCGCCCTTGACGCCCTTCTCCTGCGCCTGGGGCTGCATGGTGAAGCCGTCGAAGAAGGGCGGGCGGGCGATGTAGGTGCTGGTCGGCCAGTCGTAGACCTGGCCGGCCACGCCCTTGATGCGCGACCACAGCTCGCCCGGGTCCTTCGTCACCCGGTCGTAGTTGCTGCGGTAGCCCTCGGGGTCGAGGGCGTACTTCAGCAGGTCGTGCACCTCCTGGCTGGTCGGCCAGATGTCCTTGAGGAACACCGGCTGTCCGTTCTTGCCAGTGCCCAGGGGCTCGGTCATCAGGTCGCGGCGCACGCTGCCCGCGATCGCGTAGGCCACCACCAGCGGCGGGCTGGCCAGGAAGTTGGCCTTGATGTTGGGGTGGATGCGCGCCTCGAAGTTGCGGTTGCCCGACAGCACCGCCGCGCACACCAGTTCGTGCTGGGCGATGGTCTCGTTGAACTCGGGCACCAGGTCGCCGGCGTTGCCGATGCAGGTGGTGCAGCCGTAGGCCGCCACCGCGAAGCCCAGCTGCTCCAGGTAGGGCAGCAGGCCGGTCTTGGTGTAGTAGTCGGTGACCACGCGCGAGCCCGGCGCCAGCGAGGTCTTGATGTGCGGCGAGACGGTGAGCCCTGCCTCCACCGCCTTCTTCGCGAGCAGGCCGGCGGCCAGCAGCACGCTCGGGTTCGAGGTGTTGGTGCAGGAGGTGATGGCCGCGATGAGCACGTCGCCGTGGTGCAGCTGGACGCCGTTGGCCGCCGGGTACTCGTCCTTCAGCTTGGCGGGCGGCTGGCCGAAGCCGTTGCTGTCCACCGGCAGGCTGAACAGCTTGTCGAAGCTGGCGCTGAGCTGGTCGAGCGGGATGCGGTCCTGCGGGCGCTTGGGACCGGCCACCGACGGCACCACCGTGGACAGGTCCAGCGTCACCACCTGGCTGTAGTCGATGTCGCCCGACTTCGGCACGCCGAACAGGCCCTGTGCCTTGAAGTAGGCCTCGAAGGCCTCGATCTCCGCGTCGGTGCGGCCGGTGCCGCGGAAGTAGGCGATGGTCTTCTCGTCGACCGGGAAGAAGCCCATGGTGGCGCCGTACTCCGGCGCCATGTTGCCGATGGTGGCGCGGTCGGGCACGCCGATGGAGGCGGTGCCCTCGCCGAAGAACTCGACGAACTTGCCGACCACCTTCTCCTTGCGCAGGATCTCGGTGACGGTGAGCACCAGGTCGGTGGCGGTGACGCCTTCGCGCAGGGCGCCGGTGAGCTCGAAGCCCACCACGTCCGGCGTCAGGAAGTAGACCGGCTGGCCCAGCATGCCGGCCTCGGCCTCGATGCCGCCGACGCCCCAGCCGACGACGCCGATGCCGTTGATCATCGTCGTGTGGCTGTCCGTGCCGACCAGGGTGTCGGGGTAGTGGACCCCGTCGGCCGTCTTGTGCACGCCGCGCGCCAGGTACTCGAGGTTGACCTGGTGCACGATGCCGAAGCCCGGCGGCACCACGCGGAAGGTGTCGAAGGCCTGCATGCCCCACTTCATGAACTGGTAGCGCTCCAGGTTGCGCGAGAACTCCAGCTTCATGTTCAGGTCCAGGGAATCCTTGCCCCGGTAGTGGTCGATCATCACCGAGTGGTCGACCACCAGATCCACCGGCACCAGCGGCTCGATGGTCTTCGGGTTGCGCTGCATGTCCGCCGCCACGTTGCGCATGGCGGCCAGGTCGGCCAGCAGCGGCACGCCGGTGAAGTCCTGCAGCACCACGCGGGCGACGATGAAGGGGATCTCCTCGGTGCGCGGCGACTTCGGCTGCCAGTTGGCCAGCGCCTTGACGTGCTCGGCGGTCACCTTCTTGCCGTCGCAGTTGCGCAGCACCGATTCGAGCACCAGCCGCAGCGACACCGGCAGCCGCCGGACCCCGGGCAGCGACTGCGCCAGCGCCGGCAGCGAGTAGAACTGCCCCCCGGCGCCCGAGGCGGTGGTGAAGCGCTGCAGGGTGTCGGCGAAGGCGTGGGGTGCGGGCATGGCGGGCTCCAAGGGGGCGGTCGCGAAGGCGGGCGCGGGGGCGGCGGCCCCGGCACAACACCGCACGGTAGCAAATACCGTGTCCGGCGCCGATGACGAAGACCGCGCGCCCACGTCGGCCGCGCCAGGGTGGGTGCCGTTCCCCGGCGCGGCGGGCCGCGGTATGGTGCTGGCGTCGTTCCTTCGGCGCCCGTGTCCTCCGTCCTGCGGTCGACCGGCTGCCACCCACCAGGAGATCCGCCATGGCCAAGTCCCTGATCGACCAGCAAGCGCTGGTCGACCTGTTTTCCACCGCCAGCGCGCAGCAGACCGAACAGCTGCGCAAGGCCGTCACCCAGGCCACGCTCACCGCGCTGCAGAGCCGGGAGATGACGCTGAAGAACGTGCGCAACGTGCTGCAGTCGGTGGCCAAGGCGGCCGGTGCCGGCGTGGCGCAGAGCGGCATGGGCCAGACCGATGCCACCCAGCTGCTGGACACCGCCGTGTCCGGCATGGACCAGGCGCTGCTGCAGGCGGTGGAAGCGCACCGGGTCGCGATGCAGCGGTTGATCCAGCAGGGCGCGGACGTGCAGGGCAAGCCGCTGAAGAAGGCCCTCGACGAGCTGGAGCGCATGGAGGACGGCTTCCTCGAAGCCATCGAGAAGGCGGGCCAGTCCGCCAGCGACCAGGTGGCGGCGCAATGGGGTGCCGTGCTGGAGCGGCTGCAGGCCGGCGGCAGCCAGTCGGGCCAGCAGGCCAGCCAGATCGTCGAGCAGGTGACCAGCCAGCTGCGCGGCATGCAGGACGCCTTCCGCGAGACGCGGGCGGCCAGCGTCAAGGCCACGCAGGCGCTGATGGACAGCTACGCCACGCTGGTCAGCGGCGTGCTGATGGGCATGAGCGACGCACTCGACCAGCGCGGCGGCGCCGCGGCGGCCGAGCCGGTGCCGGTGTCGCCGATGCCGGTGCCGCCGGCACGCAAGCGGCCGACCGCGGGGGGCTGACTGGTGCCGTCGGCGCCCGGGGGACCGGGCGCCACCCCCGCGCGGGTGCCTCCTAGAACCCCCCGCAGGTCCGTCACCGGCAGCGGCAGCGCGGCCGGGTCGTCGCGGCCCGTGACCCGGGCCAGCGTGCGGCCGATGACGCCGATGTCGTTGTCGAAGCTGCCGTGGCTGACGGGCTGCTCCACCGGCCGGCCGTCGGCCTGCGCCACGGTGATGCGCCCGCCGGGCAGCACCGTGGTGCGGCTGGCCAGCTCGGCCGCCGCGGCGCTCTGGCGCCAGCCGGCCAGCACCTCGCCGGTGTTGGAGCTGCCGTCCCAGCCGCGGTCGGCTGCGTCGCCCACCCGGGCCATGCCGAGGATGGGTGTGCGCAGGTCGGGCTCCAGGGCATTGGCCACCAGGTACAGCAGCGACTTGCGGTAGATGCCGGCCACGCTGTCGTCGCGCTCGGCCTCGTCGGACAGCACGTCCAGGTGCAGCCGCTGCATCAGGTCGGCGTCCTGGCCGTAGTGGGCCTGGGCGAAGGCCACTGAGCACGCCGGCGCGTACAGGTGCACCGAGCGCAGCGCGGCGCGCAGCCCGTGGTCCTCGCCCGCGGCCTGACGGTGGTTGAGCTGCGCCAGCAGGTGGCCGAGGGCGATCGAGCCGGCGGAGTGGCCGGCCAGGTGCAGCTCGAAGCGGTCGCCCCAGGCCGCCGCCAGCGACTGCAGCGCGTCGACCAGCAGCGTGCCGCCGCGCCGGGCCTCGAAGGCCAGCTGCGCGTTCTCCTTCATCTCGCTCCACAGCGGCCGGGCGAACACCCGGCCGATCGACTTCTCGACCAGCAGGTCGGTCTGCTCGCTGATCCAGCCGCCGGCGCGGGCGTCCTCGCGCCGGAAGCGGTCGGCCAGCAGGTCGCCGATGGATTCGAGCAGCCCCGTCTTCCAGACCAGGAACAGCGGGTAGCAGCCGTTGCCGAGGAAGTAGCGGCCCATGGCGCGGGCGCGCTGCACGGCGGCGGCCTCGCTGTTCAGGCCGCCGTGGGCGTAGATGAGCAGCCGCTTGGGCGCGTCGGCCGGCTGCTCGCGGAACCAGCGGTCGGGCAGCACGCCCACCTGGTGCTGCAGCTTGCGCGGCGCCTCGTCCTCGGTCAGGTAGCGGGCCACCCGGCCGTCGTTGCCCAGCACCACGCTGTGGCGGTAGGCCCGGGCCTCGTCCCACCAGGCGGAGGTGTCCACCGTCGCCTGGCTGCGGCCGCCGCGCAGCACGCCCTCGGCCAGCCTGCCGGCCACCACCCCCGGCACGCCCAGCGCCACCACCCAGGCGTCCATCGCATTGGCCAGCCAGTCGGCGTAGGTGATGACGCCGAAGCCGCCGGCGCCCCAGCCGGTGCCCCAGGAGTTCTGGATGACGAAGCCGTCGCCGTTGTAGCCCACCAGCGCGAAGGCATGGCCGTTGGTCTGCGACGGCCGGCCGTCGAAGGGGATGACCGGCAGGTCGGCATGGCCCTTGGGCGGCTTGCTCTGGTGCTGGGACAGGCGGTCCCAGCCGTCGTGGGTGAAGGCGGAGGCGAACACCGCGCGGTGCTGGGCGATGGCGGCCTGCAGGTCGGTGATGGAGCCCAGCTCCACCCGGTAGTACACGCCCAGGCTGAGCTGTGCCGCGCGGCGGGCGTAGCCGTAGCGCGGCGGGCTGGTGCGCTCGGGCTCGTAGGGCCAGTCGTCGGCCAGGCACACGCCGTGGTGGAACCAGCCCTTGATGGCACCGCGGCAACTGGAGCCTTCGTAGTTCTCGCCCTCGTACTCGTCGTAGCGACGCGCCAGGGTGTAGAGCATGCGCGGGCTGACCGAGGGCAGGGCGCCCGGGTGCCCGCCCTTGACCCAGCGCAGGTAGTTGACGACGCAGGCCAGGCCGAAGCCGGTGCACGCGCCCTCCTGCCCCTGGTCGAGGATCAGGCCGGCGCCGGTGTAGGCCGGCAGGAAGCGCTTGACCTCCTCGTCGGACGGGCAGACGTCGGGCAGCGACAGCGCCGGCGGCAGGTAGCTGCGGTCGCGCAGGTCGACGCTGTCCTTGCGCACCTTGGAACTGGTGCGCGACGGCGCGGCGGCGATGGCCCGGCTGCGGCCGGCGCGGCCGTTCCCCGCCACGGCCACCGGCCACAGCGTCTCGGCGCGTTCGAAGACGTCGGAGAAGCGATCCAGCCCGTGGCTGCCGCCGTTGACCAGCTTGCGCGCCGCGGCGAGGTCACCTTCGGCCACCGCCGCGCGCAGCTTGGTCGAGCGGTGCGCCAGGAACAGGCACAGCACCACCGCGGCCACCTCCGGCGCATTGGCCAGGTCCGGCTGTCCGACCAGGTCCACGCCCAGTTCGTCGCCGTAGCGCTGGTAGTTGACCTTCCACGTCAATTGCACGAAGCCGCGGCCGCGGTAGCGCTCGCCGTCGCCGGGGGTGGAATGGCCGTACTTGGGCCGGTCGTCGTAGGCGCTGAAGGGCGGCCGGCCGGGCGGGGTGTTGAAGCGCGAGGGCAGCTCGGCGATGGGCACGAAGCCCTCGGTCTCGGCGCGGATGGTGCCCAGCGCGGCGAGCACGCCGGCGCGGTCGGTCAGCCCGGTGGCGCTGAGCGCGGCCTCGACGTAGGGCAGGTAGCGGGCGATGTTGGCCGGCTTGGTCGCCGGGAACAGCCGCCCCACCGACGCCAGGTTGAGCTTGAGCGCCAGGTCCACCGGCGGGCGCAGGCCCAGCAGCAGCTGGCAGCGCGGCCCGACGATGCCGTCGGCCAGCAGCCCGACGCCCGACTGCCACAGCCGCACCGCGGCGACGAAGTCCTCGCCGATCGGCGTGCCGTCGGCCTGCAGCGAGGGGAAGCCCTCGCCGTCGGTGCCCAGCACCTCGCGCAGGCGCTGCCGCAGCGCCTCCACTTCGTCGCCCGCATCCCCGCGGACCAGCAACAGCTTCTGCGTCATGGCGCACTCCCTTTTGCGGTCGAAAAGGGGTGCATCTTTGGCCGTGCGCTGAGTCCCGCCCATCGTTCGACATAGGGGGTGGGTTTGCGCCAGGGTTCGTCGGCGAGGCGCGGTGCGGAGGCCTTGCAGTATGGTGACGCGCATGAACGCCAACAGCGCCTGCGGCCCGGACTTCAGCTTCTTCTGGCACGACTACGAAACCTTCGGCGCGAACCCCCGCTGCGATGCGCCGGCGCAGTTCGCCGGGCTGCGCACCGATGCCGAACTGAACGAGGTCGGCGAGCCGGTGATGCTGTACTGCCGGCCGCCGCTGGACCGCCTGCCCGACCCGGAGAGCTGCCTGCTGACCGGCATCCTGCCGCAGCACTGCGCCGAACACGGCCTGCCCGAGCACGCCTTCGCCGCCGCCATCGAGCGCGAGCTGGCCCGGCCGTCCACCGTCGGCGTGGGCTACAACACGCTGCGCTTCGACGACGAGGTGACGCGCCACCTGTTCTGGCGCAACCTGATCGACCCCTACGGCCGGGAATGGCAGCAGGACTGCGGGCGCTGGGACCTGCTCGACGTCGTGCGTTGCACGTACGCGTTGCGGCCCGACGGCATCGAATGGCCGAAGCACGACGACGGCCGGCCGTCGTTCAAGCTGGAACACCTGAGCGCCGCCAACGGCTTGGCGCACGAGGCCGCGCACGACGCGCTGTCCGACGTGCGCGCCACCATCGCGCTGGCGCGCAGGATCCGGTCGCTGCAGCCGCGGCTGTGGGACTTCTGCCTGCGCCTGCGCAAGCGCGCCGCGGTGCTCGACGAGATCGGCGTCGACCGGCCCTTCCTGCACATCAGCGGCATGTACGGCACCGAACGCGGCGGGCTGGCGCTGGTGTGGCCGCTGGCACCGCACCCGACCAACCGCAACGAACTCATCGTCTGGGACCTGGCCCAGGACCCGGCCGAACTCGAGGGGCTGGACGCGCAGTCCATCCGGGAACGGCTGTTCGTCAAGGCGCAGGACCTGCCCGAGGGCGTGACGCGGCTGCCGATCAAGACCATCCACCTCAACAAGTCGCCGGTGGTGATCTCCAACCTGCGCACGCTGTCGCCGCCGATGGCCGAGCGCTGGGGGCTGGACCTGACCGCAGGGCTGCGCCGTGCGCAGACGGCGCGGGCGCTGTCGCCCCGGTTGGCCGACCGCTGGCGCGACGTGTTCAGCCGCCCGGCGCGCGACGGTGCGACCGACGTCGACGAGGACCTGTACGGCGGCCTGGTCGGTGACGCCGACCGCCAGCGGCTGGCGCGGTTGCGGGCGTTGTCGCCCCAGCGGCTGGCCGAGGCGCGGCTCGGCTTCGACGATCCGCGGCTGGAGGAACTGGTCTTCCGCTACCGGGCCCGCAATTTTCCCGAGACGCTGGACGACACCGGCACCGAACGCTGGCAGCGGCACCGCGCCGCCCGGCTGCTGGAAGGCGCCGGCGGGGCGGTCACGCTGCAGGCCTTCTTCGAGCGCATCGATGCGCTGAGCGAGGACGCCGACGATCGTGGCCAGGCCATCCTCGGCGCGTTGTACGACTGGGCCGAGCAGATCGCGCCGGAGGTCTGAGCCGGGGCCTCACCGGGCGGCGGCACGCACCGGCGGCAGCAGGAACAGCGCGCCGAGCGCCAACAGGCCCAGCCCGGCCGACAGCGCCAGCGCGCCCAGGCCCCAGTGCTGCAGGGCGATGCCGAACAGCCAGGGCGCCAGCGCCTGCGCCAGGCGGCCCGGCACCACCAGCAGCCCCTGCCGCTGGCCGTAACCCTGGGCGCCGAAGAACACCAGCGGCAGCGTGCCCTTGGCGATGGTCAGCATGCCGGCGCCGGCGCCGTGCAGCACGCCGAAGAACGGCGCGGCCGTCGGCCCCATCGCCGCCAGCAGCGCGGCGCCCAGCGGGTGCGCCGCCGCCGCCAGGCGCGCCGACAGCAGCGGGTGCAGCCGGCGCAGCAGGCTGAAGTCCAGCAGCCGGGCGGCCACCTGGGCGGGCCCGATGAGCGCGCCCACCAGCACCGCCTGGGCCGGCGTCGAGCCGGCCGCCTGCAGCAGCTGCGGCAGGTGGGTGGCCATCGCGGTGGTGGTGAACCAGGCGGCCGCGAAGACGAACGACAGCACGATCGTCGGCCACAGCGAAGGCGGCGGCGTCGTCGGCACCGCCGGCGGCACCTCGGGCACCGCGGTCGGCGCGGCCGGCGCGGCGACGCGGGGCAGCGAGGCGTTCAGCGGCAGCGCCAGCAGCAGGTGGATGGCGGCCCAGGCCAGGCAGGCGCCGCGCCAGCCGACCGCGCCCTCCAGCCCGGCCGTCAGCGGCCAGCTCAGCGTGCTGGCGAAGCCGGCGATCAGGGTGATGCCGGTGATGCCGTTGCGCGCCTCGTGCCCGTACAGCCGCACCAGCGTGGCGAAGGCGGCTTCGTACAGGCCGGCGCCCATGGGCAGGCCGAGCAGCAGCCAGGCGGCGAACAGGCTCACCGGGCCCTGGGCCGCGGCCAGCGCCGCCAGGCCGACCACGAAGCACAGGTTGGTCGCCATCAGCACCGGCCGGCCGCCCCAGCGGTCGATGGCGGCGCCGGCCCTGGGGCCGAGCAGGGCGGAGACCGCCAGCGCCGCGCTGAAGGCGGCGAACACCGTGGGCTGCGAGACGCCGAGGTCGCGCGCCATCGGCGCCGCCAGCATCGCCGGCAGGTAGTAGCAGGAGGCCCAGGCCAGCAGCTGGGCGGTGCCCAGCGTGGCGACGGTCCTGCCGTAGCCCGCCGTCATCCCGGTCGTCCCCGGGCGGCGGCGGCCGGGCGTGGTGCGAGGGTCATGCGGAGGTCGTGCAGACGCAAACGGCCCGCCGAAGCGGGCCGTCCGGGTCAACGCCGTGGCAGGGTCAGACCGTCACCGCCTTGGCCGTGTCCGCGTACTCCTCGATCTGGTCGAAGTTCATGTAGCGGTACACGCTGGCGGCGTCCTTGTTGATGATGCCCATGGCCTGGTGGTACTCGGCCACAGTCGGGATCTTGCCCAGCTTGGAGGCGATGGCGGCCAGCTCGGCCGAGGCGAGGAACACGTTGGTGTTCTTGCCCAGGCGGTTCGGGAAGTTGCGGGTGGAGGTGCTGACCACCGTCGCGCCTTCGCGCACCTGCGCCTGGTTGCCCATGCACAGGCTGCAGCCGGGCATCTCGGTGCGCGCGCCGGCGGCGCCGAAGTTGGCGTAGTGGCCTTCCTTGATGAGCTCGCTCTCGTCCATCTTGGTCGGCGGCGCGACCCACAGCTTGACCGGGATGTCGCGCTCACCGCCGAGCAGCTTGGCCGCCGCGCGGAAGTGGCCGATGTTGGTCATGCAGGAGCCGATGAAGGCCTCGTCGATCTTGGTGCCGGCCACGTCGGACAGGAACTTGGCGTCGTCCGGGTCGTTGGGGCAGCAGAGGATGGGCTCCTTGATGTCCGCCAGGTCGATCTCGATGACGGCGGCGTACTCGGCGTCCTGGTCGGCCTCCAGCAGCTGCGGGTCGGCCAGCCAGGCCTCCACCTTCTGGATGCGGCGCTCCAGCGTGCGCTTGTCCTGGTAGCCGTCGGCGATCATGTTCTTCATCAGCACGATGTTCGAGGTCAGGTACTCGATCACCGGCGCCTTGTTGAGCTTGATCGTGCAGCCGGCGGCCGAGCGCTCCGCGCTGGCGTCGGACAGCTCGAAGGCCTGTTCCACCTTCAGGTCGGGCAGGCCCTCGATCTCCAGGATGCGGCCGGAGAAGATGTTCTTCTTGCCGGCCTTGGCGACCGTCAGCAGCCCGGCCTTGATGGCGTACAGCGGGATGGCGTGCACCAGGTCGCGCAGCGTGACGCCGGGCTGCATCTGGCCCTTGAAGCGCACCAGCACCGACTCGGGCATGTCCAGCGGCATGACGCCGGTGGCCGCGCCGAAGGCCACCAGGCCGGAGCCGGCCGGGAAGCTGATGCCGATGGGGAAGCGGGTGTGGCTGTCGCCGCCGGTGCCCACGGTGTCGGGCAGCAGCAGGCGGTTGAGCCAGCTGTGGATCACGCCGTCGCCCGGGCGCAGCGAGACGCCGCCGCGGTTGCTGATGAAGGCCGGCAGCTCGCGGTGGGTCTTCACGTCCACCGGCTTCGGGTAGGCCGCGGTGTGGCAGAAGCTCTGCATCACCAGGTCGGCCGAGAAGCCCAGGCAGGCCAGGTCCTTCAGCTCGTCGCGGGTCATCGGGCCGGTGGTGTCCTGGCTGCCGACGGTGGTCATCTTCGGCTCGCAGTAGGTGCCGGGGCGCACGCCCTGGCCTTCCGGCAGGCCGACCGCGCGGCCGACCATCTTCTGCGCCAGGGTGAAGCCCTTGCCGCTGTCCTTCGGCGCCACCGGCAGTCGGAAGGCGGTGGAGGCGGGCAGGCCGAGGAACTCGCGCGCCTTGGCGGTGAGCGAGCGGCCGATGATGAGGTTGATGCGGCCGCCGGCGCGCACCTCGTCGAACAGCACGTCGCTCTTCAGCTTGAACTCGGCCACGGTCTGGCCGTTCTTCACGACCTTGCCGTCGTAGGGCAGCACGTCGATGACGTCGCCCATCTCCAGCTTGGAGACGTCGACCTCGATCGGCAGCGAGCCCGAGTCCTCCTGCGTGTTGAAGAAGATCGGGGCGATCTTGCCGCCCAGCGTGACGCCGCCGAAGCGCTTGTTCGGCACGTAGGGGATGTCCTGGCCGGTGGCCCAGATCACGCTGTTGGTGGCCGACTTGCGGCTGGAGCCGGTGCCGACCACGTCGCCGACGTAGGCCACCAGGTGGCCCTTCTTCTTCAGGTCCTCGATGAACTGCATCGGGCCGCGCTTGCCGTCCTCCTCGGGCTTGAACGCCGCGTCGGGACGGGTGTTCTTCAGCATCGCCAGGTAGTGCAGCGGGATGTCGGGCCGGCTCCAGGCGTCGGGCGCCGGCGACAGGTCGTCGGTGTTGGTCTCGCCGGGCACCTTGAAGACGGTGACGGTAATCTTCTTGTCGACCTCGGGCCGCGAGGTGAACCATTCGGCGTCGGCCCAGCTCCGGATCACGTCCTTGGCGACGGCGTTGCCGGCCTTGGCCTTCTCCGCCACGTCGTGGAAGAAGTCGAACATCAGCAGCGTCTTCTTCAGGCCGGCGGCGGCCACGGGCGCCACCTCGGCGTCGTCCAGCAGGTCGATCAGCGGCTTGACGTTGTAGCCGCCGACCATGGTGCCGAGCAGTTCGGTGGCCTTGGCCTTCGACACCAGGCCGACGGCGATGTCGCCATGCGCCACCGCGGCCAGGAAGCTGGCCTTGACCTTGGCCGCGTCGTCCACGCCCGGGGGCACGCGGTGGGTCAGCAGGTCGAGCAGGAACTGCTCCTCGCCGGCCGGCGGGTTCTTCAGCAGTTCGATGACCTCGGCGGTCTGCTGCGCGCTCAGCGGCAGCGGCGGGATGCCGAGCGCGGCGCGTTCGGCGGCATGTTGGCGATAGGCTTGCAGCATGGGAACTCCGAGGTCGGGACGGTCGGGAAGGGGAGGCGCAGATTCTAAGTCTTATATAAGACTTAGGCGATACCGGCGGTCACGCTGACACGCAAAAAGTCGGCCATGGGCCCCAAACGGGCACAAAAAAGCCGCCCGGCGGGCGGCTCGCGGCGGGGGGACCCCCGCGGGGCGCCACGGGCCTACTTCTGCGGCGCGTCGGGCGCCACCAGCAGCGCGGTGGTGGCGCCGGGGTTGGCGCGCGCGGCCTCGATCGCCTCGCGCTGCTTGGGGTGGATGCAGTCGTCGACCAGCCGCTGGCCGGCCTTGACGTTCATCAGCATGGACTTGTTGCCGATCTGGATCAGCAGCGTCTGGCCGTGCACGTCCTCCAGCCGCATGGCGCCGGTGGTGGAGAGCACCGGCTTCATCGTGTAGGTGGCCTTCTCCCAGCGCAGGACCATGTAGCCGGGGAACTTCTCGCTTTCGTCGATGCGGATGTTCTGCTTGAACTCGCAGTCGCTGACGCCGGTGTAGACCAGCTTGGCGGCTTCCAGCTGCTCGGCGGTGGCGGGGGCCGGGTCGGGCAGCGCCACCGGCTTGGCGGCGGCCTTGGCGACCGGCTTGGACGGCTGGGCCTTGGCGGCGGCCGGCTTCGGCGCGGCGGGCTTGGCCGGTTCGGCGGCGCCGGCGGCACCGGCGGTCAGGGCGAGGGCCAGCCAGAGGGCGGTGTGCAGGGGCGTGTGGACGGTCATGACTTCTCCGTGAGGACGCCGCATTGTCCGGTCGCCTGCCGCCGCGACGTGTGAGGGAAGACCAACAGCGGGCGCGGGGCTGGCAACCAAATGCAAGGCCGGGTTAGGCCGCCTGGACGAACCACGCGCGGCGAACCTCGGCCGGCAGCTGCGCCCCGCCGGCCAGCGAGGTGCGCTCCGCCCGCTCCAGCACCTGCCAGAAGTAGCGGTAGCTGGCACGGTCGTGCAGCTGTTCGCGGCCATGGTGGTGGTGGCGGATCGGCGCGAAGCCCACCGCCTGGGCGGCCTGCAGGATCTCGACCGCCTGGTCGACCTCGGCGGCGCTGGGCGCGAAGGCCTCGACGATGGTCCGCACCTGGTCGGGGTGGATGCTCCACATGCGCAGGAAGCCGAGCTGGGCCGCGGCCCGGTGGGCGGCGACCTCCAGCGCCTTGCGGTCGCGGAACTCGGTCACCACGCCATGCGACGGCACCTTGCGTGCCGCGTGGCAGGCGGCGGCGATCTCCAGCTTGGCGCGCAGCACCAGCGGGTGCTCGAACTGGCCCTGCGCGGTCATCGCCGCCTGGCCGATGGCCCCGCGGTGCGACGAGACGAAGTCCATCAGGCCGAAGGACAACGACTCGATGCGCGGGTGCGCGGCCAGCGCCGGCGCCTGCTGCACCGCCAGGGCGGATTCGACCAGCGCGTGCAGGGGGATGCGCCGGGCCAGGCCGTGGCGATCGCACAGCCCGTCGAGGGCGGCGGCCGCGGCCTGCAGGTCGTCCAGGCGGTCGACCTTGGGCAGCATCAGGTAGGCCAGCCGGCCGCCGGCCCGCTGCAGCAGCCGGTCGGCCACCGCCTCGAACCGCGGGTGGCCCCACGGCAGCAGCCGGGCGCCGACACGGCCGAAACGGTTGCCCGGCGACGTCGCCAGCTCGGCGATGAGGTCGGCGTGCTCCAGTTCGCCGCCGACGGGTGCGCCGTCCTCCAGGTCCAGCGTGACGTCGAACACCGGCCCCAGCTCGGCCTGCAGCGCCAGGCTCTTGCGCATGCGCGGCTCGACACCGGCGTAGTGGTCGCACACCGGCAGCGCCGGCCAGGCCGGGCCGTCGTCGAACAGCGCGTCGCGCGGGTGCAGCACTCAGAGGAGGTGGTTCACACCGTCTTGTTCAGCCTTCAGCTCGGCCAGCGTCTTGTCGATGCACTCCTGGCTGAAGGCGTCGATCGGCAGGCCTTCGACGATCTTGTACTTGCCGCCCTCGGTGGTGACGGGGAAGCCGAACATCACGTCCTTCGGGATGCCGTACTCGCCGTTGGACGGCACGCCCATGGTCACCCACTCGCCCTGGCTGCCCAGCGCCCAGTCGCGCATGTGGTCGATGGCGGCGTTGGCGGCGGAGGCGGCCGACGACAGGCCACGCGCCTCGATGATGGCCGCGCCGCGCTTGCCGACGGTGGGCAGGAACACGTCCTTGTTCCACACCTGGTCGTTGATCATGTCCTTCACCGGCTGCCCGTCGATGGTGGCGAAGCGGTAGTCGGCGTACATGGTCGGCGAGTGGTTGCCCCAGACGCACAGCTTCTTGATCGACGCCACCGGCTTGCCGGTCTTGGCGGCGATCTGGCTCAGCGCCCGGTTGTGGTCCAGGCGCAGCATGGCGGTGAAGTTCTCGCGCGGCAGGTCGGGCGCCGACTTCATCGCGATGTAGGCGTTGGTGTTGGCGGGGTTGCCCACCACCAGCACCTTGACGCCGCGCGAGGCGACGGCGTTGAGCGCCTTGCCCTGGCCGATGAAGATCTGGCCGTTGATCGACAGCAGCTCGGCGCGCTCCATGCCGGCCTTGCGCGGCATGCTGCCCACCAGCAGGGCGTAGTCGGTGTCCTTGAACGCCGTCATCGGGTCGCTGTGCGCTTCCATGCCGTGCAGCAGGGGGAAGGCGCAGTCCTCCAGCTCCATCATCACGCCCTTGAGCGCCTTCTGCGGGCCTTCGGCCGGCACTTCCAGCAGCTGCAGGATGACGGGCTGGTCCTTGCCCAGCATCTCGCCGGAGGCGATGCGAAACAGCAGGGCATAACCGATCTGGCCGGCGGCACCGGTGACGGCGACGCGGACGGGCTTCTTGCTCATGGAGGACTCCAGCGGTCTTGGGAAGTGGGGGCGGGGCGCGCCGCGGGACGGCAGCGGTGCGGGCCGGGCCGACGAGTGTAGGCGAGGGCAGGTCCGGCGGACCGTCGGGCAGTCTATCGGGCGCCCTCCCGCGGCGTCAAACGCTCCTTTGTCTTATATAAGACATCAGTCGGTGGACGTGGCGGTGTCCAATGTGGTGCAATCGCGGCATGCCGTCACCGACGTCCGCCTCCGTTCGCCGCGACGACGACGCCGGTCCGGGGCCCGCCTTCAGCCCGCTCTACCAGCAGATCAAGGGGTTGCTCACCCGCAGCCTGCAGGCGGGGGAGTGGCGCCCCGGCGAGGCCATCCCCAGCGAGATGGAGCTGGCCGCGCGCTACCGCGTCAGCCAGGGCACGGTGCGCAAGGCCATCGACGAGCTGGCGGCCGAGAACCTGCTGGTGCGCCGACAGGGCAAGGGCACCTTCGTCGCCACCCATGCCGAAGAGACGATCCAGTTCCGCTTCCTGCGGCTGATGCCGCACGAGCCCGGCGTCGGCAATCCCACCGAGCGCCGCGTGCTCGATTGCCGGCGGCTGCGCGCGCCGGCCGACGTGGCCCGGGTGCTGCAGCTCAAGGCGGGCGACGCGGCGGTGCAGGTCAAGCGGCTGCTGCTGGTGACGGGCAAGCCGGTGGTGCTGGACGACATCTGGCTGCCCGGCGCCGCCTTCAAGGGGCTGAGCGCCGAGCGGCTGGCCGAATACCGCGGGCCCCTGTACGGCCTCTTCGAGAGCGAGTTCGGCGTGCGCATGATCCGCGCCGAGGAGAAGCTGCGTGCGGTCAACGCCGACGAGGGCACCGCCGCGCTGCTGCAGGTGGCCCCCGGCAGCGCGCTGCTCAGCGTCGAGCGGCTGTCCTTCACCTACGACGACCGGCCGGTGGAGTGGCGTCGCGGCCTGTACGACACCAGCCGGCACCATTACCGCAATGAACTGAGTTGAGCCCCGGGGCGTACACGGCCGGCAGAGCCCCAATGCTCCGTGATCACCCTGAGCCTTGCCCTAAAATCCCCAGGTTTGCCGATACACAACAGGACAGAAGCCAATGGCTGACACGATCGCCCCGACGGTCAAGGACCGGCGCGTCTACACCAACATCCACATCTCGCAGATCGTGCACTACCGGCTTCCGCCGGCCGGCTGGGTGTCCATCCTGCACCGCATCAGCGGCGCCGTCCTGTTCCTGCTGCTGCCGCTGGTGATCTGGCTGTTCGACACCAGCGTCAGCACCGAGGTGTCGTACGAGCGCTTCCGCGCCGTCTTCGTCACCGGCATCGGCATCCTGCCGGGCTGGCTGCTCAAGCTGATGGTGCTGGGCCTGATCTGGGGCTACCTGATGCACTTCGTCGCCGGCGTGCGCCACCTGTGGATGGACGTGACCCACGGCCTGTCGAAGGAAAAGGGGCGCGTCACGGCCATCGCCACGCTGCTGGTGGCGCACATCGTGACACTGCTGCTGGCGGCCAAGCTCTTCGGCCTCTACTGATCGGCGAGACCATGTCCTCTTCCAACACCTTCGGTTCCAAGCGCCTCGTCGTCGGCGCCCACTACGGCATGCGCGACTGGCTCAGCCAGCGCGTCACCGCGGTCGTCATGGCCCTGTTCACGGTGGCCCTGCTGGTGCAGGTGCTGCTGCCCGGCGAACTCGGCTACGACAAGTGGGCCGGCATCTTCTCCACCCAGTGGATGAAGGTGCTGACCTTCATCACCATCGTCGCGCTGGCCTGGCACGCCTGGGTCGGCGTGCGGGACATCTGGATGGACTACGTCAAGCCCGTCGGCCTGCGCCTGGCCCTGCAGGTGTTCACCATCGCCTGGCTGGTCGGCTGTGCCGGCTGGGCGGTGCAGGTTCTCTGGAGACTGTGAAGACCATGGTTGCATCGATTTCCAAGCGCAAGTTCGACGTCGTCATCGTCGGGGCCGGCGGCTCCGGCATGCGCGCCTCGCTGCAGCTGGCACGCGCCGGCCTGAACGTGGCGGTGCTGTCCAAGGTGTTCCCCACCCGCTCGCACACCGTGGCGGCGCAGGGCGGCATCGGCGCCTCGCTGGGCAACATGAGCGAGGACAACTGGCACTACCACTTCTTCGACACCGTCAAGGGCTCGGACTGGCTGGGCGACCAGGACGCCATCGAGTTCATGTGCCGCGAGGCGCCGAAGGTGGTCTACGAGCTCGAGCACTTCGGCATGCCGTTCGACCGCAACCCGGACGGCACCATCTACCAGCGCCCCTTCGGCGGCCACACCGCCAACTACGGCGAGAAGCCGGTGCAGCGCGCCTGCGCGGCGGCCGACCGCACCGGCCACGCCATGCTGCACACGCTGTACCAGCAGAACGTGAAGGCGCGCACCCAGTTCTTCGTCGAGTGGATGGCGCTGGACCTGATCCGCGACGCCGAGGGCGACGTGGTCGGCGTCACCGCGCTGGAGATGGAGACCGGTGAGATCCACATCCTGGAGGCCAAGACCACGCTGCTGGCCACCGGCGGGGCCGGGCGCATCTACGCGGCCAGCACCAACGCGTTCATCAACACCGGCGACGGCCTGGGCATGGCGGCGCGTGCCAGCATCCCGCTGCAGGACATGGAGTTCTGGCAGTTCCACCCCACCGGCGTGGCCGGCGCGGGCGTGCTGCTCACCGAGGGCTGCCGCGGCGAGGGCGCCATCCTGCGCAACAGCAACGGTGAGCGCTTCATGGAGCGCTACGCCCCGACGCTGAAGGACCTGGCGCCGCGCGACTTCGTCTCGCGCTGCATGGACCAGGAGATCAAGGAAGGGCGCGGCTGCGGTCCGAACAAGGACTACGTGGTGCTCGACATGACCCACCTGGGCGCCGAGACCATCATGAAGCGGCTGCCCTCGGTCTACGAGATCGGCCACAACTTCGCCAACGTCGACATCACCAAGGAGCCGATCCCGGTGGTGCCGACCATCCACTACCAGATGGGCGGCATCCCGACCAACATCCACGGCCAGGTGGTGACGCCGACGGCGGCAGGCCCCAACACGGTGGTCAACGGCCTGTACGCGGTGGGCGAGTGCGCCTGCGTCAGCGTCCACGGCGCCAACCGGCTGGGCACCAACTCGCTGCTCGACCTGCTGGTGTTCGGCCGTGCGGCCGGCAACCACATCGTCGACTACAACCTGAAGAACAAGACCCACAAGTCGCTGCCCGCGGACGCGGCGGACCGCTCGCTGGCGCGCGTGGCGCGGCTGGACGCGGCCAGCGGCGGCGAGTACGCGCAGGACGTGGCCAACGACATCCGCAAGAGCATGCAGGCCCATGCCGGCGTGTTCCGCACCCAGGCGATGATGGACGAAGGCGTGCGCCAGATCGCCGCCCTGCGCGAGCGCACCAAGGCGATCGGCCTGGCCGACAAGTCCAAGGTGTTCAACACAGCCCGCATCGAGGCGCTGGAGGTGGAGAACCTGATCGAAGCGGCACAGGCCACGATCGTCTCCGCCGCCGCCCGGCGCGAGAGCCGCGGCGCCCACACCGTCAACGACTACGCCGACTCGCCGCAGTACCCCAACGGCCGCAACGACGCCGAGTGGATGAAGCACACGCTGTGGTTCAGCGAGGGCAACCGGCTCGACTACAAGCCGGTGAACCTGAAGCCGCTGACCGTCGAGTCGATCCCGCCCAAGGTGCGGTCGTTCTAAATCCGAGAGAACCGAACATGACCACCCGCACGTTCCAGATCTACCGCTACGACCCGGACAAGGACAACAAGCCCTACATGCAGACGGTGCAGATCGAGCTCGACGGCTCGGAGCGCATGCTGCTGGACGCGCTGATGAAGCTGAAGGCGCAGGACCCGACGCTGTCGTTCCGGCGCTCCTGCCGCGAGGGCGTCTGCGGTTCGGACGCGATGAACATCAACGGCAAGAACGGCCTGGCCTGCCTGACCAACATGCGCAGCCTGCCGGGCACCGTGGTGCTCAAGCCGCTGCCCGGCCTGCCGGTGGTGCGCGACCTCATCGTTGACATGACGCACTTCTTCGCGCAGTACCACTCGATCAAGCCGTACCTGGTCAACGACACGCCGCCGCCCGACAAGGAGCGCCTGCAGAGCCCCGAGCAGCGCGACGAGCTGAACGGCCTGTACGAGTGCATCCTGTGCGCCAGCTGTTCCACCGCCTGCCCCAGCTTCTGGTGGAACCCGGACAAGTTCGTCGGCCCGGCCGGGCTGCTGCAGGCCTACCGCTTCATCGCCGACAGCCGCGACCAGGCCACCGGCGAGCGGCTGGACAACCTGGAAGACCCGTACCGGCTGTTCCGCTGCCACACCATCATGAACTGCGTGGACGTCTGCCCCAAGGGTCTGAGCCCGGCCACCGCCATCGGCAAGATCAAGGAGCTGATGGTCCGCCGGGCCGTCTGACCCGCCGACCGGCCGCTGTCCACCCACCCGCCTAGCAAGGTTCTTGCATGCTCGATGAACGCCGTCTCAGCCGCCTGCGCTGGCGCTGCCGCCGCGGGCTGCTGGAGAACGACCTGTTCATCGAGCGCTTCTTCGACCGCCATGCCGCCAGCATGGACGAGGCGGAGGCCGATGCGCTGGAGTCGCTGATGGCGCTGTCCGACAACGACCTGCTCGACCTGCTGCTGCGCCGCCGGGAGCCCGACGGCGAACTCGACCAGCCTGCCGTGCGGGGCCTGCTCGGCAAGCTCCGGCAGCCGGCGCCCGCCCACGGTGGCGCCTGAAAGTTTCGATTGACAAAGGAAATCGCGATGACCCCGTCTGACGTGAAAGCCACCCTCTCGTTCTCGGACGGCAGCCCCAGCATGGAGCTGCCGATCTACAAGGGCACGATCGGTCCGGACGTCATCGACATCCGCAAGCTGTACGCGCAGACCGGCAAGTTCACCTACGACCCGGGTTTCCTGTCGACGGCGTCGTGCAACTCGACCATCACCTACATCGACGGCGACAAGGGCGAGCTGCTGTACCGCGGCTACCCGATCGAGCAGCTGGCGGAGAACTGCGATTTCCTCGAGACCTGCTACCTGCTGCTGAAGGGCGAACTGCCCAACGTGCAGCAGAAGAAGGAGTTCGTGCACCTGGTGACCAACCACACCATGGTCAACGAGCAGATGCAGTTCTTCCTGCGCGGCTTCCGCCGCGACGCCCACCCGATGGCGGTGATGACCGGGCTGGTGGGCGGGCTGTCGGCCTTCTACCACGACAGCACCGACATCAACAACGCGCAGCACCGCGAGATCGCCGCCATCCGGCTGATCGCCAAGATGCCGACGCTGGTGGCGATGGCCTACAAGTACGGCATCGGCCAGCCCTTCATCTACCCGAAGAACTCGCTGAGCTACACCGCCAACTTCACCCGGATGATGTTCGGCAACCCCTGCGAGGAGTTCGAGCCGAACGACGTGGTGGTGCGGGCGCTGGACCGCATCTTCATCCTGCACGCCGACCACGAGCAGAACGCCTCCACCTCCACGGTGCGGCTGTGCGGCTCGTCGGGCACCAACCCGTTCGCCGCCATCGCGGCCGGCGTGGCCTGCCTGTGGGGCCCGGCGCACGGCGGCGCCAACGAGGCGGCGCTGAACATGCTGGAGGACATCCAGCGCCAGGGCGGCGTCGACAAGATCGGCGAGTTCATCAAGCAGGTCAAGGACAAGAACTCCGGCATCAAGCTCATGGGCTTCGGCCACCGGGTCTACAAGAACTACGACCCGCGCGCCAAGCTGATGCGCGAGACCTGCCACGAGGTGCTGACCGCACTCGGCCTGGAGAACGACCCGCTGTTCAAGCTGGCCATGGCGCTGGAGAAGATCGCGCTGGAGGACGAGTACTTCGTCGCCCGCAAGCTGTACCCGAACGTCGACTTCTACTCGGGCATCGTGCAGCGCGCCATCGGCATCCCGGTCAGCCTGTTCACCGCCATCTTCGCGCTGGCCCGCACGGTGGGCTGGATCGCCCAGCTCAACGAGATGATTGCCGACCCCGAGTACAAGATCGGCCGGCCGCGCCAGCTGTACGTCGGTGCCGTCAAGCGCGAGGTCAAGCCGATCACGCAGCGCTGAGCGGCGACGGCTCCATCCGCCCCGTCACCGAGCAGCCCCGCCCCGGCGGGGCTTTTTCATGGGCGACCGCGACGCGCAGGAGCAGGGCGGTGTGACCCAGCTTTCGCGCTCCGCGAAGCATCGATTGGATAATCGCCAATTCCCGCTGCGGCGGCGAACCTTAAGCTGCGATCCCTGCCCCCGGTGCGCTTCGACCTCGTGACCCTCAACCTCGTGCTCGCCATCGCCGAGACCCGCAGCATCACGCGCGGGGCGGAGCGTGAGCACCTCGCCCTGGCGGCCGCCAGCAAGCGGCTGTCGGACCTCGAGGCCCGGCTGGGCGTGCCGCTGTTCGAGCGCCGCGCCCGCGGGGTCGAGCCCACCGAGGCCGGCCGCGCCATGGTGCGCCACATCCGCTCGCTCAACGCCTCGCTGCACGCGCTGGAAAGCGAGGTGGTCGAGTTCGCCGGCGGCGTGAAGGGCCACCTGCGCATCGTCGCCAACCTGTCGGCGATCGCCGAATGCCTGCCGCCGGACCTGGCGGCCTTCTCCCGCGCCCACCCGCTGATCCGCATCAGCCTGGAGGACCAGAGCAGCGGCGAGGTGCAGGCCGCGGTGGCCGAAGGTCGGGCGGACGTCGGCATCTTCGTGCCGCCGCTGCTGGACAACCGGTTGAGCGTGCACCGCTGGCGCGAAGGCCGCCTGTGCGTGATCGTGCCGCAGGGCCATGCGCTGGCCGCCCGTGCCGCGCTGGTGCTGGACGACCTGCTCGACGACGACATGGTCGGCCTGCACAGCGGCGCCGCCGTGCAGGAACAGCTGCAGCAGCTGGCCGCCGCCCGCGGCCGCACGCTGAGGGCCCGGCTGCAGGTGCGCGGCTTCGACGCCATCGCCCAACTCGTCGAGGCCGGCCTGGGCATCGCGGTGCTGCCCACCGCGGTGGCCGAGCGGCTGGCCCGGCTCTTCGCCATCGCCGCCGTGCCGCTGGACGAACCCTGGGCGAGGCGCGACTACCTGATCGGCGTGCGCACGCAGGAGGTGCTGCCGACCGTGGTGCGCCGCTTCGTCGACGTCCTGCTGGCCTCGAGCGGCCACGCCGAGGCCGACCCCGTTACCCTCCCGCACTGAGGACCCTGCCATGACCGGACGCACCCTCTACGACAAGCTCTGGGACGAGCACGTCGTCCACACGGAGGCCGACGGCACCACCGTGCTGTACATCGACCGCCACCTGGTGCACGAGGTGACCAGCCCGCAGGCCTTCGAGGGCCTGCGGCTGGCCGGCCGCGCGCCCTGGCGCGTCAGCTCCATCGTCGCCACCGCCGACCACAACACGCCCACCGACCACTGGGAGCGTGGGCTGGACGGCATCGCCGACCCGATCTCGCGCCAGCAGATCGTCACCCTGGACAAGAACATCCGGGCCGTCGGCTCGGCCGCCTACTTCCCGTTCATGGACGGCCGGCAGGGCATCGTGCACGTCATCGGGCCGGAGCAGGGCGCCACCCTGCCCGGCATGACGGTGGTCTGCGGCGACTCGCACACCTCCACCCACGGCGCCTTCGGCGCGCTGGCGCACGGCATCGGCACCAGCGAGGTGGAGCATGTGCTGGCCACGCAGACGCTGCTGGCCAAGAAGGCCAAGAACATGCTGGTCAAGGTCGAGGGCCAGGTCGCCCCCGGCATCACCGCCAAGGACATCGTGCTGGCCATCATCGGCCGCATCGGCACCGCCGGCGGCACCGGCTACACCATCGAGTTCGGCGGCAGCGCCATCCGGGCGTTGAGCATGGAAGGCCGCATGACGGTGTGCAACATGGCCATCGAGGCCGGAGCCCGCGCCGGCCTGGTCGCGGTGGACGACACGACCCTGAACTACGTCCAGGGCCGGCCGTTCGCGCCCCAGGGGGCGGAGTGGCAGCAGGCGGTGGGCTACTGGCGCACGCTGCACTCCGACGCCGACGCGGTGTTCGACGCGGTGGTCGAGCTGGACGCGACGCAGATCCGGCCGCAGGTGACCTGGGGCACCTCGCCGGAGATGGTGCTCGCCATCGACGACCGTGTGCCCGACCCCGAGAAGGAAAAGGACGGCAACCGCCGCAGCGCCATGGAAAGGGCGCTGCAGTACATGGGCCTGGCGCCCAACACGCCGCTGGCCGACATCCACCTCGACCGGGTGTTCATCGGCTCCTGCACCAACAGCCGCATCGAGGACCTGCGCGAGGCCGCCGCGGTGGTCCGGCGCCTGGGCCGGCGGGTGGCGGGCAACGTCAAGCAGGCGCTGGTGGTGCCGGGCTCCGGCCTGGTCAAGGCGCAGGCCGAGCGCGAAGGGCTGGACCGGGTGTTCACCGACGCCGGCTTCGAGTGGCGGCAGCCCGGCTGCTCGATGTGCCTGGCGATGAACGCCGACCGCCTGCAGCCCGGGGAGCGCTGCGCCTCGACCAGCAACCGCAACTTCGAAGGCCGCCAGGGCGCCGGTGGGCGCACGCACCTGGTCAGTCCGGCGATGGCGGCCGCCGCGGCCATCGAAGGGCATTTCGTCGACATCCGCCGCATCGCCTGATCCGTCACGTCACCCCGAGGAGGAGCCCCATGAAGACGCTGCTGTGCCTGGTCACCCTTGCCGCGCTGCTGGCCGGCTGCAACACCGTGAGCGGCATGGGCCGCGACATCCAGAAGGCCGGCGAAACCATCGAGGGCGCCGCCAGCAAGAAGCGCTGAGCCGCCCCAGCACTCGACACCCGAAGGACACCCGATGCAGAAGTTCACCGTGCACCAGGGGCTGGTCGCGCCCATGGACCGCGAGAACGTCGACACCGACGCCATCATCCCCAAGCAGTTCCTGAAGTCGATCGCGCGGTCGGGCTTCGGCCCCAACCTGTTCGACGAGTGGCGCTACCTCGACCCGGGCGAGCCCGGCCAGGACCCGGCGTCGCGCCGGCCGAACCCCGACTTCGTGCTCAACCAGCCGCGCTACCAGGGGGCGTCCATCCTGCTGGCGCGTCGGAACTTCGGCTGCGGTTCCAGCCGCGAGCACGCGCCCTGGGCCATCGAGCAGTACGGCTTCCGGGCGTTGATCGCCCCCAGCTTCGCCGACATCTTCTTCAACAACTGCTTCAAGAACGGCCTGCTGCCCATCGTGCTGCCGGAAAGCGTGGTCGCTCGGCTGTTCGACGAGGTGGCCGCCTTCGTCGGCTACCGGCTGACCGTCGACCTGCCGCGGCAGGTCATCGTCAAGCCGGATGGCGAGGAGATCCCGTTCGACGTGCAGCCCTTCCGCAAGCACTGCCTGGTCGAAGGCCTGGACGACATCGGCCTGACGCTGCGCCACGCCGACAAGATCCGCAGCTTCGAAGCGCAACGCCTGGCCGCCAAGCCGTGGCTGGACCACCGGCTCGCCGGCTGACCCCGTTCAACCCACCCCCCCTGCCATGAAGATCGCCATCCTGCCCGGTGACGGCATCGGTCCCGAGATCGTCGCCGAGGCCGTCAAGGTCCTGGAGGTGCTGGACCTGCCCTTCGAGATGGAGTCGGCCCCGGTCGGCGGCGCGGCCTACGAGGCGCACGGCCACCCGCTGCCCGAGTCGACGCTGAAGCTGGCCCAGGCGGCCGACGCGGTGCTGTTCGGTGCGGTCGGCGACTGGAAGTATGACAAGCTGGACCGGCCGCTGCGTCCGGAGCAGGCCATCCTGGGCCTGCGCAAGCACCTGGGCCTGTTCGCCAACTTCCGCCCGGCCATCTGCTACGAGCAGTTGACGCACGCCTCCAGCCTGAAGCCCGAACTGGTGGCCGGACTGGACATCCTCATCATCCGCGAGCTGACCGGCGACATCTACTTCGGCCAGCCGCGCGGCCGGCGCACCGCCGTCGACGGCCACTTCCCCGGCGCGGAAGAGGCCTTCGACACCATGCGCTACAGCCGCCCGGAGATCGAGCGCATCGCGCACGTCGCCTTCCAGGCCGCGCGCCGGCGCGGCAAGCGGGTGACCAGCGTCGACAAGGCCAACGTGCTGGAGACCTTCCAGTTCTGGAAGGACGTGGTCACCGAGGTGCACGCCGACTACCCGGACGTGCAGCTGGACCACCTGTACGTCGACAACGCCGCCATGCAGCTGGTCAAGGCGCCGAAGTCCTTCGACGTCATCGTCACCGGCAACATGTTCGGCGACATCCTGTCCGACGAGGCGGCCATGCTCACCGGCTCCATCGGCATGCTGCCGTCGGCGTCGCTGAACGCCAAGAACCAGGGCCTGTACGAGCCCAGCCACGGCAGTGCGCCCGACATCGCGGGCAAGGGAGTGGCCAACCCGCTGGCTACAATCCTGTCCGCTGCCATGATGCTTCGTTACTCACTCCAACAGCCTGAGGCGGCCGACCGGATCGAGTCGGCGGTCCAGTCGGTGCTGGCCGCCGGCCTGCGCACGGCCGACATCTGGAGCGACGGCACGACGAAGGTCGGCACCCGGGACATGGGCCAGGCCGTGGTGGCCGCGCTCACCGGCAAAACGATCACCAAGGGCTGACAAGCTCCGGATCGCTTCGCCCTGTCCTGGACCCCGGCGAACCGAGCCGGAGGCGACAGGGGTCCAGGGCACTGGAAAGGCGATGGAAATGGCACTCGTAGGATTGGTCGGCTGGCGCGGCATGGTCGGCTCCGTGCTCATGGAGCGCATGCAGGCCGAGGGCGACTTCGCGCTCATCGAGCCGGTCTTCTTCAGCACCAGCAACGCCGGCGGCGCGGCCCCGGCCCAGGCGAAGAACGAGACCAAGCTGCAGGACGCGCACGACATCGAGGCGCTCAAGCGCTGCGACATCGTGCTCACCGCCCAGGGCGGCGACTACACCAGCGAGGTGTTCCCCAAGCTGCGCGCCGCCGGCTGGAAGGGCCACTGGATCGACGCCGCCTCCACGCTTCGCATGAAGGACGACGCCGTCATCGTGCTCGACCCGGTGAACCTGCCGGTGATCCAGGACGCCCTGGCCAAGGGCGGGCGCAACTGGATCGGCGGCAACTGCACGGTCAGCTGCATGCTGATGGGCGTGGGCGCGCTCTACAAGGCCGGCCTGGTCGAGTGGATGAGCACGCAGACCTACCAGGCGGCCTCCGGGGGCGGCGCGCAGCACATGCGCGAACTGCTGACCCAGTACGGCACGCTCAACGCCGAGGTCCGTTCGCTGCTCGACGACCCGAAGAGCGCCATCCTGGAGATCGACCGCCGCATCGTCGAGAAGCAGCGCGCGCTGACCCCCGCGGAGACGGCCAACTTCGGTGTGCCGCTGGGCGGCTCGCTCATCCCCTGGATCGACAAGGACCTGGGCAACGGGATGAGCAAGGAAGAGTGGAAGGGCATGGCCGAGACCAACAAGATCCTCGGCCAGGGCGAGGGCTTCGGCAGCCCGGCGGTGCCGGTGGACGGCTTCTGCGTGCGCATCGGCGCCATGCGCTGCCACAGCCAGGCCCTGACCTTCAAGCTGAAGAAGGACGTGCCGCTGGCGGACCTCGAATCGATGATCGCGGCCGACAACGCCTGGGTGAAGGTGGTGCCCAACACCCGCGAGGCGACCGTCCGCGACCTGACCCCGGTGGCGGTCACCGGCACGCTGACGATCCCCGTCGGCCGGCTGCGCAAGATGGCGATGGGGCCGGAGTACCTCGGCGCCTTCACCATCGGCGATCAGTTGCTGTGGGGCGCGGCGGAGCCGCTGCGCAGGATGTTAAGAATCGTGTTGGAAGCCTGAAGCGGGCGGGCTGGGCGCCGATAACGCGGGGAGGTGACGGTGCTCGTTGCCTCCCCGCAACGCTTCCGGCTGCCCGGCGAACCCCTGGGGATGCCGGGTGGCGAACATCAGAGATCGGATGAGCTTGGCAGCCTATATCCTTGCGGCTAATGTGAATTCCGCCACAGTGGGCCGTCCGTGGAGCGGCCCGCAGACCAACGAAGCCGGCCGCGATCCCCTCTGGGCGACGGCCGCCGAAGACCTCTGGGAGTCGCCTTGAACACCAACTCCAAACCGGCTGGCCGGTTCGCCCTGTCCGCCGTCGCGGCCGCCGCCCTGTGGCTCGGTGCTTCCGGCGCCTGGGCCCTGGGGCTCGGCCGGCTGGCGGTGCAGTCGTCGCTGGGCGAGACGCTCAAGGCCGAGATCGACGTCACCAGCATCACCGCGGAAGAAGCGGGCAGCCTGCGCGTTCGCGTGGCCCCGCCGGACGCCTACCGCGCCGCCGGCGTGGACTACAACGCCGTGCTCGGCAGCACCCAGGTCAGCCTGGTGCGGCGGCCCGACGGCCGCCAGGTGCTGCGCCTGTCCAGCGACCGGGCGGTGCAGGAGCCCTTCGTCGACGTCATCCTCGAGGCCACCTGGTCCTCCGGCCGGCTGGTGCGCGAGTACACGCTGCTGTTCGACCCGCCCAGCGCGGCGCGCGCACCCGTGCCGGCCCCGCTGCCGCCCGTGGCCGGGCCGGCGCCCCAGGCCGCGCCGGCGCCGCTGCCGGCACCCGCCCCTGCTCCTGTTCCTGCGCCTGCACCGCGCGTGGCCGCCGCCCCCAGCGCGCCGCCCGCCCCGGTGGCTGAGCGTCGCCCCTCGCCGCCGCCTGCGTCCGCGCCGGCGCCCGCTGCGGCGCCGGCCCCTGCACCGACGGCGGCCGCACCCGCCGTGCGCCCGCCCGAAGCCGGGGCCGACGAATACCGGGTGCGCCAGGGCGACACCCTGTTCCGCATCGCCGGCCGGCTGCAGCGACCGGGCGTGTCGCTGGACCAGATGCTGGTCTCGCTCTACCGCAGCAACCCGCAGGCATTCGCCGGCAACAACATGAACCGGCTGCGCGCCGGCGTCGTGCTGTCGGTGCCCGGCAGCGAGGCGGCGGAGGCGGTGTCGCCTGCCGAAGCCCGCAGCCTCATCCAGGCCCAGAGCGCCGACTTCAACGCCTACCGCCAGCGCCTGGCGGGCCTGGCCGGCAGCGCGCCGGCGGCCGAGCCGGGCCGCCAGGCCGGTGGCCGCGTCGAGGCGCAGGTCGAGGACCGCAAGCAGCCCGCCCAGACCCCGCCCGACAAGCTGACGCTGTCGCAGGGCGCGCTCAAGGGAGGCGCCGCCGGCATCGGAGGCCCAGGTCTCCAAGGAGACCGAACGCAAGGCCGCCGAGACCCGGGTCGCCGAACTGTCGCGCAACGTCGAGGAACTGCGCCGCCTGTCGGGCGAGACCGGCCGGGCGAGTGCACCCGCCGGCGCGCCGCCGGCGCCTGCGGCCACGGCGACCTCGCCGGCGCCGGCACCTGCGGTGGTGGCGCAGGCGCCGACCCCCGCCCCGACGCCGACCCCCGCGCCCGCCGCCGCATCGGCCGCGCCGCCTGCGTCCGCGCCGGTGGTGGCCGCCGCACCGCCCGCCGCGTCGGCCGCGCCGGCCGCTCAAGTCCCCGCGTCGGCGCCTGCCGTCGCCGCGGCATCGGCGCCCGCGCGTCCGGCACCTCAGCCCGTGGTGGAGGAGGAGAGCCTGCTCGACAACCCGCTGCTGCTGCCCGCGGCCGTGGCGGCGGTGGCGCTGCTCGGCGGCCTGGCGCTGTACCGCCGCCGCAAGAGCGCCGGCGCCGGTAGCGAGACCTCCTTCCTGGAAAGCCGCCTGCAGCCGGACTCTTTCTTCGGCGCCAGCGGCGGCCAGCGGGTCGACACCCGCGACGCCTCGGGCGCGTCGTCGTCGATGAGCTACTCGCTGAGCCAGCTCGACGCCATCGGCGACGTCGATCCGGTGGCCGAGGCCGACGTCTACCTCGCCTATGGCCGCGACCTGCAGGCCGAGGAGATCCTCAAGGAGGCGATGCGCAGCAACCCCGACCGGCTGGCCATCCGCTCCAAGCTGCTCGAGGTCTACGCCAAGCGCCGCGACACCAAGGGCTTCGAGCTGCTGGCCACCCAGTTCTACGCGCTGACCCACGGCAGCGGCGAGGACTGGGACAAGGCGCAGGAGATGGGCCGCCAGATCGATCCCGAGAACCCGCTGTACCAGCCGGGTGGTCACCCGTCGGGTACCGCGAGCGCCGAGGAGCCGCCGGTGGAGGTGCTCTCCGCCAGCACGCTGCCACAGTCGGTGCTGCCCGCGGCCTCGCTGCTGCAGCCGTCGCGGCATGACGAGGCGCCCGACGACCGCGACCCCGGCCCGTCGGTGACCGACGTGGACCTCAGCCTGGACCTCGACATGGACGGGGCGGCCGACTCGGTGGCGCCGCCCGCGTCGGCCCCGTCGAGTCGCTTCGACCTCGACGCCGGGCTCGACTTCGAGGTGCCCCCGGCACCCGCGCCCTTCGAGGCGCCGGCGGCGGCGCCCGCAGCCGCGTCGGCGCCCGCGCCGATGGACTTCGACCTCGACTCGCTGTCGCTCGACCTCGACGAGCCGGCGGAGGGGTCCACCGTCCAGGTGCAGACCGACGCGCCCTCGGTAGCCGACCTCGACCTGCCGCTCGACGACGGTGCCGCCGCGCCCGCGGGCGAGGACGGCGACCCGCTGCAGCGCAAACTGGAGCTGGCCGAGGAGTTCCGCCAGATCGGCGACGTCGAAGGTGCCCGCGACCTGCTGCAGGAAGTGGTCGCCAAGGCCGACGGCAGCCTGAAGGCCCGTGCCGAGGCGCTGCTCCACGACCTTGCCTGAACAGGCGCCGACCGTCGGCACGTCATCGGTTGCGCCCGACACGGCCCGAGAGGGCGGTGTCGGGCGCATCGCCTTGGGCGTCGGCTACCGCGGCGAGCGCTACCACGGCTGGCAGAGCCAGCCCGACGGCCGCACGGTGCAGGACCGCCTGGAGGCGGCGCTGGCCGCCTTCGCCGACGCACCGGTGACCACGGTCTGTGCCGGCCGCACCGACGCCGGTGTGCACGGCCTGAACCAGGTGGTGCACTTCGACGCGCCGGTGGCCCGCGATCCCTTCTCCTGGGTGCGCGGCACCAACCGCTACCTGCCGCCGGACATCGCGGTGCAGTGGTGCCGGACGGTGGACCGCCGCTTTCACGCCCGCAACAGCGCACGCGGCCGGCGCTACCGCTTCCTGGTGCTGGAGTCGCCGGTGCGGCCGGCGCTCGAGGCCGGCGCCTGCGGCTGGGTCTTCCGGCCGCTGGACGGCGAGGCGATGCGGCAGGCGGCCGCGCTGCTCATCGGCGAACACGACTTCACCAGCTTCCGAGCCGCCGCCTGCCAGGCCTCGACGCCGGTCAAGCACCTGCGGGCCATCGACATCCAGCGCCGCGGCGCCTACTGGCGCTTCGACTTCGACGCCAGCGCCTTCCTGCACCACATGGTGCGCAACATCCTCGGCTGCCTGGTCGCGGTGGGCAGCGGCCACCGGCCGCCGGGCTGGATGGGCGAGGTGCTGGCCGCCCGCGACCGCGCCGCCGCCGCGCCCACCTTCGGCCCCGACGGGCTGTACTTCGTCGGCCCGTACTACGATGCCGTCCACGGCCTGCCGGAACACGTGCCGGCGCTGGACTGGCTGCCTTGACGACCCGACCCCCACCTCCATGATCCCGGCCCGCACCCGCATCAAGATCTGCGGCCTGACCCGCGAGCAGGACGTGGCCGCCGCCGCCGAGGCCGGCGCCGACGCGGTCGGCTTCGTGCTCTACGCGAAAAGCCCGCGGGCGGTGACGCTCGAACGCGCCGCGGCCCTGGCCCGCGGCCTGCCGCCCTACGTCACGCCGGTGTGCCTGCTCGTCAACGCCACGGAGGAAGCGGCGAGGGCGGTGGGCGAGGCGCTGCCGCAAGCGGTCCTGCAGTTCCATGGCGACGAGACGCCCGAGCAGTGCCGCGCCGCCGGCCGGCCCTACCTGCGGGCGGTGCGCATGGCCGAAGGGGTCGATTTGTTAGACTTCGCGGCCCGCTTCACCGATGCCCAGGGCCTGTTGCTCGACGCCTTCGTCGACGGCTACGGCGGTGGCGGAAAGGTCTTCGATTGGTCGCTCATCCCGCCCCACGTGCCCCTTCCGGTCGTTTTGTCTGGTGGGTTGAGTCCTGCAAACGTGACCGATGGGGTGCTGCGCCTGCGCCCGTCGGCGGTTGACGTCAGTTCCGGCGTCGAAGCCGGCAAGGGCGTCAAGGACGCCGGGCTGATCCGCCGCTTCTGCGAGGCGGTGCGCGAGGCCGACGCCCGCATCAACGACGCCGGCGCCTGAGGCCGGCGGGCCCGGCGTCCTGGGCCGCCTCCCCATCACGACCTTCGCCTTGCGCCACGGTGCAAGGCGTTCACCGGACACCTCCATGCTGAACTACCAGCAACCCGACGCCCGCGGCCATTTCGGCCCCTACGGCGGCAGCTTCGTCGCCGAGACCCTAGTCCATGCGCTCGACGAACTGAAGGCCGCCTACGAGCACTGCCGCACCGACGCCGCCTTCCAGGCCGAGTTCCGCCACGAGCTGGCGCACTTCGTCGGCCGACCCAGCCCGGTCTACCACGCGGCGCGCCTGAGCCGCGAGATCGGCGGCGCGCAGATCCACCTCAAGCGCGAGGACCTGAACCACACCGGCGCGCACAAGGTGAACAACACCATCGGCCAGGCGCTGCTGGCCCGACGCATGGGCAAGCCGCGCGTCATCGCCGAGACCGGCGCCGGCCAGCACGGCGTGGCCACCGCCACCATCTGCGCCCGCTACGGCATGGAGTGCGTGGTCTACATGGGCAGCGAGGACGTCAAGCGTCAGAGCCCCAACGTCTACCGCATGCACCTGCTGGGCGCGACCGTGGTGCCGGTGGACTCGGGCAGCCGCACGCTCAAGGACGCGCTCAACGAGGCCCTGCGCGACTGGGTGACCAACGTCGAGAACACCTTCTACATCATCGGCACGGTGGCCGGCCCGGCGCCTTACCCGGCGATGGTGCGCGACTTCCAGAGCGTCATCGGCGAGGAGTGCCTGACGCAGATGCCTGCGCAGATCGGCCGCCAGCCCGATGCGGTGATCGCCTGCGTCGGCGGCGGCAGCAACGCCATGGGCATCTTCTACCCGTACATCGGGCACGAGACGGTGCGCCTGATCGGCGTGGAGGCGGCCGGCGAGGGGCTGGACAGCGGCAAGCACGCCGCCTCGCTGTCGGCCGGCTCGCCCGGCGTGCTGCACGGCAACCGCACCTACCTGCTGCAGGACGACAACGGCCAGATCACCGAGACCCACTCGATCTCCGCCGGCCTGGACTACCCCGGCGTCGGGCCCGAGCACGCCTACCTGAAGGACATCGGCCGCGCCGAGTACGTCGGCATCACCGACGCCGAGGCGCTGTCGGCCTTCCACCGGCTGTGCCGCACCGAGGGCATCATCCCGGCGCTCGAGTCCAGCCATGCGGTGGCCTACGCCATGAAGCTGGCGGCCACGATGAAGGCCGACCAGCACCTGCTGGTCAACCTGTCCGGGCGGGGCGACAAGGACATCGGCACCGTCGCCGACCTCTCCGGCGCCGAGTTCTTCTGCCGGCCGTCGTGCCGGGGGCAGGGGGTCAAGGGCGGCCCGACCATCGCGCTGCCGGGAGGCGCACGATGAGCCGCATCGCCACGCGTTTCGCCGCCCTCAAGGCCGAAGGCCGCACGGCGCTCATCCCCTACATCACCGCCGGCGACCCGCACGCCGACTCGACCACCGACATCATGCTGGCGCTGGCACGCGCCGGCGCCGATGTGATCGAACTCGGCGTTCCCTTCTCCGACCCCATGGCCGACGGCCCGGTCATCCAGAAGGCCAGCGAGCGCGCGCTGGCGCGCGGCATCGGCCTGCCGCAGGTGCTGGCCGCCGTGCGCGCCTTCCGCGAGCGGGACGCGCAGACGCCCGTGGTGCTGATGGGCTACGCCAACCCGGTCGAGCGCTACGACCAGCGCCGGGGCGAAGGCCGCTTCATCGCCGACGCCAAGGCGGCGGGCGTCGACGGCGTGCTGGTCGTCGACTACCCGCCGGAGGAATGCGAGGCGTTCGCCGCCGCGGCCCGGGCGGCCGACCTCGACCCGATCTTCCTGCTCGCGCCGACCTCGACCGAGCAGCGCATGAAGGACGTCGGCCGCATCGCCAGCGGTTACGTCTACTACGTCTCTCTCAAGGGCGTGACCGGTGCCGGGCACCTCGACACCGCGGCGGTGGCGTCCGCGGTGCCGCGCATCCGGGCGCACGTCGGCGTGCCGGTCGGCGTGGGGTTCGGCATCCGCGACGCCGCGACCGCCTGCGCCGTCGCCCGGTCGGCCGACGCGGTGGTCATCGGCTCGGCCCTGGTGCAGAAGCTGGAAAGCCAGACGCGCGACAATGTCGCGTCCGCCGCCGGCCGTTTCCTCGCCGAGATCCGCGCCGCGCTGGACGCGCAGACCGCCTCGATTCGATCGACAGGAGCAACCCCCGCATGAGCTGGCTCGAGAAACTGCTGCCGCCCAAGATCCAGCCCACCGACCCGGCCGAGCGCCGGTCGGTGCCGGAAGGCCTGTGGGTCAAGTGCCCGGCGTGCGAGACGGTGCTCTACCGCAACGACCTGGAGCAGAACCTCAACGTCTGCCCCAAGTGCTCGCACCACCACCGCATCGGCGCGCGGGCGCGGCTCAACGCCTTCCTCGACGCCGAGGGCCGCTACGAGATCGGCCAGGAGGTGCTGCCGGTCGACGCGCTGAAGTTCAAGGACAGCAAGCGCTACCCCGACCGGCTGAAGGACGCCCTGGAATCCACCGGCGAGACCGACGCGCTGGTGGTGCTCGGCGGCGCGGTGATGAGCATCCCGCTGGTGGCCGCCTGCTTCGAGTTCGACTTCATGGGCGGCTCGATGGGCTCGGTGGTCGGCGAGCGCTTCGTGCGCGGCGTCGAGACCGCGGTCGAGCAGAAGGTGCCCTTCATCTCCTTCACCGCCACCGGCGGCGCCCGCATGCAGGAGGGCCTGCTCAGCCTGCTGCAGATGGCCAAGTGCAACGCCGCGCTGACGCGGCTGGCCAAGGCGAAGCTGCCCTACATCAGCGTGTTGACCGACCCGACGATGGGCGGCGTGTCGGCCAGCTTCGCCTTCGTCGGCGACGTGGTCATCGCCGAGCCCAAGGCGCTGATCGGCTTCGCCGGCCCGCGGGTGATCGAGAACACCGTGCGCGAGAAGCTGCCGGAGGGCTTCCAGCGCGCCGAGTTCCTCATGCAGAAGGGCGCGCTCGACATGATCGTCGACCGGCGCGAGCTGCGGCGCACCGTCGCGCTGCAGCTGGCCATGCTGCAGCGGCAAAGCGCCGACGCGGTCGCTTGAGCACGCTGCCCTCCACGCTGGACGACTGGCTCGCCCACTGCGAGCGGCTGCACCCCAAGACCATCGACATGACGCTGGACCGGGTGGTCGCCGTGCGCGACCGCCTGGGATTGCGCTTCGACGTGCCGGTGATCAGCGTCGGCGGCACCAACGGCAAAGGCTCCACCTGCGCGCTGATCGAGTCGATCGGCCTGCAGGCCGGCTACCGCGTGGGGCTGTACAGCAAGCCGCACCTGGTCCGCTTCGAGGAGCGCTGCCGCCTCAACGGCGCGATGGTCGCCACCGACGACCTGCTGCCGCACTTCGCGGCGGTGGAGGCGGCGCGCGGCGACACCACGCTCACCTGGTTCGAGTTCACGACGCTGGCCATCATGCGCTGCCTGTCGCAGGCCGAACTCGACCTGGTGGTGCTCGAGGTCGGCATGGGCGGCCGGCTGGACGCGGTGAACGCGGTGGACGCCGACTGCGCAGTGGTCACCGGCATCGCGCTCGACCACACCGAGTACCTCGGCCCCGACCGCGAGGCCATCGGCCGCGAGAAGGCCGGCATCTTCCGCACCGGCCGGCCGGCGGTGGTCGGTGACCCGCAGCCGCCGCAGTCGCTGCTCGACCATGCGCGCGAGATCGGCGCCGACCTGCGGCTGCAGGGCCGGGACTTCCGCTTCTTCGGCGACCGCCAGCAGTGGAGCTGGATCGGCCGTGGGCGCCGCTACAACAGCCTGGCCTACCCGGCGCTGCGGGGCGCCAACCAGCTGCTCAACGCCAGCGCCGCGCTGGCCGCCTTCGAGGCGCTGCAGGACCGCCTGCCGCTGACCGCCCAGGGCGTGCGCAACGGCCTGGCCTTCGTCGACCTGCCCGGACGCTTCCAGATCGTGCCCGGCCAGCCGACGCTCGTGCTCGACGTGGCGCACAACCCCCAGGCCGTGGCGGCGCTGGCGCTCAACCTCGACCAGATGGGCTTCTTCCCGCGCACCCATGCGGTGTTCGGCGCCATGCAGGACAAGGACCTGGCCGGGGTGCTGCAGCCGTTGCTGCCGCTGGTCGACGCCTGGTACACCTGCGACCTGCCGACGCCGCGGGCCGCCACCGCGGACGACCTGGCCCGGCACCTGGCCGACGCCGCCGGTCGTCCGGTGTCCGCGCAGCCCTTCTCGGACCCCCGCGCGGCCCTGGAGAGCGCCCTGGTCGCGGCCGACCCGGCTGATAGAATTTTGGTCTTCGGTTCCTTCTACACGGTGGGCGGCGTGCTGCGCGACGGTCTGCCGGTCCGGCCCGGTCCGCACCTCGCAGCGCCCGGTGCCGGTCCCGCGGCCTGAGGCACGGCCCCCCACTGCCTCAACCCGCCCTCCACGGCCGCACCAGGCCGTCCATTTCCTCCCCTGCGGCCACGCACCATGGGTCTTTTGTCCCGCTTCACACGCCAGGGCGATCGCGCCGCGACGACCGATGCCGCCCCGCCGGCCAGTGCCGACGCGGTGCAGCAGGCGAGGGTGAAGGCCCGCCGGCGGTTGATCGGCGCGGTGGTGCTGCTGGCCATCGGCGTCATCGGCTTCCCGCTGCTGTTCGAGACCCAGCCGCGGCCCATCCCGGTGGACGTCGTGATGGAGCTGCCGCGGCGCGAGGGCGCGGCCCCGTTGCCGCTGCCGGCGGCCCGTCCGCCCGCCGCCGCACCGGCCCGCCAGCCGGACGAGATCGTCGAGAAGGCCGCGGACCAGGGGCGGGAGCTGCCAGCGCCGACTACGCCCCGTGCGGCGACCCCGGAGACCGCGCCGAAGGCCGCTGCCGAGCCGCCGCGACCCAGACCCGATGCGGCCAAGACGCCGGAGAAGCGGCTGGCCGACGACGCCGCGCGCGCCCGGGCACTGCTCGAAGGCCAGTCGTCGGACAAGGCCACGACAGTGGCCGCCGCTGCCAACGAATCGAAGCCCGCCGAGAAGGCCGAGCGCTTCATCGTGCAGGTGGGCGCGTTCGCCGACGCCGGCGCGGTGCGCGAGGCGCGGGCCAAGGTCGAGAAGCTGGGCCTGAAGACCTACACCCAGGCGGTGGAGACCGAAGGCGGGCAGCGCGTGCGGGTGCGGGTGGGGCCGTTCGGCTCCCGCGACGAGGCCGACAAGGCCGCCGCCCGCTTGAAGACGGCCGGCCTGCCGGCGGCCATCCTCGCGCTTTGACCGCCGCACCGCCTCCGCATGCCCGCGCTCGGCTGGATCGACTGGGCCCTGCTGTCGGTGCTGCTGCTGTCGGTGCTGGTCGGTCTGTGGCGCGGGCTGGTCTTCGAGCTGCTGTCGCTGGTGGGCTGGCTGGTGGCGTGGTTCGGCGCGCAGTGGCTGCAGTCGGACGTGGCGGCGTGGCTGCCCTTCGGCACGCCGGGCGGCGCGATCAACCGGACGGCCGCCTTCGTCGTCGCCTTCGTCGGCCTGCTCGTCGCCTGGTCGCTGCTGTCCCGGCTGGTGCGGCTGTTGGTCGCCGCCTCGCCGCTGAGCGCGGTCGATCGCACGCTGGGGGCGGGGTTCGGACTGCTGCGCGGGCTGGTGGTGCTGCTGGTGCTGGCCACGGCCATCACCTTGACGCCGGCCCGTGCGTCCCCAAGTTGGCAGGCATCGCACGGCGCGATGTGGCTCAATCGGGTGCTCGACGACCTGGCGCCGGTGCTGCCGGCCTGGGCTCGACAACGGCCGGCGCATGCGGCCCAGCAATGAGGTGAAGACGCCATGTGCGGCATCGTCGGTGTGATTTCCAAGTCGCCGGTCAACCAGCTCATCTACGACGCGCTGCTGCTGCTGCAGCACCGCGGGCAGGATGCGGCGGGCATGGTCACCATGCAGGGCAGCAAGTGCTTCATGCACAAGGCCCGCGGCATGGTGCGAGACGTCTTCCGCACCCGCAACATGCGGGCGCTGCCGGGCAACGTCGGCCTGGGGCAGGTGCGCTACCCCACCGCGGGCAACGCCTACAGCGAGGAAGAGGCGCAGCCGTTCTACGTCAACGCGCCCTTCGGCATCGTGCTGGTCCACAACGGCAACCTGACCAACGCCCATGCGCTGAAGGCCGAGCTGTTCGACATCGACCGCCGCCACATCAACACCGAAAGCGACACCGAGGTGCTGCTCAACGTGCTGGCGCACGAGTTGGAGAAGGCCGGCAGCCATCAGGCGCTGACGCCCGAGGCCGTGTTCACCGCCGTGCGCAGCGTGCACCGGCGCATCCGCGGTTCCTACGCGGTGATCGCGCTGATCGCCGGCCACGGCCTGCTGGCCTTCCGCGATCCCTACGGCATCCGGCCGCTGGTGATGGGGGAGGCGGTGACCGACGAGGGCCGCGAGGTGATGCTGGCCAGCGAAAGCGTCGCGCTCGAAGGCACCGGCCACACCGTGCTGCGCGACGTCGCCCCCGGCGAGGCGGTGTTCATCGACGAGCAGGGCCGGCTGCACGCCCAGCAGTGCGCCGAGGCGCCCACGCTGCAGCCCTGCATGTTCGAGTTCGTCTACCTGGCCCGGCCGGATTCGGTGATGGACGGGGTGTCGGTCTACCAGGCGCGGCTGAACATGGGCGAGACGCTGGCACAGCGGGTGATCTCGACCATGCCGCCGTCGGAGATCGACGTCGTCATCCCGATCCCGGAGTCGAGCCGGCCGTCGGCCATGCAGCTGGCGCAGAAGATCGGCAAGCCGTACCGCGAGGGCTTCGTCAAGAACCGCTACGTCGGCCGCACCTTCATCATGCCGGGGCAGGCGGTGCGCAAGAAGAGCGTGCGGCAGAAGCTCAACGCCATCGTGCAGGAGTTCAAGGGCCGCAACGTGCTGCTGGTCGACGACTCCATCGTGCGCGGCACCACCAGCAAGGAGATCGTGCAGATGGCCCGCGAGGCCGGCGCGCGCAAGGTCTACCTGGCCTCGGCCGCGCCGCCGGTGCGCTTTCCCAACGTCTACGGCATCGACATGCCGACCAAGGACGAACTGATCGCCCATGGCCGCAGCATCGAGGAGATCCGGCAGTTCGTCGGCGCCGATGCGCTGATCTACCAGGACGTCGAGGCGATGAAGCGGGTGGTCCGGCAGATCAACCCGCGGCTGCAGGGCTTCGAAGCCTCCTGCTTCGACGGCTGCTACGTCACCGGCGACGTCAGCGCCGAGGACTTCAAGGCCATCGAGGCGCAGCGTCTGTCGCAGCCCGACGAGGAGGAGGGCGTCGGCCGCACCCGGCTCGCCCTGCAGAGCGCGGCCGAACAGGCCTGAGCATTCCCGTGCGGCGCGGCATCGCGCCGCGCGCTTTTCACGAGGCCGCACCAGGCCGCACGAGGCACCATGACCACCGTCCGCACCCGGTTCGCGCCCAGCCCGACCGGCTTCATCCACCTGGGCAACATCCGCTCGGCGCTCTACCCCTGGGCCTACGCCCGGGCGAAGCAGGGCGTCTTCATCCTGCGCATCGAGGACACCGACGAGGAGCGGTCCACCCAGGCGGCGGTGGACGTCATCCTGGACGGCATGCGCTGGCTGGGCCTCGACCCCGACGAGGGGCCCTACTACCAGATGCAGCGCATGGACCGCTACCGCGCCGTGCTGCGGGAGATGCTGGACCGCGGACTGGCCTACTGGTGCTACATGACCCCCGCCGAGCTCGACGCGCTGCGCGAGCGGCAGATGGCGGCCAAGCAGAAGCCTCGTTATGACGGCACCTGGCGGCCAGAGCCCGGCAAGACGCTGCCGCCGGTGCCGGAGGGCGTGCGGCCGGTGCTGCGCTTCAAGAGCCCGCAGACCGGCACCGTGGGCTGGGACGACAAGGTCAAGGGCCGCATCGAGTTCAGCAACGAGGAACTCGACGACCTGGTCATCGCCCGCGCCGCGCCCGAGGGCTCGGCCGACGGCATCGGCACGCCCACCTACAACTTCTGCGTGGTCGTCGACGACATCGACATGGCGATCAGCCATGTCATCCGCGGCGACGACCACGTCAACAACACGCCGCGGCAGATCCACATCTTTCGCGCCCTCGGTCAGGAGCCGCCGGTCTACGCGCACCTGCCGACCGTGCTCAACGAGCACGGCGAGAAGATGAGCAAGCGCAACGGCGCCAAGCCGGTGACGCAGTACCGCGACGAGGGGTTCCTGCCCGAGGCGATGGTGAACTACCTCGCACGGCTGGGCTGGAGCCACGGTGACGCCGAGATCTTCAGCCGCGAGCAGTTCCTGCAGTGGTTCGACCTCGACCACCTGGGCAAGAGCGCTGCGCAGTTCGACGAGGCCAAGCTGCGCTGGGTCAACGCCCAGCACCTGAAGGCGGCCGACGACGGACGGCTGGCGCTGCTGGTCGGCGAGCAACTGCGTGGCCGCGGCTTGCCGGTGCCGGACGACGCGCGCCTGCAGGCCATGTGCGCGCTGTTCAAGGACCGCTGCGCCACCACCGTCGAGCTGGCGGACTGGCTGGTGATGTACGTGCAGACGCCCACCGCGGCGCGGTCATCGGACGAGCAGGCCAAGGTCGAGGCGGCGCGCCCGGCGCTTCAGGACCTGACGGCGCGGTTGCGCACCGCCGAGTGGACCCGCGAAGCGATCCAGCAGTGCCTGAAGGACAGCGTCGCCGCCACCGGGCTGAAGCTGCCGCAGCTGGCGATTCCGGTGCGGCTGCTGGTGTGCGGCCGGTCGCAAACGCCGTCCATCGACGCCGTACTGTCGCTGTTCGACCGCGAAACGGTCCTCGCTCGGTTGCAGGAGGCGTGATCGCGTTGTATAGTCATGGACTCGCTTGAACGGCGGCGCCCGAGTCGAAGAACAAGGTTCCAAGACCAAGTTTCGAAGACGGGGGTATAGCTCAGCTGGGAGAGCGCTTGCATGGCATGCAAGAGGTCAGCGGTTCGATCCCGCTTACCTCCACCAATACCACGTGGCACGACCAACAAGGTGCGACCAAGCGGTACAGGCCGGCGGCGCCGTTCAGGAATTAAGGATGAAGTCCCCTTCGTCTAGAGGCCTAGGACACGACCCTTTCACGGTTGTAACAGGGGTTCGAATCCCCTAGGGGACGCCAAGTTGGCTGCACTGGCGGACGAACAGTCCGGTGACGCAGCCACTGCGTGGAGTGGTAGTTCAGTTGGTTAGAATACCGGCCTGTCACGCCGGGGGTCGCGGGTTCGAGTCCCGTCCACTCCGCCATCGATTTCTCGCAGGTCGTTGATCTGCGAGGCAAGAAGCCACCTCAGGGTGGCTTTTTTGTGCCCGGTCCAGGGCCGACCCGGCTGAACCTGGCGTGGGCCGCGGCGCCTCTGCGTCGAGGGCGTCGGCCGCAGGCCTCTTGGCAGGACCGGCCACCATGTCTTCTGCAGCCGCCCATACCGTGGCCGGCCCGTGATGAACGTCCGTGCGCAGGCGCGTGGGCATGGCCAGCCATGTCGCCAAAATGCCGACGGCGTGCATCGGGAGCGGCGGCAGCCGTCACGGCCGGACGTGCACGGGCCCAGCGGTCGCGGCGGGCGGGTGCCGCGAAGGGCGCGCAGGTCCATGAGAGCATGAGCACATGAACTTGAAGGTCGTCCAACTGCTGGCGCGCACCGCGGCCCTGGGCAGCATCAGCGCAGCGGCGGCCGAGATGGGCATGTCGTCGTCGCTGGCCAGCCGCCACCTGGCCGCGCTGGAACGCGAGCTGGGCGCGAGGCTGCTGCAGCGGACCACGCGCAGCCTGAAGGTCACGCCGGCGGGCGAGCAGGTGGTGCGGTGGGCCCAAGCCGCCATGGCCGACTACAGCGCCATGCGCGACGCGCTGGGCATGGCGCAGGGCCGGCCGGCCGGTCTGGTGCGCGTGGCCTGCACCGAGTACCTGGCGCACACGGTGGTGGCCGACGTGCTGGCGGACTTCGCGCTGCGCTACCCGCTGATCGAGATCTCGCTGCTCACCACCGACCGCGCGGTGCAGCTGAGCGAAGGCCAGGTGGACCTCGCCCTCCACGTCGGCGCACCGCCGGACAGCAACGTGGCCGTGCGCCGCCTGCGCGAAGTGCGCACCGTGCTCTGCGCCAGCCCTGCCTACCTGGCGGAGCGGGGCACGCCCACGCGGCCGGAGGACCTGGTGCACCACCGCTGCCTGGCCCACAGCACCTACGAGCCCGTCAACTGGTTCTTCCGCCGCAGCGGCGAGCTGCTCGTGCATGCCCTGCGCCCGCACGTCACCACCAACAGCACCTCCACGCTGCACCAACTGGCATTGCGCGGGGTGGGCATCGCCCGCCTGAGCGGCCGCCTGTGCGCCGCCGACCTGAGCAGCGGCGCGCTGCGGAGCCTGCTGCCGGACTGCGCGCAGACGCTGGCCAACGGCGAGCTGCCCTCGGTGTGGATGATCTTCCCGGACCGCCACCTGCTGCAGCGCGTGCGTCTGGTGGCCGATGCCATCACGCAGCGCACGAACGCCGTACCTTGACCGGGCGACCGGCGGCCGGCGTCCTACACCCGCAACACGGTGGCGCCGGTGGTCTGCCGCGCTTCCATGGCGGCATGGGCCTTGGCCGCCTCCGCCAGCGCGAAGACCTGGCTGGGGCCCACCTTGACCGCCCCGCTGGCCACGACGGCAAACAACTCGGCCACGGCGGCTTCCAGCTCCGGCCGCTGCGCGGTGTAGTGGGCCAGGGTCAGGCGGGTGAAGAATAGGGAACCGCGCTTGAGCAGCGCCATCGTGTCCAGCGCCGGCAGCGGGCCTGAAGTCGCGCCGAAGGCCACCATCAGCCCCCGTGGGCGCAGGCAGTCCAGCGACTGCATGAGCGTGTCGCGGCCGATGGAGTCGTACACCACGGCCACGCCGGCGCCGGCGGTGGCGGCGCGCACCTGGGCCACCACGTCGTCGCGGCCCTGCACCAGCGCCAGGTCGCAGCCGTGGGCGCGCGCCACCTCGGCCTTGGCGGCCGAGCCCACCGTGCCGATCACCAGGGCGCCCAGGGCCTTCGCCCACTGGCAGGCGATCTGCCCCACGCCGCCGGCGGCGGCATGCACCAGCACCGCATCGCCCGGCTGCACCGCGTAGGCGCGGCGCAGCAGCAGCTGCGCCGTCAGGCCGCGCGTCATCATCGACGCCGCCTGCTCGAAGCCGACGCCGTCCGGCAGACGCACCAGCGGCTCGGCGCTCACCACCCGCTCGTCGGCATAGGCGCCGGTGACCTTGTCAACGTAGGCCACGCGGTCGCCCACCGCCACGTGCCGAACGCCTTCGCCCACTGCCTGCACCACGCCTGCGGCTTCCATGCCCAGGCCGCTGGGCAGCGGCAAGGGCATGCTGCCCCGGCGTTGGTAGATGTCGATGAAATTGCAGCCCACCGCCACCTGGCGCAGGCGTACCTGGCCCGGGCCGGGCTCACCGGGGTCCGTCGCCAGCCACTGCATGACGTCGGGGCCGCCGGTGGCGGTGATGCGGATCGCGTGCGCCACGTGCTTGGCTCCAGCGGTTCGACGTTGACGAGACCCAGGGTCCACCCCGCCCTGGCCTCGGCAGGGCGATGCGACGGGCCGGCCTAGAGCCCGCCGGTCGCCGTCCGACGGCGGCCGGATGCGGACGGGACGGGCGGGCGCTACTCGGCTTCGAGCTTGATGGTCGCGGCCACCTTGCGGAACGCGACCATCTCGGCCTTGTAGAAGCGCTCGGTCTCGGCGAGCGACAAGGGTTTCGCCGGCGTGGTGCCGGTCTCTTCGCAGAACTTCAGGAACTCCGTCGAAGCCACCAGGGCGGCCACCGCATCGTTGACTCGCTGCGCCTCGGCCATGGGCGCCTGCGCGGGCATGAAGAGCGCGGGCCACATGCTGTAGTCGAAGCCCTTGGTGATGCCGGTTTCGTTGAAGGTGGGCACCTGGGGCAACTGCGGCACGCGCGCATTGCCGGTGATCCCCAGCGCCTTGAGCCTGCCGCTCTTGATGAGCTCGAAGGCGTTGGCCGCCAGCGGGTAGAAGGCCAGATCCACCTGGCCACCCATCAGGTCCTGCACCAGCGGCGCGAGCCCCTTGTAGGCGACGTGCGTGAGCTTCAGGCCGGTCTGCTGGGCCAGATCCTCCGTGACGAGATGGAAGATGGAGCCGCGCCCGATGGAGCCGTAGAACAAGCCCTTGTGGCCGCTGCGGGCGTGGGCCACCAGTTCCTTGGCGTCCTTCACCGGCAGGTCGGCCCGGGCGAGCAACACCAGCGGGTTCTGCGAGAGCAGGCCCACCATGCGCAGGCTTTCGCCCTGGTACTTGGCGGCCTTCAGGCTGAGCGGCGTGAGCACGGCATCGGTGATCGTGCCCATGATCATCAGCTTGCCGTCCGGCGCCGCTGCCAGCACCTTCTGCACCGCGATCGAACCGCCGGCACCGGCCACGTTGTCGACCAGCACGGTGCTGCCCAGCGACTTCTGCAGCTGGGGCTGCACCTTGCGCGCGGTGATGTCGGCCGGCCCCCGGGCGGGTAGGGCACGTAGATCCAGGTCGTCGTCTCGCCATGGGCCGGCGCGATGGCCAGGAAGGCCGTCGACGCCAGCACGGCAAGCCAGCGGCGGCGTGTGGTGATGCGGTTCATCTCTTCGTCTCCTTCTGTTGTTCTGCGAGCGAGGTCCGTGGGCCGCCGCGCCCCTCAGTGCCCCGGCGGCAACAGGCCGGCGGCGTGCAGCGCGCGCGCGAGACGCGCCAAGTCCTGGGCGTCCGGTTTCAGCAACGGGCCGCGCACATGGGCACGGTCGGCGCGACCCAGCATCACCAGCGCCTCCTTCATCCGGTTGTGCATGTCCAGGAACGGCTCGCTGTAGAAGGCATCGGCCAGCGGGTGGATGCGGTCGTTGACGGCGCGCGCAGCGGCCAGGTCGCCGCGCCGCATGGCTTCGAACAGCGCCACGTGCAACTCGGGGATCACGCTGCCGGCACCCGACAGAATGCCGTCGGCCCCGATCGCCAGCGCCCCCAGCAGCCACGAGCTGTGCGAGGTGAGCACCTTCAGCGGCCGCGGCAACGCCCGCAGGGCGCGCCACTGCGCCTCGGCGGCCACCGGGTGGTTGGTGAAGTCCTTGACCGCACGCAGCGTGGGCACCTCTTCGGCCAGCCGCAGCAGCGTCGGCAGGGGCGTGCCCAGGCCCCCGGCCATCGGAAACTGGAAGAGGACCAGCGGCAGGCTGCTGGCCGCGGCGATCTCGCGGTAGAAGGCCAGCGTCATCTCGGGCCGCGCGGCGGCTCCGCCCGTGAAGGGGTTCGGTGCGAAGACCAGCAATGCGGCGGCGCCGCTGCGTTCGGCGGCCCGCGCAAGGGCCGCCGCTTCGCGGGTGCTGTCCGAATAGACGCCCGCCACCACCGGCGTGCGGTCGCCCACCGTGTCCAGCGCGATGTCCAGCACGCGCTGGCGTTCGTCCGGGGTGCACGACGAGACCTCGGTGGAGTGGCCATTGACCGCGATCGCGGTCACGCCGCGGGTGCCAGTCACATCCGCCAGGTGGCGCCTGAAGGCGGGCTCGTCGACCTCGTGCGCCGCGTCGAACGGCAGCAGCACCGCGGGGATGACGCCCTGGGGCTCGAAGCGGGCGCGTGGCGACCCTGTGGACATGCACGATTCCTTGTGGCCGGATGGATCGGCCCGCAGTGTAGGAATCGGGGTTGGGTCGCGGAACGTCGCGCCGTTGCTTTGATTTGTTCGTAATCCGACGCAATCGACGTCGGCGGGCAGCGCGTCACCGCGCCGGACCAAGGTCGCCGGGCGGGTCGTTCGAGGGACCGTGGTCGTGCTCGCCGCCGACCGCTTCGCTGCGTGCGCAGGCCAGCATCGCCTCGATGAAGGTGGCCATGGCCCGGGTGTGGTGGCGGTTGGGCATGTACAGCAGGTGCAGCCGCGAACCGAAGATGGACAGGCGCCACTCGTCCAGCGAGGTGACGATGACGCCTCGTCGGACGTCCTCCTGCACCAGGTAGTCGGGCAGCAGGCCGACGCCCAACCCGGCCTGCACGGCCTGGTGCAGGAAGAGGAAGTTCTCCGAGATCAGCGTCGGCTCCAGCAGCACCTCGTGCCGCTCGTCGCGGAGGTAGGCGGCCAGCCGCAGGTGGCGCCCGATCACCGAGGAGGTGATCACCGGCGAGGTGCGCAGGTCGTCCAGCGTTCGCGGCAGGCCGTGCGCCGCGGCGTAGTCGATGGAGGCGCAGGCCACGTAGCGCAGGTGGCCCAGTTCGCGGGCCACCAGGTTCTGCGGCGGCTCGGACAGCACCCGCACCGCCACGTCCACCTCGTCGCGCATCAGGTCCTCGACGCGGTTCTCGAACATCACGTCGAGCACGATGCCGGGGTACCGGCGCTTGAAGTCGAGCAGCCAGGGCGCCATCACCACCTGGCCATAACCGCTGGGCACCGACAACCGCACCCGCCCCTGCAGTTGCTGACCCAGCGTGGTCACCGACTCGCGCGCGGCGTGCAGTTCGTTCTGCACCGTGCGGCCGTGCTCGTACAGCTTCAGGCCGATCTCCGTCGGCTCCACCCGCCGTGTCGTGCGCCGCACCAACTGCTGGCCGACCGACCGCTCCAGCTGCGCGAGGTGGTAGCTGACGTTGGCCCGGCTCATCTTCAGCCGTCGGGCGGCTTCGCTCAGGTTGCCGGCGTCGAGGATCTGCACGAGCAGGATGAGGCCGTTCACGTCCATGGCATGCGTCGAAATCGTTTGACGGTCTGTCAATCCTTTCCGCCATTGTCAAACGGAACAGCGCAGCCCAACATGCGACCCCTTTGCTGCGGCCCACCGGCCGTGGCCGCTGCGTCGATCTCCGGAGCTGCCCATGGGTGCCATCCCGCCGACCCCGTCCCCCGTGTCGACCGAACTGCGCGGCCGTGTCCTGCTGGTCACGGTCGACAACCCGCCGGTCAATGCCCTGGGCATCGAGGTGCGCCGGGGCCTGATGGCGGCGATGGAGGCGGCCGACGACGCGCCGGCCGTCGGCGCGGTGCTGATCGTCGGCGCCGGTCGCAATTTCATCGCCGGCGCCGACATCCGCGAGTTCGGCCGGCCGCCGCAGCCGCCGCTGCTGACCGAGGTCTGCAGCCGCATCGAGGCCTGCCGCAAGCCGGTGGTCGCGGCGGTGCACGGCGCGGCGCTGGGCGGCGGGCTGGAGGTGGCGCTGGGCGCGCACTACCGGCTCGTCACCGGCTCGGCCAAGCTCGGCCTGCCGGAGGTGCAGCTCGGCCTGCTGCCCGGCGCCGGCGGCACGCAGCGGGCGCCGCGGCTGATCGGCGCCCAGGCGGCGCTGGAGCTGATGCTGAGCGGCCGCCACATCGGTGCGCAGGAGGCGCTGGCGCTGGGCCTGGTCGACCGCCTGGCCCGCAGCGACGACACGCTGGCCGAAGGGCTGGCCTATGCACAGGAGCTGCTGGCGGCGGGCGCCGGCCCGCGCCGCAGCCGGGACGGCCAGGCGCTGGCCGACCGCGACAAGGCGCTGGCCGCGGTCGACGCCGCGCGGGCGGAGGTGGCGAAGAAGTCGGCGCACCTCTTCTCCCCGGCCAAGATCGTCGAGGCGACGCGTGCCGCCCTCGACCTGCCGTTCGACGAGGCGCTGAAGCTGGAGCGCCGCTTCTTCATGGAGGCGCTGGAGAGCCCGCAGCGTGCCGGCCTGATCCACGCCTTCTTCGCCGAGCGCGAGACGGCCAAGGTGCCGGAGGCCGCCGCCGCGCAACCGCGGCCGTTCAAGCGCATCGGCATCGTCGGCGGCGGCACCATGGGCGCGGGCATCGCGGTGTCGGCGCTGGACGCCGGCCTGCCGGTGGTGATGGTCGAGCGCGACGAGGCCGCCATCGCCCGCGGCCGCGCCAACGTCGAGAAGGTCTACGACGGGCTGGTCGCCAAGGGCCGGATGACGGCCGAGGCCAAGGCGGCGACGCTGGCGCGCTTCGCCGGCCACACCGACTACGCCGCGCTGGCCGAGGTCGACCTGGTGATCGAGGCGGTGTTCGAGGACCTCGAGGTCAAGCAGTCGGTGTTCAAGGAACTGGACCGGGTGTGCCGGGCGGGCGCGGTGCTGGCCACCAACACCTCGTACCTGGACATCGACGCCATCGCCGCCGCCACGTCGCGGCCCGAGGACGTCATCGGCCTGCACTTCTTCTCGCCGGCCAACATCATGAAGCTGCTGGAGATCGTGGTGCCGGCCAAGGTCGCGCCCGACGTGGTGGCCACCGCCTTCGAGCTGGCCAAGCGGCTGAAGAAGGTCCCCGTGCGCGCCGGCGTCTGCGACGGCTTCATCGGCAACCGCATCCTGGCGGTCTACCGCCGGGCCGCCGACTACCTGGTGGAGGACGGCGCCTCCCCTACCAGGTCGACGCTGCGGTGCGCGGTTTCGGCTACCCGATGGGGCCGTTCCAGGTGTCCGACCTGGCCGGCGGCGACATCGGCTGGGCCACACGCAAGCGCAAGGCCGCCACCCGCGATCCCGCCGAGCGCTACGTGCACATCGCCGACCGGCTGTGCGAGCGCGGCTGGTTCGGCCAGAAGACCGGCCGCGGCTGGTACCTCTACCCGCAGGGCGCCCGCACCGGCCAGCCCGATCCCGAGGTGCTGGCCATCGTCGACGAGGCGCGCGCCAAGGCCGGCGTCACCCCGCGCACGTTCACCGACGAGGAGATCCTGCGCCGCTACCTGGCGGCCATGGTCAACGAGGGCGCCAACGTCGTGCACGAGGGCATCGCCCTGCGCCCGCTGGACGTCGACGTCACCTTCCTGCACGGCTACGGCTTCCCGCGCTTCCGCGGCGGGCCGATGAAGTGGGCCGACATGACCGGTCTTCCGAAGGTGCTCGCCGACATCCGTGCCTTCGCGGCGGACGATCCGCAGTTCTGGCGGCCGTCGCCGCTGCTGGAGCGGCTGGTGGCCGAGGGCCGCAGCTTCGACAGCCTCAACCAACGCTGAACCGGCGACGCCGTTCCCACCCCCCATTCCAACGAGGAGACCCTCATGCGCGAAGCCGTCATCGTGTCCACCGCCCGCACGCCGCTCACCAAGTCGCACCGCGGCGAGTTCAACATCACGCCCGGGCCCACGCTGGCCGCCTTCGCGGTGAAGGCCGCGGTCGAGCGCTCGGGCGTCGACCCCGCGCTGTTCGAGGACCTGATCCTCGGCTGCGGCTATCCCGACGGCAACACCGGCCGCAACATCGGCCGCCAGACCGTCATCCGCGCCGGCCTGCCGCTGGAGATCGCCGGCGCCACCGTCAGCCGCTTCTGCGCGTCGGGCCTCGGCGCCGTCGCCATGGCCGCCGGCCGCATCGTGGCCGAGGGCGCACCGGCCGTCATCGCAGGTGGGGTGGAGAACATCTCCACCATCCGCGGCCGCAGCGCCACCGACACCGGCGACAGCAGCATCGACCCGTGGATCCTGGAGCACAAGCCGGCGCTCTACATGGCCATGATCGAGACGGCCGACATCGTCGCCGCGCGCTACGGCATCTCGCGCGAGGCGCAGGACGCCTTCTCCGCCGAGAGCCAGCGCCGCACCGAGGTCGCCCAGAAGGAAGGCCGCTACGCCGACGAGATCGTGCCCTGCGCCACCACCATGGCGGTGACCGACAAGGAGACCAAGGCGGTGAGCCACCGCGAGGTCACCGCCACCGCGGACAACTGCAACCGGCCCGGCACCACCGTGCAGGCGCTGGCCAAGCTGGAGCCGGTGCGCGGTGCCGGCCAGTTCGTCACCGCGGGCAATGCGTCGCAGCTGTCCGACGGCGCGTCGGCCTGCGTGCTGATGGAGGCCAAGGAGGCCGAGCGCCTGGGCCTGCAGCCGCTGGGCGCCTTCCGCGGCCATGCGGTGGCCGGCTGCGAACCCGACGAGATGGGCATCGGCCCGGTCTTCGCGGTGCCCAAGCTGCTAAAGCGCCATGGGCTGACGGTGGACGACATCGACCTGTGGGAGCTGAACGAGGCGTTCGCCTCGCAGGCGCTGTACTGCCAGCAACGCCTGGGCATCCCGCACGAGCGCCTGAACGTCAACGGCGGCGCCATCTCCATCGGCCATCCCTTCGGCATGACCGGCGCCCGGCTCGTCGGCCATGTGCTGCTGGAAGGCCGCCGCCGCAAGGCGAAGTACGCCGTGGTCAGCATGTGCATCGCGGGCGGCATGGGCGCGGCCGGCCTGTTCGAGATCTTCTGAGCCCCGGGGGACCGGCATGACGCAGACCCTTGCGGTGGCGACCAACGCCGACGGCGAACCGGTGCTGCTGCAGCAGCGACACGGCGCGGTGCTGGTGCTGGTCAACAACGACCCGAAGACGCGCAACGCGCTGTCGCCGGCCTTCCAGTCCGCCGCCATGGCGGCGCTGGACGAGGCGGAGGCCGACCCGTCGGTCGGCGCCGTCGTGCTCACCGGTGCCGGCGGATTTTTTCTGCGCCGGCGGCAACCTGAACCGGTTGGCCACCCAGCGGGAGATGCCGCCCGAGGCGCGGCGTGAACGGATCGAGGTCCTGCACGGCTTCGTGCGCCGCCTGCGCGGCGTGGGCAAGCCGGTGATCGCGGCGGTGGAGGGCGGCGCCGCCGGAGCCGGCTTCTCGATCGCGCTGGCCTGCGACCTGATGGTGGCCTCGCGCGAGGCCTTCTTCGCGCTGAGCTACGTCAAGGTCGGCCTGTCGCCGGACGGCGGCATCACCACCTTCCTGGCCGAGCACTGCTCGCGCCAGCTGCTGGCCGAGCTGTGCCTGACCGGGGACCGCCTCACCGCCGAACGGCTGGCCGCCCTGGGCGCGGTGAACCGGCTGGTCGAGCCCGGCCGCGCCGAGGCCGAGGCCATCGCCTGGGGCCACCAGCTGGCGCAGGGCCCGGCACGGGCGATGGCGCGCATCAAGGCGCTGTGCCGCACGGCGCACGGTGCGCCGCTGGACGAGCAACTGGACCGGGAAGCCCGCTGGATGGTGGAAAGCCAGGGCGATGCCGAGGCGGCCGAGGGCATCCGCGCCTTCTTCGACAAGCGCCGCCCCGACTTCGCGGCGCTGCGCGGCGGCCCGGGCTGACGCCCCCGATGCGGCGCGGCGGCGCGACGCCCGTCAGGCGGTGCGGCCGCCCTGGCGGCGCGAGGCCCGAAGCAGGCTGGCCAACGCCCCGCCGCTCATCAGCAGCCCGAGGCTGGTGCCCACCATGCCGCCGATCTTCACGTCCTGCAGTTCGGCCACCCGGCGCGCCTGCGTCTTGACCACGCGGTCCGCCGCCTCGGCCTCGCGGCAGGCGCTGCCCTGCGCGTCGGCACGGCAGGCGGCGTCCATGCGGCCGGCGACGAGCTGGTGGCCGCTGGCCAGGCCGTGCGCCGCCTCCTGCCCCTGGTCGGCGTGAAGCCACAGGCCGATGCTGGCGACGGCCAACAGCAGGCCGGTGGCGAGCAGCGGAACCCGTGGGGTCATGGGAAAGGCTTTCAGGGCGGGTGCGCGGGCGCGGGGGTGGACAGTCTACGGGCTGCAGGGGGTGCCGTCGGTCAGGGCATCCCACGACCGTGGGACGTGTCGCAGCGCGTCAGGGCAGGCGCATGGCCCAGCGCAGCTGCACGAAGTCGGCGCCCGGGTTGGGCTCGCGCACGCCGCCATTGGAGAAGTGCGACAGCCGCAGCGACAGCTCGTGGCGGCCGCTGCTGCCGATGCGGCGGCCGACGGCCAGGTGGTCGCCGAAGTTCCAGCGCGTGGCGAAGCGGTCGGTGTCGGTGCGGTAGTTCGGCCCGATGTAGTTGAGGCCGATGCCGCCTTCGACGAACCAGGGCGAGCGGCCCTGGTCCGGCTGCCAGCGCACCAGCGGCGTGACGCCGATGCGGTCGACCGACGACGGCCCGTCGGCGGCGCGCTCGTCGATCCACCAGCGTCCGACGGACACCTCCCAGCGCGCGCTCACCTCGCCGGAGCCCAGGGACCAGCGGCGGGCGACGTCGCGGCCGAAGCCGGCGGTCAGGCTGTGCGCGTCGGTCTGCTGGCCGACCTCGGCGAAGACGATCCAGCGCGGCTCGCTGGCGGCAGGGGGCGGGGCGGCGGGGGACTGGGCGGCGGCGGTGCCGGCCAGGGCCGCCAGGCCCCAGCCCACCAGCCGCCGACAAACGGTTACGGCGTTGCTCATGCGGTCCATGGGCAACGTCGATGCCCACGGAACGTGCCCCGTCGCCGACGCCGGCGCGAGCGCCGGGCGGGTGTGATCAGGCGTTGCTGGTGGCCCGCACCTCGTCGATGGTGGTCAGGCCGGACAGCACCTTCTCGATGCCGTCCTGGCGCAGGCTGCGCATGCCCTCGGCCATGCCCTGGCGCAGCAGGGCCTCGACGCCTTCGCGCTGGTGGATCATGCGGCGCAGCGGCCGGCTCACCACCATCAGCTCGTGCAGGCCGACGCGGCCCCGTTCGCCGGTCCCTTCGCAGTCCGGGCAGCCGGGCGAATGGAAGTGCTGCAGCCGTCCGTTCTGGCCGAAGCGGCCCAGCCATTCCGTGCGCAGGGCGTCCTCGGTGGGCCGCACCGAGGCATCGGGAAAGACGTGCAGGTAGTCCGCCATCAGCTCCTCGACCTGCGTGTCGCTGGCCGGCTCGGCCACCCGGCACTTGGCGCACAGCCGCCGCACCAGCCGCTGTGCCAGCACGGCCAGCAGCGAGTCGCCGAAGTTGAACGGGTCCAGCCCCATGTCCAGCAGCCGGGTCACCGTTTCAGGCGCGCTGTTGGTGTGCAGGGTGGACATCACCAGGTGGCCGGTCAGCGACGCTTCCACCGCGGTCTGCGCGGTCTCCTCGTCGCGGATCTCGCCGACCATGATCACGTCCGGGTCGGCGCGCAGGAAGGCGCGCAGCGCCTTGGCGAAGGTCCAGTCGATCTTCGGGTTGACCTGCACCTGGCGCAGGCCGGCCTGGGTGATCTCCACCGGGTCCTCGGCCGTCCAGATCTTGCGTTCGGGCTTGTTGATGTGGCCGAGCGCGGAGTGCAGCGTGGTCGTCTTGCCGGAACCGGTGGGGCCGACGCACAGCACCATGCCGTAGGGCCGCTCGATCGACTCGGTCAGGCGCTGCAGGTTGCGCTCCGACAGGCCCAGGCTCTTCAGCGGCAGCGGACGGGCCGAGGCCAGCAGCCGCATCACCACGTCCTCCAGCCCGTTGGCGGTGGGGATGGTGGCCACGCGCAGCTCCAGCTTGTGCTGCGGCGAGAACTTGGCAAAGTTGATCTTGCCGTCCTGCGGCTTGCGGCGCTCGGAGATGTCGAGGTCGCACATGATCTTCAGCCGCGCCACCATGGCCGCCCGGTAGGTGTGCGGCAGCTCCAGGTAGGGCTTGAGCACGCCGTCGCGGCGGAAGCGCACCTTGACCTTCTCGCGCCCCGGCTGGGTCTCGATGTGGATGTCGGAGGCCCGCTGCGAATGGGCGTCGATGATCATCGTGTTGATCAGCCGCACCAGCTGGTTGTCCGACTGCTCGATCAGCGGCTCGTCGTCCTCGCGCTCCTCGCGCTCGTTCTGCTGGCGCTCGAGGGATTCGAGCAGCTTGCCCGCGTCCTGCAGGTCGAATTCGATGCCGTCGTCGGCATGGAAGCTGGGCCGGCTGCCGCTGCCGGTCATGCCGAAGCGCTCGTACAGCGTGTCGATGGCGCGGCCCAGGGCGGTGCCGTCGGCCAGCGCGGGCACCACCTTGCCCTGCGCCGCGAACTCCAGCTCCTCGATCACGTCGCGGCGCGACGGATCCTCCAGCGCCACCATCAACCGGCCCGACCGCCACAGCAGCGGCAGCGTGTTCAGCCGGGTCGCCACCGCATAGGGCAGCCGCCGCACGGCCTCCACCTCGGCGGGGAAGCTGGCCACGTCGACGAACGGGTAGCCCATCTTGCGCGCCAGTGCGTTCTGCAGGTCGGCGCGCGAGACGCGGCCCGATCGCACCAGCAGCTCGCCCAGGGGCACGCTGCGGTCCTCGCGCTGGCGTTCCAGCGCCTCGCCCAGCTGGTCGTCGGTGATCAGGCCGAGCGCGATCAGCGCCTCGCCGATGCGCACCATCGGCATCTTGGCCTGCTGGTCCAGCGCGCTCATCAGCTGGTCCGGCTCGACGATCTGGCGGTTGATCAGGATGTCGCCCAGCTTGCGCTGGCGCAGCCGGTGCTGCTCGTCGGCCACCGCCTCGACCTGCGCGGCCGTCACGGCGTTCTGCTCGATCAGCACCTCGCCGATGCGCGGCCCGAGTTCCACCGCCACGTAGGCCTGCTTGGGCAGGAACAGCCGCTGCACCGCGCCCTCCGCATCGGCCGGCGGAAAGAGGAAGAGGCCGGCCGCCGTCTCGACATGGCCGACGGTGCGCCCGGTGGCGCTGCCGCCGTCGGGCAGCTGCAGCCGCCAGTCCGATTCATGCCGGTGCTCCAGCATGGCCGCATGCGGGTCGGCGCTGGGCACGGGCACCGGCTGCAGCGGGGTGGTCAGCAGCAGGCGGCGGAACTGCGAGAAGCGCAGCACCAGGCTGCTGCGCGCGCCCGGCACCTGCACCACGGCCTGCAGCGCCTCGGGCTGCAGCTCCAGCAGCTTGCCGCGGATGAGCTTGCCGTTCAGGCCCTCGATCTCGCACGGCTCGGGCAGCCACTGCAGCGGCGACGCCGGGTAGGCGGCGAAGGGAGGGGTCGGCCAGCGGAAGGGGCCGGACAGCGGCGGCTGGCCGTTGGCAAACGGGGTCAGGGGGGCAGGGAAAGGTCGCTCATCGTCCACGTCGGCGCCATGCGGCCACCGGGGGCCGATGCGCGAGGGTAGGGCGGGTGACGCGGACGCGATGGGCCGAACAGCGGCGGCGCCACCGGGCTGTTCACGCCCGTGCGGCCGCGAGGCCGGGGGACCTACTCCCGCGGCCGGAAGCCGATGACCATCGGGCTGGGCACCCGGCCGTCGGTGTCGCGCGGCAGGGTGGCGGTGCGGTCGATGGCGCGCAGCACCGCCTCGTCCCATTCCTTGACGCCGCTGCTCTTGCTGATGCGGCGGCCGACGATGGTGCCGTCGGGCGCGGCGCGCACCTCGACCTCGGCCACCGGGTTGCCGCCGACCTCGTCGCCGAAGACGATGTTGGGTTTGATGCGCGCGACGACCCGGCCGGCGTAGCTGGCCGAGGGCCCGCTGTCGCGCAACGCGGTGCCGGTGGCGCCGGGTGACCCGGTGGCCCCCGCCACGCCGCCGAGCTGCGACTGCATGCGCTTCAGCTGGTCCTGCCGCGCCTGTTCGGCCAGCGCGGCCAGGCGCTCGTCGTCCTTGCGGCGCTGCGCGTCCCTGGCCTGCTGCTCGGCCTTCTCGGCCTTGTCCGCTTTTTCCTTGGCCAGGCGTTCGGCCTCCTTCTTCTTCTCGGCGGCGGCCTTCTTCTCCGCCTCGCGCTCGCGCTTCTCGGCCAGCTGCCGCTGCTGCTCGCGTTCCCGCTCGCGCTCGCGTTCGGCCTCGCGCTTCTTCTTCTCGAGGGCGATGTCGGCGTCGCGGTCGACCACCGGCGCCGGCGGCGGCGGTGCGGGGGTCGGCGCCGCTGGCGGTGGGGGGCGCGGGGGGCGGCGGCTCCGCGGCGGGTGGCGCCGCCACCTGCGGCACGGCCGACCACAGCTCGGCGCTGACCGCCGACGGTGTCTCCGACCGCCAGTGGAGGTGCACCGTCAGCGCCAGCAGCAGCAGCACGTGCACGCCGATGGCCAGCAGGGCCCCGGTGCCCAGCCGGTGCGGCTTGCGCGGCCGCAGCCCCTCGCCGGGCGCCTGCGCCGGCCCGGCGTGCGGCCCGCGGGTCGGTGTCTCAGCCACCCTGCTTCACCGACAAGCCCACCCGCTGCACGCCCTGTCGCTGCAGGCTGTCCATCACCTTGACCACCTGGTCGTACTTGACGTTGCGGTCGGCGGAGATGACCACGGGCACCTGGGCGTCGCCGCCCTGGGCGCTGCGCACACGGGCGGGCAGCTCGCCCAGCGTGAGGCCGCTCGCGTCGCCGCCGTCGACCTTGAGCTGGAGCTTCTCGTCGCTGCCGATCACCACCTCGACCACCTTCGGCGCCCGCTGCGCCGCGCGGCCGACGCTGGGCAGGTCGACCACGCCGGTGGTGATCAGCGGCGCGCTGACCATGAAGATGATCAGCAGCACCAGCATCACGTCGATGAAGGGCACCATGTTGATCTCGGACAGCCCGCGGCGACGGCGGCTGCCGGAACGGGCGCTGACGGAGGCCATGGCGCTCGGCCCTCAGCGCGGCGCCGGCGCCGGCGCCGGGGCGGCACCGGCGGCGGCGTTGCGCTGCAGGATGTTGGAGAACTCCTCGATGAAGGTCTCCAGCTGGATGGCGATGCGGTCGATGTCGCGCGCGAAGCGGTTGTAGGCGATGACCGCGGGGATGGCGGCGAACAGGCCGATGGCGGTGGCCACCAGCGCCTCGGCGATGCCCGGCGCCACCGTGGCCAGCGTCACCTGCTGCAGGTTCGACAGGCCGACGAAGGCGTGCATGATCCCCCACACGGTGCCGAAGAGGCCGATGTACGGGCTGACCGAGGCCACCGAGCCGAGGAAGGACAGGTGCGACTCGATGGCGTCGAGCTCGCGCTGGAAGCTGGCGCGCATGGCGCGCCGCGCGCCGTCGAGCTGGGCGCCGGCGTCGAGCCGGCGCTCGCGCAGCTTGAGGAACTCGCGCATGCCGCTGGCGAAGATGCGCTCCAGCGGCGCGCCGTCTGCCCGCGCCGCGGCCTGCTGCTGCAGGTCCGCGAGGTTCTTGCCGGACCAGAACTCGCGCTCGAACTCGTCGTTGTCGCGCCGCACCCGGGCGAGGCCCAGCAGCTTGCCGAAGATGACGGTCCAGCTGGCCAGCGAGGTGAGCAGCAGCCCGGCCATCACCACCTGCACCACGGCGCTGGCGTGCAGCACCAGCGTGACGATCGAAAGGTCCTGGTTCATTCCTGGGTGTGGTTGTCGAGAGGGGCCAGCGCCGCCGTCAGCGGTGCCGGCAGGCGCTGCGGCCGGAAGTCCGCCGCCGACACGCAGCCGATGCGGATGTCGCCCTCGGCCAGCAGTTCGTCCCCGCGCCAGGCCTGCTGCACCACGCGCAGCGAGGCCCTGTGCAGAGCATGCAACGCCACCGTGAGTTCCAGCCGGTCGTCCAGCCGCGCCGGCCGGTGGTAGCGCACCGTGGTCTCGGTGACGACGAAGATGAGGCCGGTCTCGTCGCGCAGCCGCTGCTGGCCGAAGCCGAGTGAGCGCAGCCATTCGGTGCGGGCGCGCTCGAAGAACTTCAGGTAGTTGGCGTAGAAGACGACGCCTCCGGCGTCGGTGTCTTCCCAGTAGACCCGCACCGGCTCCCGGTGCACCACCGGGCGGTCGGATCGATCGGCGGCGGGCAGGGCCAAGGCGGGCGAGAAGCGCAGCGGTCGGAAGGAAAGCGCCCGACGCGGTCGGTCGGGCGGGAGCCGCGATTATGCGGGGCGGGCCGGGACGGCCCGGCGCGGCGGGGTCAGCGCCCGGCCACCCGGCGCCACACCGGTCCCCACAGCGGGTGCCCGGCCTCGGAGCGGGCAAGGTCGAAGGCCGGGTCCGCGGCGCGGGCGGCACGAAAGGCCTGCTCGCAATCGTCCAGCTGCCGGCGGCTGCACAGCACGAAGGCGAGCAGCTTGTGCGCCTGCGCCCGGTCGCGCGGGGCGGCCAGGCCGAGCGCCAGCGACTCGCGCAGGGACTTCTCGGCCTGCGCGTACTCGCCGTCGTCGTAGGCGCGCCAGCCGGTCCACAGCGCCTGCTCGGCGGGCCGGGCGACCAGGTCGGTGAGCCCGGTGGGCGGCGGCGGTGCCGCGCACCCTGCCAGCAGGACCAGCAGGGTCCACGCCGACGTCGGTGCTCGAAGGCGACGAGGCGGCATGGCGGTCAGGGGCTGCCGAAGCGATGGCGGACCACCGTGGGCTGCTCGGACGACACGGTGACGCGCACCTGGTGCGGCGGGAAGTCGGCGTTGCGCAACACGATGGTGTGGGCACCCTCGGAGAGCATGAGCCGCGACAGCGGCGGGGTGACGCCGGCGGGCGCACCGTCGATCTCCACCTCGGCCCACGGCGTCACCGCGAGGTGCAGCTGGCCCTGCACCGCGGCCGCGGCCGGCGTGGCGGCGGCGGGCCGGACGGCCTCCGGCGCCCGGGCCGGCTCGGTGCGGCGGGGGCGGCGTTCGGCACGGGGCGGCGGGCCGGCCTGGGCGACGCGGGTGGCGGTCGCCGGCGCCTCGTCGGCCGTCTGCGGGGTTGCCGCCGGCGACGGCCCTGCGGTCAGCGCGGCGGGCTGCGTGGCCTCGACGGGGACGGCCACCGCCGCGGCAGGCGCCGCGGCCGCCACCGGCGCCGGATGCACGGGCAGCGGCCGGGCCTTGGGCCAGAGCAGCACCGCGCCCAGCACCGCCAGCGACAGCAGGGCCGGCCACCAGCGACGCGGCCCGAGGCCGTCGCGACGGCGTGGCGATGTCTGGGCCTGCCACAGGCGCAGCGCCTGTGCGAGCAGCGAGGCCGAGCCCAGGCGCTGCGCCGGGTCGTGCGCCACGGCACGGGCCGCGATGGCCGCCAGACGCCGCTGGGCGGCGTCGGGCGGCTGTTCCTGCGCGGCCTGACGGGCGGCGAGCAGCTCCTGCAGCACCACGCCGAGGGCATAGACGTCGCTGCGGCCGTCGGCCGGCCGGCCGTCGCGCACCTCGGGCGCCATGTAGGCCGGCGAGCCGCCGACCCAGTGGCCCGGCGCGTCGCCGCCGGCGCCACCGGGGCCGCCCGACCGGGTGACGCGGGCGATGCCGAAGTCGAGCAGCTTGGGGCTGTCGCCGGCGAGGAAGATGTTGGCCGGCTTGACGTCGCAATGCACCACGCCCTGCGCGTGCGCCACCGACAGCGCCTCCGCCAGGCGCCGCACCACGTGCGCCGCCTGGCTGGCCGTCGGCCGCCAGCCGGCGGCCAGCGCCTGCCGCAGGTCGCGGCCCTTCAGCCGCTCCATCACCAGGTACAGGCCCTGGTCGCTGCTGCCGGCGTCGTAGACCGTGACGATGTGGCGATGGGTCAGCCGCGCGGCCGCCCGCGCTTCCTGCAGGAAGAGGGCTTCGGCGGCCGGCGCGTCCTCGGCGGTGAGCTGCAGGTTCAGCACCTTGAGCGCGATCTCGCGCGACAGCAGCGGGTCCCAGGCGGCGTAGACGCAGCCGAGTCCGCCTTCGCCCAGGCGGTGCTTCAACTCGTAGCGGCCGATGCGGCCGATGGTCGGCAGCTCGGCCAGCGGGCGGTCGTCGTCCGGGGCCGAGTCGTCCAGCAGCAGGCTGTCCAGGGCGTCGGCCGGTGGCGGCTCGGCCACCGTCGAGGCGAAGACCGTGGGCGCGTGGCTGGCGGAGAAGAGGCTCACCCGATGAGCTTAGGTCGCGGACCAGCCCGTCGTCGGTTCGAAAACGCGGGCTTTTGCCGCGCACTCCACGACGATGCCCGCCACGAGGCGGCTGGCCGGGCCCGGGTCAGCGCCGGGGACCGGCGGCCCGGGCCGCCTGCACCTCGGCCGGTCGCAGCTCGGCCGCGGCCTTGTCGAGCACGCCGTTGACGTACTTGTGGCCGTCGGTGCCGCCGTAGCCCTTGGCCAGTTCCACCGCCTCGTTGATGGCCACCTTGTAGGGCACGTCCAGGCAGTGCTTGAGCTCGTAGCTGCCGATCATCAGCACCGCGTGCTCGACCGGCGACAGCTCGGTGGTCTTGCGGTCGACGTGGCGGGCGAGCACGCCGTCCAGGTCCGCCGCCTCGCCGATGCAGCCGTGCAGCAGGGCGTCGAAGTGCACACGGTCGGCCTTGTCGAAGCCCTCCTGCTCGCGCAGGTGGGCCTCGATGTCGGGCGCCTCGGCGCGGCCGACCAGCCATTCGTACAGGCCCAGCAGCGCCAGCTCGCGCGAGCGGCGGCGAGCGGACTTGGGCGGCGCGCGGCGCGGGCCGGGGCCCGGCGGCTTCTTGGCGGCGGGGCCGGGGGTCGCGGGGGTCATCACGGTGTCAAAGGTCCGGTGGGGGCGGCCAGCGAGGCCAGCAGCCGCGCCATCTCGACCGCGACGCGGGCGGCGTCGCGGCCCTTGTCCTCGGCACGGGCCCAGGCCTGGGCCTCGTTCTCGACGGTGAGGATGGCGTTGGCGATGGGCAGGTGGTGGTCGAGGCCGACGCGGGTCACGCCGGCGCCGCTTTCGTTGGCCACCAGTTCGAAGTGGTAGGTCTCGCCGCGCACGATGCAGCCGAGCGCGACCAGCGCGTCGACGCCGCCGCGGCGTGCCAGCGCGGACAGCGCCAGCGGCACCTCCAGCGCACCGGCGACCTCGACGTGCACGATGGCATCGTCCGCCACGCCGAGCGAGCGCAGCTCGTCGCGGCAGGCGCGCCAGAGCGTGCCGGTCAGCTCGGCGTTGAAGCGTGCCTGCACCACGGCCACGCGCAGGCCACGGCCGTCGAGCGCGCCGGCCTGGCCGCGGTCAGCGCCCTGCATGGGCGACCTCCCGCGCGGCGGCGTCGGAGGACAGCACGAAGCTCGTCACCTCCAGTTCGTAGCCGGTCATGCTCGGCATCCGGCGCGGCGCGCCGAGCAGCCGCATGCGGGTGACGCCCAGCTCGCGCAGGATCTGCGCGCCCACGCCGTACAGCCGCAGGTCCATGGTCTTGGCCGGCGGCGCCGGCTGGCTGCCGGGCAGCAGGCGGTGCAGCAGCGCGCCCTGGTCCTCGGCGCAGTTGAGCAGCACGGCCACGCCGGCGGGGGCGGCCTGCAGCGTCGCCAGCGCCTGCGGCAGCGGCCACGAATGGCCGCAGTCGCCGCTGTCCAGCAGGTCGAGCACCGACAGCGGCTCGTGCACCCGCACGACGATCTCCTCGCCCGGTTTCCACTGGCCCTTGACCAGCGCCAGGTGCAGGCCGCCGAAACGGTCGCGGAAGACATGGCCTTCGAAGCGGCCCTGGGCGGTGGACAGCGGCCGCTTGCCGATGCGCTCGACGAGGCTCTCGTTCTGGCTGCGGAAGTGGATGAGGTCGGCGATGGTGCCGATCTTCAGGCCATGTTCGCGGGCGAACACCTCCAGGTCGGGCAGCCGCGCCATCGTGCCGTCGTCCTTGAGGATCTCGCAGATGACGGCGCTGGGGCTGCAGCCCGCCATGCCGGCAAGGTCGCAGCCGGCTTCGGTGTGGCCGGCGCGCATGAGCACGCCGCCGTCCTGCGCCTGCAGCGGGAAGATGTGGCCGGGCTGCACCAGGTCCGAGGGCTGAGCGTGCCGCGCCACCGCGGCCTGCACGGTGCGCGCCCGGTCGGCGGCGGAGATGCCGGTGGTCACGCCCTCGGCGGCCTCGATGGAGACGGTGAAGGCGGTGCCGTGCTTGGTGCCGTTGCGCACCGCCATCGGCGGCAGCTGCAGGCGTTCGCAGCGTTCGCGGGTCAGCGTCAGGCAGATCAGCCCGCGGCCGTAGCGCGCCATGAAGTTGATCGCCTCCGGCGTCACATGGTCGGCGGCGAGCACGAGGTCGCCCTCGTTCTCGCGGTCCTCCTCGTCGACGAGGACGACCATGCGGCCGGCCGCCAGCTCGGCGACCAGCTCGGGAACAGGGGAGATGGGCATCGGCGGATTGTAGGCGGGGGCCTACGGCGCAGGCCCTTGTGGGGCCGGTGCGGCACGGTGGTCAGCGGGCCGCCGGCGCGGTCTCCAGCATGCGGGCGACGTAGCGCGCGATGAGGTCGATCTCGAGGTTCACCCGGCGGCCCGGCGCGAGGTCGCCGAGCGCGGTGTTCTCCACCGTGTGCGGGATCAGGTTGATGCTGAACTCGCAGCCGGTGGCGTCGTCGGCGACGCGGTTGACCGTGAGGCTGACCCCGTTGACGGTGATCGACCCCTTGTAGGCCAGGAAACGCGCCAGCGCGCGGTCGCAGCGGATGCGCAGTTCCCACGACTCGCCCACCGGGGCGAAGTGCGTCACCTCGCCCAGCCCGTCGACATGGCCGCTGACGATGTGGCCGCCGAGGCGGTCGTGCGCACGCAGCGCCTTTTCCAGGTTGATGCGGCCGGGCCGGTCGAGGCCGGCGGTCAGGCGCAGGCTCTCGGCCGAGATGTCGAGCGTGAAGCGGCCGGCCGCGGCGTCGAAGGCGGTCACCGTCATGCAGGCGCCGTTGAGCGCGATGCTGTCGCCGAGGCCGCAGTCGTCGAGGTAGCCCGGCGGGGTCTCGATGGTCAGGCGCAGGCCGTGGTCGGCGCCGGTGCCGAGCGGCTGGACGTCGGCGATGCGGCCGACGGCGGTGATGATGCCGGTGAACATGGCGCCGATTGTGCCGGCCGGCCCTTCAACGTGGCTGGCGGCGGGCGCGCAGGCGCAGGTCGGCGCCGACGGGCACCGCCTCGGTCCAGGTCCAGCGCGCGGCCGCGTCCAGGCCCGGCAGCGCGGGCAGGTCGGCCAGCGGCCGGCCGGGGCCGATGCACAGCGGCGCCAGGTAGAGCAGCAGTTCGTCGACGACGTCGGCGGCGAGCAAGGCGCCGTTCAGCGTCGGGCCCGCCTCGACGTGCAGTTCGTTGACGCCGCGGCCCGCCAGCAGGGTGAGCAGCGCATCGAAGGTCCGGTCGGGCTCGGGCAGCAACAGCACCTCCGCACCGGCCTCGCGCAGCGCGTCGGCCCGCGCGCCGGCGGTGGGGTCGGCCACCAGCAGCACCGCCCCGGGCGGCGCCAGCAGCCGCGCCGAGGGCGGGGTGCGCAGGCCACGGTCCAGCACCACGCGCAGCGGCTGCAGCGCGGCCGGCCAGTCGCGCACGTCCAGCCGCGGGTCGTCGGCCAGCACGGTGCCGACGCCGGTCAGCACCGCCTGCGCCCGGCGGCGCCACCCCTGCCCGTCGCGCCGGGCGTCCGCCCCGGTGATCCACCGGCTGCGGCCGTCGGCCAGGGCGGTGCGGCCGTCGAGCGAGGCCGCCACCTTCAGCCGCACCCACGGCCGGCCATGCCGCATGCGGTGGAAGAAGCCGACGTTGAGTGCCTCGGCCTCGTTGGCCATCAGGCCGTGGTCGACCGCGAGGCCGGCCTCGCGCAGCCGCTGCAGCCCACCGCCGGCGACCCGCGGGTTGGGGTCGATGGCCGCCGCCACCACCCGCGCCACGCCCGCCGCGATCAATGCATCGCAGCAGGGGGGCGTGCGGCCGAAGTGGCTGCAGGGCTCCAGGCTGACGTAAGCGGTGGCGCCGCGCGGGTCCCAGCCGGCCTCGCGCGCGGCGCGCAGGGCCATGACCTCGGCATGGGCCTGCCCGGCACGCTGGGTGTGGCCCACCGCGCGCTGGCCCTGCGCGCCGACCAGCACGCAGCCGACGCGGGGGTTGGGGTCGGACAGGGCGATCGACGCCTCGGCCGCCGCCAGCGCCTCGGCCATCGCGGCGCGGTCCTCGGGACTGAAGCGGGAGGTGTCGGCGGGAGGCATGCCGCGATTGTCGGCCGACGGCCGACGAGGCTCAGCCGCCGCTGACCGGCGCGTGCTGCACGGTGTTGCTGTTGACGAAGTCGCCGGCGGCCGGGTTGGGCGCCACGTCCGTGGGGCAGGCGTTGACGGCCCGGATGACGAGGAAGTTCTGGTTCACCAGGCTGGCCGCCACGTCGGCGTAGCTCGCCGGGTGCTCGTCGTTGCCGATGCTGGTGTTGCCGTCGTAGTCAGCCGAGTAGCGGCAGACCTTGTGGCTGTTGTCGGCCCCGGGGGTGGTGGTCCAGCCGGCGGTCTCGGTGGGCAGCACGTCGACGCGGCCGGACCACCGGCCGCTGTCGCCGGCGCCGTAGACCAGGCAGTAGTAGGCCACGCTGGTGGCCAGGGTCGGCCCGATCGGCGCGTCGTCGTAGCAGCCGGGGCTGCTGCCGAGGGTGGCAGTGAGGATCACCGCCAGGTCGAGCGCCGGGCTGGTGGGGTTCTCCGCCTCGGCGGCGGTGACGGCGGCGGTGCCGGTGGCGAAGCGCACGTGGCCGCTGACCAGGTAGCCGTTCTGCGGCGTGCAGGAGGTCAGGCCGCCGGCGGTCAGGCCGACCGTCAGCGTGCCGGGCGCCACCGCGCACACCGAGACGCGGCCGGTGCCGTTCTGGAACACCCAGGCGATGCCGTCGGCCCCCGGCGGCACGAAACCGCTGCGGCCACCCCCCAGTTCCACCGCCTGCAGCGGGATGCTGGGATGACGGCCGTGGGGGCGGTGCCAGGCCGACGGCACCGGCGGCGCGGCCAGCCAGCCCGACAGCGCCGGGTCGATGCCCGCAATCACGCTGGACAGCACCACGGAGCTGGTTTCGTTGGCGGGGCTCAGCCGGTCCTGCCAGCTGACGGTGACGGTGATCTCCAGCCGCTCCGGGTCGGGCGCGGTGCGGGCCTGCACTGCCTTGGCGATGGTGTAGGTCGCGTTGCCGACGGTGACCGGTGCCGGCGCGGGCTCCGCTTCGAGCTGGGCGTAACGCGCGAGGTCCGGAAAGGCGCGCAGGCCCTCGAGGTACTGCTCGCCCAGGCGCAGCGCCTCGGTGCGCTGCTTGGCGATGTCGGCGTTGGACCGCAGCGTCGACTGCACGCCGACCAAGGCCAGCATGCCGAAGCCGGCGACGACGAAGGCCACCATCGCCTCGACGAGGGACACGCCACGCTGACGTCTCGCATGCGGCTTCATGATGCCCTCCAGCTGCCCGGCACCCGCACCCAGCTGCCCGTGAGCAGGTTCAGCCGCGACAGGCTGTCGGGCTCGTAGACCAGCGACAGGCCGCCGCCGGTGAGGGCCACGGCGCCGAAGGCCGCCGCGCCGCGCAGCTGGCTGTTGGCGGCGCTGGCGCCGGTGCGCAGCTCCTGGCCGAAGACGAAGCCGTGCAGCCGCACCTCGTCGCCCACGGTCAGGCGGCCGTTGACGATGAGCACCACCGGGTCGGCCGGCGAGCCGAGGGTGAGGTTGGTCAGTGGCAGGTCGCCGCTGACCAGCAGCTGGCGGTGGCCGCCGTCGTACTCGTGCTGCAGCTTGGCGGCGCAGTCGGCCGCATCCAGACAGGCCAGCCGCCGCACCCCGGGCAGCCGGCCATAGGGGGCGGGCGGCATGCCGAAGAAGGCGGCGAAGAACTGGTCGTCGTTCAGCGACGCGAGGCTGGCGCTGCCGGCGACCTTCAGCGACGCGGCCGGGGTGCCGGCGGCGGCCAGCAGTTGGGCCGCACCGTCGTTGACGATGGCCGAGCCGGCCAGCAGCGCCGGGCCGGCGCCGTCGCCGCGCTGCCGCGGGCCAGGGTGGCGGCAGCGCCGCCCAGGTCGACGACGCCCTTGGCCGTCAGCAGCGCCGTCGGCGCGGTGGCCAGTGCGGGCACCAGGGCGGCGCGAACGTCCAGCTCGGCATAGGCCCGGCCCTCGGGGCTGTTCCTGCGGCAGCGCCAGCCGGCGCCCTCCTGCAGCACGCGGTTGCAGCCCTCGGCCTTGACGGTGAGGACCCGGGGGTAGCGTTCGGTGATCAGTTGGCCCGGAATGCGCGCCGACGACACGGTGACCACGAAAAGCGGGCGGTCGAGTTGGCCGGCGTCGGTCAACGTGGACAACGGTGGCCGGCCGGTGGGCATGCAGTGGCAGTCCCACCCGGCGCCGCCGTCACGGGCGATGCACACCGGCCGCATGAAGCTGTCCTCGGCACCCTCGCTCGGCGGCTGGCCGAACAGGCCGGAGGCGGCGCTCGCCGCGCCCGCCGCCCTGAACACGAACGGCGCATGGCCGCTGGCGGTCGTCGGCCGGCACTGGGCGTCCACCCGCCCGGCGTTGAGCTGGGTCAGCGCCCATTCGAGCCCGGCCTCGGCCGCTTCGAAGGCCTGGGTGCTGCGGTAGTGGTTGGCCGAGATGCGCTGCTCCAGCAGCAGGCTGCGGTTCGCGTAGGCCGCGGCGAGCATGGCGATGAACAGCAGCACCATGACGACCGCCAGGGCACCGATGCCGCGGGCGCTGCGCCGCTGCCCCAAGAGAAGGGCGGGCCTCATGCCGGGCAACTCCCCAGCACGGCGTCGTTGCGCAGCCGCACCTGGCTGGTGAAGCCGCGGGTGACGCGGGGGTCGTGGCGGGCCTGGGCGGCGAGGTCCAGGTGAAGGGTGCGGATCAGCTGCCGCGGGCAGTCGGCGCCGGTGCAGGCGGTGGCGCAGGTGTCGGCCAGCGACACCGTCGAATCGGTCGCCCACAGCGTGAACCGGGTGACGCGGACGGTGTGCGGGTCGGTCAGCGGCTGCCAGGCGTCGCCCACCTTCACGCGGATCACCTGGTCCTGCAGCTTGTAGCCGGTGGCTTCGTTGTCGAGCACGACGCCGTAGTCGCGCACGGCCGACACATCGTCGTCGGCGACCGCCAGGTTGACCTGCTCGGTCGGTTCGGTCTCGGTGCCGACCTCGAGTCGGGTGGCGAACGCGTTGCGCCCCGCGCCGAGGTAGTTCACCTGCTTGGCGGCCTCCTGCGAGAACCCGGCGTTGCGCAGGTCGCGGGTGATGACCTGCGCCGCGGCGCGCAGCTCCTGGTCCACCCGCGTTTCCAGCAGCAGCTGGCGGTTCTCGTTGAGCTGGCCGGCCATCATCACCGACGCCGACGCGAGGATGAACAGCGCCACCGCGATGCCGATCATCAGCTCGACCAGCGACAGGCCGCGTTGGCCGCGGGCGGGCATCTTGTTCAGCATGTCGGCAGGCTCCCCAGGGGCGCGCCGTTGGCGCACGCGGACACCGAACCCGACGGCGCCATGGTGACCACCAGGCTGCCCGCCCGGCCGTGGGTCAGCGTCACGCTGACCGCGGCCACCGGCGCGCCTCGGTCGGGCACCAGTTGTAGCACCGGCGCGGTGGTGGACAGGTGGATGGCCCATGCGGGTTCCAGCGTGGTGAACTTGATGGGTTTCATGCCGACGTCGCACAAATGGGTGCGGCAATCGCAGCCGTCCGCCGCCTTCATGGGGTAGACGACGTAGCAGGCATCGGCCGGCGAGAAGGCGACGCCGATCTGCTGCTGGCGCTGCAGTGCCTCGGACCGAGCCAGCTGCAGGTTGGAGGCGAGCTCCGCCCCGGCGGCGGCCAGGCGCTGCCGCGCCAGCAGGTCGGTGAAGGAGGGAACGGCCAGCGCCAGCAGCACCGCGACCACGACCACCACCACCATCATCTCGACGACGGTGAAGCCGGATGACGACAAGCGGCGGCGCATCAGCGGTTCCAGCAGCGGGGGGCGGGGTACTCGACGCCCGCGGCGGTGATGGCCTTGTGCTCGGTGGCCATGCCGTGGCACACGCCGTCGACGCACAGGTTCTCGTCGAACTTGAGCAGCAGCGTCTTGCAGTCGGCGTCCGCCGTCTGGCCTCCGGTCGCGGTGGCCCGCAACTGGTAGGTGCGACCGTTGGCCGAGGGAATGTCGATGACGTAGTGGCCGCTCGGCGACGTGCTGGCCAGCCGCAGGTCGGCCAGGCTGGTGGTGAAGCTGGGGTGGTTGGAGCGCCAGCGCTCCTGCGCCTGCTGGACGGCCGTCAGCGCCGCCACGCCGTCGGCGCGCCGGCTGCGCACCACCGCGTCGCGGTAGGAGGGCAGGGCGACGAGCCCCAGCACGCCGAGCACGACGATGACGAGCATCAGTTCGATCAGCGTGAAACCGCGCCGACGGGCAGCGGCGCGGTCGGTTGGCAACGGCATGATGCGAAACGTATCGTGCGGTGCTTCACGGTTCACGGCGCCGTGCCGCTTGTCCCGGGCAAATGGCCGCCAGTCCGGGCCACCCCCCTGTTCAAGGGGGTCAGCAGGCCGGAAGGCCCTGGACCGCGCCGCCTTCGGCGCAGCTGCGCAGGCGGCCGGTGATGGCGACGACGTGGCGGATCGCCGGGCCGCCCTGGCGGGCCACCTCCACCGTCAGCGTCGGCGAGAAGGTCAGCCTGCCCGGCCGCACCTCGGTCGACCGGCCGGTGCCGATCTTGGCCACCGACACGCCGAGCTGCGCCGGCAGGTACACCGCCTTGAGCAGGTGCGCCTCGCCGCTGCACAGCGCCGGGCCGTCGGCCTCGCAGCGGCAGGCGTCCGCCGGGCCGCTGTGGATCATGTAGCAGCTGCCCCGGCCATTGCGGTCCAGCGTCAGGCGCAGCGGCTGGGCGCGGCTGTTGACCTCCATGCGCAGCCACTGGATGTCGCCGGCCAGCTCCGCCGCCACGCCCTGCTGCAGCTGCCGGTCCTTCATGCCGCGGGTGCTGGCGACGGCCACGCAGGACAGCACGGCGACGATGGCGAGCACGATGCCCATCTCGACCATCGTCACCCCGCGGCTGAGGCGCGACGAACGGCGGGCGGTGCGGGCGGCGATGGTGGTGGTCATGGCGGCTCCTCGGGTGACGGTCATCGGGTGGGATGGACCTCACTGTAGGAACCGGCCGCCGGCCGCGCGTCCCCCGAAGGGCGGCCGGCGGCACCCGCAGGGGGGGGGGGGGCGGCGCCTCCCCCGGCGGAGGGTCAGATGTCGCGGATGAGCTGGCGGAACTCGTCCACGTCCTCGAAGCTGCGGTAGACCGAGGCGAAGCGGACGTAGGCCACCTTGTCGATGCGCTTGAGTTCCCGCATCACGTGTTCGCCCAGGCGCGAGGAGGCCACTTCGCGGGCGCCGCTGGTCAGCAGCTTGTCCTCGATGCGCTCCAGCGCGGCGTCCACCTGTTCCATGCTGACCGGCCGCTTGCGCAGCGCCAGCAGCATGGACGCCCGCAGCTTCGCGCGGTCGAAGTCGGTGCGCGAGCCGTCCTTCTTCACCACCGACGGCAGCGCGATCTCCGGCCGCTCGTAGGTGGTGACCCGCTTGTCGCATTTCAGGCAGCGGCGGCGCCGGCGCACCACGTCGCCCTCGTCCGATTCCCGGGTCTCGACGACCTGGGTCTCGGTGTGGCTGCAGAAGGGGCAGCGCATGCCGGCGTCAGCCCCGTCCGCGGTGCGCGTCGTTCAACGGTAGACCGGGAAGTCGCGCGTCAGCGCGGCCACCTTGGCGCGCACCTCGGCGAGCACGGCCTCGTCGTGAGGCTTGTCCAGCACGTCCGCGATGAGGTGGCCGGTGGCCCGCGCCTGCGCTTCCTTGAAGCCCCGGGTCGTCATCGCCGGCGACCCCAGGCGGATGCCGCTGGTGACCATCGGCTTCTGCGGGTCGTTCGGGATCGCGTTCTTGTTGCAGGTCATGTGAGCGAGGCCGAGCAGTGTCTCGGCTTCCTTGCCCGTCAGGCCCTTGGCGCGCAGATCGACCAGCATCACGTGGCTCTCGGTGCGGCCGGAGACGATGCGCAGGCCGCGCTCGACCAGCGTCTCGGCCAGCGCGGCGGCGTTCTTCACCACCTGCTGCTGGTAGGCCTTGAACTCGGGCTGCAGCGCCTCCTGGAAGGCCACCGCCTTGCCGGCGATGACGTGCATCAGCGGGCCGCCCTGGATGCCGGGGAAGATGGCGCTGTTGATCTTCTTCGCGACCGCCTCGTCGTTGCTCAGCACCACACCGCCGCGCGGGCCGCGCAGGCTCTTGTGGGTGGTCGAGGTGACGACGTCGGCATGCGGCACCGGGTTGGGGTAGACGCCGGCGGCGATCAGGCCGGCGTAGTGCGCCATGTCGACCATGAAGTAGGCGCCGACGGCCTTGGCCACGCGGGCGAAACGCTCGAAGTCGATGCGCAGGCTGTAGGCCGAGGCACCGGCGATGATGAGCTTGGGCTTCTTCTCGTGGGCCAGCCGCTCCATCGCGTCGTAGTCGATGGCCTCCTCGGCGTTCAGGCCGTAGCTCACCACGTTGAACCACTTGCCGCTCATGTTCAGCGGCATGCCGTGGGTCAGGTGCCCGCCTTCGGCCAGGCTCATGCCCATGATGGTGTCGCCCGGCTGCAGCAGGCCGAAGAACACCGCCTGGTTGGCCTGCGAGCCGGAGTTGGCCTGCACGTTGGCATGGGCTGCGCCGAAGAGCTGCTTCAGGCGGGCGATGGCCAGTTCCTCGACCACGTCGACGTGCTCGCAGCCGCCGTAGTAGCGCTTGCCGGGGTAGCCCTCGGCGTACTTGTTGGTGAGTTGCGAGCCCTGCGCCTGCATCACCGCGGGCGAGGTGTAGTTCTCGCTGGCGATGAGCTCGATGTGCGCTTCCTGGCGGCGGTTCTCGGCCTGGACGGCGGCCCAGACCTCGGGGTCGACGGCGGCAAGCGTGGAATGGGTACGGTCGAACATTCGGCAGTCCTCTTCAGAACGAAGGGCCATCGCGCCACACCGGGCGGCCGTCACGCGGACGGCAGCGGGCGGGTTGAGGGCTGCCCAGGCGAACGGCTGATGCGGCCGGCACGCAACGGGGATCGGTGCGGCGGCCTTCGCGCTCCCCGGTGGTGATCCACCTCGGGTACCGTGCCTTTCGGGCCGGTCCCTATCGCCAGTCGCGCGGCGCGCAGTGTAGCAATCGCACGTCGGCCCCTCCGGGCGGCGCAGGATCAGCGGTCGAGCAGGGCGACGCGCTCGTCGGCCGCCGGGACGGCCGGGGTGCCGTCTCGCGGCGCGGGCGGGTCGGCCTTGACGAAGGTCGGCAGCGGCGCCGTCACCGGCACCGACTTGCCGGCCGCCACCCGCTGCAGGTATCCCTGCTCGGCCAGCACCTTGCCGCCGTAGCCGCCGTCGTCGGGCAGGCCGGCCGCGCCGACGTAATGGCGCAGCCCGCCCTCCAGGCTGCCGGCGCGGGCAATGCAGTCCTTCAGCACCTGGACGCCGACGCGCAGGTTCGTCACCGGGTCGAAGGCGGCGTGCTTGCCGCCGAAGGGCTGGTACTTGTCGTCGTGCACGCGGGTCATCACCTGCATCAGGCCCTGCGCGCCCACCGGGCTCTGGGCGAAGGGATTGAAGCGCGACTCGATGGCCATCACGGCCAGGATCAGGGTGGGCTCCAGGTTCGCCTTCTGGCCCACGCGCCAGGCCTCCTGCACCAGACGGCTCAGCGGCTCCGGGGCCACCTGGTAGCGGCGCGACAGCCACTGGGCGACGGCGGCCTGCTGGCGGCTGAGCGCCCGCGGGTCGGCGGCCGTGGCGCGGGTGACCGCGCTGTTCTCGGCCAGCGCGAACAGCAGGTCGCCGTTGCGCTCGGCCTTCGCCTCCTGCCGGGCCTGCAGCCAGCCATAGGCCATTTCTTCGGCCGAATGCCGCAGGTCGTCGCGGCCGGCGGTGAAGGCGAGCAGGGCGACGACCGTCAGGCCGACCACGGCCAGCGTGTTGTGGCCCACCTCGAGCAGACCATGGCCGACGTCGCGCACGAACACGCCGATGCCGGTCCCCACCGCAACGACCCAAAGGCTCAGGAGGCGCAGCGCTGTCATCGTTCTTCCTTTCTCTGTCGCCGCCCGGCGTCTCTCCCTGGCGGGAGGCGACGAAGGACGACGTCGATAATCGGCCGCTCTCCTTGGAGCACACCGGCGAAACCCACGGTGCACAAGGCGGCGACGGGCAGCGGTCCGTGACGACCTGCTCGGCGCCACGGGTTAACCCGTATGTAGACGGGTTGGGACGATTCTAGGAAGGGCCGTCATAACCGGTCAACAATAAGGAAATGCGAAGTGACTACTTTCAGATATGAAGTACCGCGACCTGCGTGACTTCGTCCGCCAGCTGGAGGGGCTTGGAGAACTGAGGCGCGTCGTCGAGCCGGTGTCGCCGCACCTGGAGATGACGGCCCTGTGCGACCGGGTCCTCAGAGGCGGAGGCCCGGCACTCTGGTTCGAGCCGGCGCCCGGCCGTCGCATGCCGGTGCTGGGCAACCTGTTCGGCACGCCGCGGCGGGTGGCGCTCGGCATGGGCGCCGACGACACCACCGAGTTGAGGGAGGTCGGTCGGCTGCTCGCCAGCCTGAAGGAGCCCGAACCGCCGCGTGGCCTGAAGGACGCCGGGCGTCTCGCGCAGCTCGCGAAGGCGCTCTGGGACATGAAGCCCCAGCGACTGCGCCGCGCCCCCTGCCAGGACATGGTGCTGCAGGGCGACGAGGTGGACCTGGGCCAGCTGCCGGTGCAGTGGTGCTGGCCCGGCGATGCCGGCCCGCTGATCACCTGGGGTCTGGTGATCACCCGCGGCCCGCAGGGCGGGCCGTCGCCCCGGCTGCGGCAGAACCTCGGCATCTACCGCCAGCAGGTCATCGGGCCGCGCGAGGTCATCATGCGCTGGCTCGCCCACCGCGGGGGCGCGCTCGACTTCCGCGACTTCGCCATCGCGCATCCCGGCCGGCCGTTTCCCATCGCCGTCGCGCTCGGGGCCGACCCCGCCACCATCCTCGGCGCGGTGACGCCCGTGCCGGACACGCTGTCGGAGTACCAGTTCGCCGGCCTGCTGCGTGGCAGCCGCACCGAGGTGGTCGACACCGCCGTGGGCGAAGGCGAGCTGAAGCTGCAGGTGCCGGCCAGCGCCGAGATCGTGCTCGAGGGCCACATCCCGCCGGCGGCCCCCGGTTTCGAAGGCATCAGCCCGGCCGGCGTGCCCTTGAAGGAGCGCAACGGCTACCTGCATGCCCTGGAGGGCCCGTTCGGCGACCACACCGGCTACTACAACGAGCAGGACTGGTTCCCCGTCTTCCGCCTCGACCGCCTGACCCGGCGCGAGGACGCGGTCTACCACTCCACCTACACCGGCAAGCCGCCCGACGAACCCGCGGTGCTGGGCATGGCGCTGAACGAGGTGTTCGTGCCCATCCTGCAGAAGCAGTTTCCCGAGATCGTCGACTTCTACCTGCCGCCCGAGGGCTGCAGCTACCGGCTGGCCGTCATCTCCATCCGCAAGGCCTACCCCGGCCATGCCAAGCGGCTGATGTTCGGGCTGTGGAGCTTCCTGCGCCAGTTCATGTACACCAAGTTCATCGTGGTGACCGACGACGACGTCGACATCCGCGACTGGAAGGACGTGGTCTGGGCCATCACCACCCGCATGGACCCGGTGCGCGACACCACGCTGGTCGAGCACACCCCGATCGACTACCTCGACTTCGCCTCGCCGACCAGCGGCCTGGGCGGCAAGCTGGGCTGGGACGCGACGAACAAGTGGCCGGGCGAGACCACGCGGGAATGGGGGCGCCCGATCACCATGGACGCGGCGGTGACCGCCAGGATGGAGGACCTGGCAAGTCGGCTGCTGGCGGGCCGATGAGCGGCGCACGATCGTGCGTCCGGGCGCAATAGCCTCAACGCGCTTGCAGGGGTCGGTGGTGCAGGCGTAAGGTCCGTTCACCCGATCCAGATCGGGTCCATCGAGTGACGCAGTCCCTGCGCACCAAGGGGCCCCGAGGCCAAGTTCCCCTCGGATCCCCGCCAACCGCTTCGGCGGTCCGCCCCTCCGATCGAAAGACCGGAGGGGTTTGTCGTTTCAGGGACCGTGTCGCGGCGTCGTGCTCAAGCGCCGGCCAGCCGGCCGAGTGCTTCCCGCCAGACCGCGCGGCTCAGTTCCAACCCCTCGCCGCTGGGCAGCCAGCGCAGCACCGGATGGCGGATGCGAGGGGCCAGGGCGATCGGCGCCGGCACGACGGCCAGGGCGACCCCGGCGTGCGCGGCGGCCTGCTCGAAGGCGCGCACCGCACGCGGCAGGTGCCAGCCGTGGCTGACCAGCAGCACCCGGCGGATGCCGTCGCCGGGCAGCTGGCGCAGCATGGCCTGTGCGTTCTCGCGGGTGTCGCGCGACGCCGACTCCACCCAGCGCAGCGGGCGGCCGAACTCCTCGGCCGCGATGGCGGCGGCCACCTCGGCCTCCGGCCGGTCGGCGCCGCCGTCGCCCCAGCCCACCCCGCCGCTGAAGGCCACCGGCAGGCCGGTGCGCCGGGCCAGCCACAGGCCGTAGCGCAGGCGTTCCAGCGAGTTGTCGGTCAGGCTCGACCCGGCGTACTCGGGCGCGAAGTCCTCGCGGCCGCCACCGAGGACGACGATGGCGGTGGGCCGTTCCCGCGCCTCGCGGCGGACGGCGTCGACCTGCGGGCCGGAGAGGGCGGGCGGGGGCGACAGCAGCACCTCGCGCAAGGCCTCGGCCACCGCCGTGCTGGTGCTCAGCCACAGGCCGATCACCCCGATCCACAGCAGCGCCCAGCCCGCCGTCCGTCGCCGCCACAGCAGGCCGCCGGCGGCCAGCAGCAACAGCAGCAACGGCACCGGCGGCAACAGCAGCGAGGTGAGCAGCGGCTTCCAGTGCTGCAGGCCGAGCTGGACGAAGAGCGAGTTCAAGCGGCAGCCATCCGCGGTGTGAGGTCGGCCCGCATTGTGGCGAGGCCCGGCCGCGACGCGCCGGACAATGCGCTGCCGCCGGGCTGCCGCCCGCCACCGAAAGGACCGAGATGACCACCGCCGCGCCCACCTCCCCCGCCGTCGAGGAAGCCACCCTGGCCGGCGGCTGCTTCTGGTGCCTGGAGGCGGTGTACGAGCAGGTCGAGGGGGTGCTGTCGGTCGAGTCCGGCTACAGCAACGGCCAGGCGGCCGCCCCCACCTACGAGCAGGTCTGCACCGGCCGCACCGGCCACGCCGAGGTGGTGCGGCTTCGCTTCGACCCGGCGCGCATCGGCTACCGCGACATCCTCGAGATCTTCTTCACCATCCACGACCCGACCACGCTGAACCGCCAGGGCAACGACGTCGGCACGCAGTACCGCTCCGGCATCTACGTCCACGACGCGCAGCAGGAGCAGGTGGCGCGCGAGGTCATCGGCATGGCGCAGGAGGCGACGGGCGGCCGGGTGGTGACCGAGCTGCGCGGTGGCCAATTACCACCGCGCGGAAGACGAGCACCAGCACTACTTCGCCCGCCATCCGAACCAGGGCTACTGCGCCTTCGTGGTGGCGCCCAAGGTGGAGAAGTTCAGGCGCACCTTCGCCGAGCGCGTCCGCCGCGGCGCCTGATCCGCGCGGCGGACATCGCCGCGTCGCCGCCGTCGGCTAGCATCGGCCCCCGCCGCCGTCCCGCGCCCCGTCGGGCCCACGGGACGCCGGCCCACCGCCGTGCCGCACCTGCCCACCCGATTCGCCGTCCGACGTCATCGCCCGCTCGCCATCTGGCTGGCCGCGGTGTGCCTGCTGCTGGCGCAGGCGCTGGCGCTGCTGCACGGCGGAGGGCACCGGGCGGACCGGCCCGTGCCATCGGGACGCCTGCCGTCGCTGCAGGCGATGGCCGATTCGCCGTGGGTCCAGCTGGCCACCGCTGGCCACGACGAAGGCGGCCTGTGGTGCCAGGTCCTCGACCAGCTGGCCCATGCCGGGCCGGTGGTCCTGCCACCGCTGCTGCCGGCGCCGCCGCAGGTGGCGGCGGAGGAGGCGAGGCCGGTCGAGGCCCGGCTGGCGACCGCCCCCCCGGCCGCCTACGAAGCGCGCGCCCCACCGCGGCAGGGCTGACGACGCCGCACGCCGCGCCGGGGAGCCCCGCGCCGGCGTGCCCGTTCGGCATCCGCGGCCGTGGGCCCGGGTGCCGGTCTCGGCCGCCCGGTCCCCGCAGGGGACGGTGGCCGCCGTGCGCCGCGACCCTTCGCGGCCTGCCTTCGCCCTTTCATGTCGACGAACACCACCTTCCTGCCGCGGCGCCATGCCGTGGCCCTCGCCACCTCCGCCCTGCTGATCGGGCCTGCCCCTTCCGTCCTCGCCCAGACGGCGCCCGCACGCACCGACGAGGTCACCATCACCGGCAACCCGCTGCGCGACCGCTCGCCGGTGCAGCCGTCGTCCGTGCTCGCCGGCGACGAACTGCTGCGCCAGCGCGCGCCCACCCTGGGCGACCTGCTCGACGGCCTGCCCGGCGTGGCCGGCAGCGGCTTCGGTCCGCAGAGCAGCCGGCCCGTCATCCGCGGCCTCGACGGCGACCGGGTGCGGGTGCTGCAGAACGGCGGCGCCCAGCTCGACGCGTCCAGCCTGAGCTTCGACCACGCCGTCGCCGTCGACCCGCTGGCGGTGGAGCGGGTCGAGGTGCTGCGCGGGCCGGCCACGCTGCTGTACGGCGGCAGCGCGGTCGGCGGCGTGGTCAACACCATCGACAACCGCATCCCGCGGCAGCCGCTGCAGGGTGTGCTTGGCCGCGCCGAGGTGCGTGCCGGCGGCGCCGCACGCGAACGTGCCGCCGCGGCGGTGATCGAGGGCGGTGCCGCCGGACTCAACTGGCACCTCGACCTGCACGGCCGCCGCACCGGCGACCTGCGCGTGCCGTCCTTCACCCCGGTGCAGCCCGACGGCACGGTGGAGCCGCCGCGGCGCCGCGTGCTGAACTCCGCCGGCGAGGCCGAGGGCGCGGCGCTCGGCGTCTCCTGGGCCGACGCCCGGGGCCATGTCGGCGTGTCGCACGAGACGCTGCGCAACGACTACGGCGTGACCGTCGAGCCGGACATCACCATCGGCCTGAAGCGCGAGCGGACCGCCTTCTCGGCCGAGCGGCGGCAGCTGTCCGGCCCCTTCACCGAGTTGCGGCTGGAGGCCTCGCGCACCCGCTACCGCCACGCCGAGTTCGAGGGCGACGGCAGCATCGGCACCCGCTTCTCCAACCGCGGCCACGACGTTCGGCTGGAGGCCCGGCACCGGCCGTTCGGGCCCTTCGAGGGCGTGGTCGGCGTGCAGACCGAGGACAGCCGCTTCGCCGCGCTGGGCGACGAGGCCTTCGTGCCGAGCACCCGCACCCGGTCGAGCGCACTGTTCCTGCTCGAGCGCTGGTCGCTGGGCCCCAGCCGCTGGACCGTCGGCGCCCGCCAGGAACGGGTGGAGGTGTCGTCCGCCGGCGACGAGGACGGCAGCGGCCAGTTCGGCGCGCCGCAGGCCCGCCGGTTCTCGCCGGGCAGCGCCTCGCTCGGGCTGGAGCTGCCGCTGGCGTCCGGGCAGCCGGCCGGCGGCGACGGGCTGTCGCTGGTCGGCTCGCTGGCCAGCAGCCGCCGGGCACCGACCTACTACGAGCTGTTCGCCAACGGGCTGCACGTGGCCACCGGCGCCTATGAGGTGGGCGATGCCGCCCTCGCCACCGAGCGCAGCCGCCATGCCGAGGTCGGCCTGCAGTGGCAGCGCGGCCACGACCGCCTGCGCGCCCAGGTCTACCAGACCCGCTTCGCCAACTACATCGCGCTCAACCAGACCGGGCTGGTCACCCTGGTCGACGACGACGGCAACCCGCAGGACGTGCCGCAGTACAGCTTCCAGGCCGTGCCGGCCACGTTGAAGGGCCTCGAAGCGCAGGCCCGCACCCGGCTGCTCGACCGCGGCTGGACGCTGGACCTGAACGCCGTCGGCGACCTGGTGCGCGGCGAACGCCGCGACACCGGCGAACCGCTGCCGCGGCTGGCGCCGTGGCGGGTCACGCTCGGCCTGGAGGCGGCCCAGGGGCCGTGGAAGGCGGGTGCCTCGCTGCGCCACGCCGGACGACAGGACCGGGTGCCCGCCACCGACGTCGCGACCGCGGCGTGGACCAAGCTGGACCTGTGGCTGACCCGGCGCATCGACCTCGGCGGGGCGGACGCGCTCTGGTTCGTGCGGCTGGACAACCTGACCAACGAACTGGCCTACAACTCGAGCGCGCTGCGCAGCGCGCGGCTGCTGGCGCCGATGCCGGGGCGGTCGCTGATGACGGGTTTGCGCGTCAGGTTCTGAGGCCCAGCCAGCGCCCGGCCCGACCCAAGCGGCTGGGGGCCTCCCTGGCTAGGGCGCCAGGCGCTGCAGCCGCCAGCCGCCTTCGGGCAACGGGCGGTACTCCAGCCGGTCGTGCAGCCGGGAGGGACGGCCCTGCCAGAACTCCCAGCGGTCCGGCCGCAGCCGGTAGCCGCCCCAGTGCGGCGGCCGCGGCGGCTGCAGCAGGAACTGCGCGCCGTAGCGGGCGGCATTGGCCACCAGCACGGCGCGCGACTCGATCGGCCGGCTCTGCGGCGAGGCCCAGGCGCCGATGCGCGAGTCCAGCGGGCGGCTGGCGTAGTAGGCGTCGGACTCGGCCTCGCTGGTCTTCTCCACCCGGCCCTCGATGCGCACCACCCGCTCCAGCTCGACCCAGTGGAACTGCAGGGCGGCGAAGGGGTGGGCCGCCAGGTCGCGGCCCTTGCGGCTGTCGTAGTTGGTGTACCAGGCCAGGCCGCGGGCATCGACGCCCTTGACCAGCACGATGCGGCTGGAGGGCCGGCCGTCCTCGCCCACCGTGGCCAGCGTCATGGCGTTGGGCTCCGGCAGCTCGGCCTGCAGCGCCTCGGTCAGCCAGCGCTCGAACTGCCGCAGCGGGTCCGGGTCCGCGGCCTGCTCGTCGAGCGCGGCGCGTTCGTAGCTCTTGCGCAGGGCGGCGAGGCGGTCGTGGTCCATGCCCGCCAGTATCGGCCAGCGCCGCGACGCCTCGCGCCAGAGGGTCGGCCCTATGGGGTGCCGGCCTTAGGTAGAGGTCCGGGTGTCCTGTCCCGGCACCGCCTCCCATCCTTGCGGCCAGATCAAGGAGAAGACGTTGGTTCTTGCATTCCCGTGGCCCTCGATGGCCGACCGGGGGCCGCGGCCGTGACGCCGCCTGCCGCCCTCGTGCTGCTCGCGCTGCCGGGCGCCCGGCGTGCCGGCGGGCTGGTGCAGGCGCTGCAGCAGCCGCTGGACGGCCAGCACAGCGTGCTGGCCGCGGCACTGCGCCAGGCGCTGGCCACCGAGCTGCCGTTGAAGGTGGTGACCACCCCGGCGCTGTCCGAACCGGCGCGTCGCCTGGCCGCCGCGCGAGACGTGCTGCTGCTCGCCGACGAGGCGGAGTCACCGGCACCCCCCCACGCTGGGACAGGCCATCGCCCGCGGCGTCGGCGCCTGCCCGGATGCCGCCGGCTGGGTGCTGTGGCAGGCCGACATGCCGCTGGTCCGGGCCTCGACGCTGCTGGCGGTCGCGCGGGCGCTCAGCCACCATCCCGTCGCCTTCGCGCAGTACCGCGGCCGCCGCGCGCGGCCGGTCGGCTTCTCGGCGGAGCTGTACTCCGACCTCGCCCGTCTGCAGGGCCGGGACGGCGCACAGCGGCTGGAGGCACGCTACCCCGCCCACGGCGTGGAGGTCGACGATCCCGGCGTGCTGCTGCAGGTGAGCACCGCGGACGACCTCGCCCTGGCCCAGCGCCTGCGGCACGAGGCCGCGCTGGCCGCCGCCGTCCGCTGACGGTCCGGCGTTCGATGCCTGCCGTCCGGGCGGACGCCGCGGGCCCTGGGCACGGCGCTTGATGGACCGGTCCCCTGTCCATAATGGTCCCGGCATGAACCCCGTCCTCCAGCGTGTCACCGACCGCATCCGCGAGCGCAGCCGCCGGCTGCGCGAACCGTACCTGCAGCGCCTGCAGGACCGACTCGACCGCCCCCCCCGCGACCGACCGCTTCGGATGCGCCAACGTGGCCCACGCCTTCGCCGCGCTGCCCGCGGGCGACAAGTTCAAGGTGGTGGTCGAGCGTGCGCCCAACATCGGCATCGTCACCGCCTACAACGACATGCTGTCGGCGCACCAGCCGTACGAGGGCTTCCCCGCCATCCTGAAGGACGAGGCGCGCAAGCTGGGCTCGACCGCGCAGGTCGCCGGCGGCGTGCCGGCGATGTGCGACGGCGTGACCCAGGGCCTGCCCGGCATGGAGCTCAGCCTGTTCTCGCGTGACACCATCGCCATGGGCACCGCGGTGGCCCTGAGCCACGACGTCTTCGACGCCGCGCTGCTGCTGGGCATCTGCGACAAGATCGTGCCCGGCCTGCTCATCGGCGCGCTGCACTTCGGCCACCTGCCGTGCGTGTTCGTGCCGGGCGGGCCGATGAGCAGCGGCCTGTCGAACGCCGAGAAGGCCAAGGTGCGCGAGCAGGCCGCCGCCGGCCAGGTCGGCCGCGCCGAGCTGCTGGAGGCCGAGCAGAAGGCCTACCACGGCCCCGGCACCTGCACCTTCTACGGCACCGCCAACAGCAACCAGATGCTGATGGAGGCGATGGGCCTGCACGTGCCGGGCGCCGCCTTCATCCACCCGCACGACGGCCTGCGCGAGGCGCTGACCCGCGAGGCGGTGCGCACCGTGCTGTCCATCACCCACCGGCAGGGCCAGCGCTTCACCCCCCATCGGCCGGCTGGTCGACGAACGCGCCATCGTCAACGCCATGGCGGCGTTGCTGGCCACCGGCGGCTCGACCAACCACCTCATCCACTGGGTGGCGGTGGCGCGCTCGGCCGGCATCGTCATCGACTGGAACGACTTCTCGGAGCTGTCGTCGGTGGTGCCGCTGCTGGCGCGCGTCTACCCCAACGGCAGCGCCGACGTGAACGCCTTCCAGGCCGCCGGCGGCCCCGGCTTCGTGCTGCGCGAGCTGCTCGACGCCGGCTGCCTGCACGAGGACGTGGCCACCGTGCACGCCGAGGGCATCCGCGCCTACACCCGGCTGCCGCAGCGCGACGGCGAGGGCGGCGTGACCTGGCATGCGCTGCCCAAGGCGCCGGGCGACGACACCGTGCTGCGCGAAGCGACGCAGCCCTTCAGCCCCACCGGCGGGCTGAAGCTGCTGCAGGGCAACCTGGGCCGCGCGGTGATCAAGACCTCGGCGGTGCCGCAGGACCGCCATGTGATCGAAGCGCCGGCGCGGGTGTTCGACGGCCAGGACGACCTGATCCGGGCCTTCCAGGCCGGCGAGCTGAACGGCGACGTGGTGGCCGTCGTGCGCTTCCAGGGGCCGAAGGCCAACGGCATGCCGGAACTGCACAAGCTGACGCCGCCGCTGGGCGTGCTCCAGGGCAAGGGCTTCCGCGTGGCGCTGGTCACCGACGGCCGCATGAGCGGTGCCTCCGGCAAGGTGCCGGCGGCCATCCACGTCTCGCCCGAGGCGCTGGCCGGCGGTCCGCTGGCCCGGGTGCGCGACGGCGACATCGTGCGGCTGGACGCCACGGCCGGCACGCTGGAGGCGCTGGTCGACGCCGCCGAATGGGCGGCCCGCGAGCCGGCGGTCATCGACCCGCGCCGTGCCGACGACAACGCCCACGGCCTCGGCCGCGAGCTCTTCGCCGGCATGCGCCGGCTGGTCAATTCGGCGGAGGAGGGCGCCTGCACCTGGCTGCCCGACGCCTGAACCACATCTTCACGTCATGCTCAACACCCTGTCGCTGGCCGAGCACGGCCCCGTCATCCCCGTCATCGTCATCGACCGGCTGGAGCAGGCGGTGCCGATGGCCCACGCGCTGGTCGCCGGCGGCGTCCGGGTGCTGGAGGTGACGCTGCGCACGCCCGCCGGCCTGCCCGGCCTCGAAGCGATCGCCCGCGAGGTGCCGGAGGCCATCGTCGGCGCCGGCACGGTGCGCAGCGTGGCCGACGTGAAGGCGTCGCAGGCGGCCGGCGCCCGTTTCGCCGTCAGCCCGGGCTACACCCGCGAGGTGGGCGCCGCCTGCCGCGAGGCCGGCCTGCCGCTGCTGCCGGGCGTGGCCACCGCCAGCGAGGTGATGGCCGCGCAGGCCGACGGACTGTCGTTCCTCAAGTTCTTCCCGGCGCAGGCGGCCGGCGGCATCCCGCTGCTCAAGGCCTGGGCCGGGCCCTTCACCGACGTGGTGTTCTGCCCCACCGGCGGCATCACGATGGCCAACGCACGCGACTACCTCGCGCTGCCGAACGTCAAGGTGGTGGGCGGTTCCTGGCTGACCCCGGCCGACGCCATGGCCAAGGGCGACTGGGCGCGCATCACCGCCTTGGCGCAGGAGGCCTCCGGCCTGCGCCGCTGACGCCCCGTTCCATGGCGGGCGAGGGGTTCTGGCGCCGCATCGCGGGCCACCGGCCTGACCCACGCAGGCCGCCCAAGCGCTGGGTCTGGCTGCCCTACGACCAGCAGCAGCCGTCTCATCCGCTGCTCGACCCGACGGTCCACGGCCCGCGCGAAGAGACCGCGGTGGTCTTCGTCGAGACCGCCGCCAAGCCGGCGCGCCGGCCCTACCACGCCCACAAGCTGGTGCTGCTGCTCGCCTCCCAGCGCCACCAGGCGCTGGCGCTGGCCCAGGCCGGCCACCCGGTGGTGGTGCACTTCAGCGAGCACTGGTACGACCGCGCGCTGACCGAGGTGCGCGAGCGCTGGCGCTTCGACCGGCTCGACGCCAGCAGCCCGGCCGAGGCCGAGGTGCGGCTGCCGGTGGCGTCGTTGCCCTGGGTGCACCTGCAGCCCAATCCCTTCTTCATCACCGACCGGGCCTTCTGGCGGCGGGTCTTCCCGAAGCCCGGCCCGCGGCTGATGGAGACCTTCTACCGCGCCGCCCGCCGCCACACCGGCCTGCTGATGGACGGCGGCAAGCCGGTGGGCGGCGTGTGGAACCTGGACCATGAGAACCGCAAGCCCTGGCGCGGCGAGCCGCCGGTGCCGCCGCGTCCGCGGTTCGAGCCCGATGCCATCACGCGCGAGGTGATGGACCTGGTGCGCACGCGCTACCGGGGCAGCTTCGGCGCGGTGGACGGCTTCGAGTGGCCGGTGACCGCGGCCGAGGCCCAGCGTGCGGCCGACCACTTCGTCGACCACCTGCTGCCGCACTTCGGCCCCTTCGAGGACGCGCTGCACGCCGACGAACCGGCGCTCTTCCATTCGCTGCTGTCGGCGTCGATCCACCTCGGCCACCTCGACCCGCGCACGCTGTGCCAGCGCGCGGAGGCGGCCTACCACGAGGGCCGGGCGCCGCTGTCCAGCGTCGAGGGCTTCGTGCGGCAGCTGCTCGGCTGGCGCGAGTTCATGCGCCAGGTCTACGAGGAGCACCGGGACCTCTACGCCGACACCAACGCGCTGCAGGCCACGCTGCCGCTGCCCGACTGGTACTGGGGCCGGCCGTCCGGGATGAACTGCCTGGACACCACGGTGCGGCAGGTGATCGAGCGCGGCCACAGCCACCACATCACCCGGCTGATGGTGCTGTCCAACATCGCCAACCTTCTGGGCGTGGACCCGCACGGGCTGAACGAGTGGTTCTGGTTCGCCTACGTCGACGCCTACGACTGGGTGGTGACCCCCAACGTCGTCGGCATGGCCACCTTCGCCGACGGCGGGCTGTTCGTGACCAAGCCCTACGTGGCCTCGGGCAAGTACATCGCCCGCATGGGGCCGAGCCTCTGCAACGGCTGCCGCTTCGACCCGAAGCAGGCGGCCGGCGAGCGCGCCTGCCCGCTCAACCCGCTGTACTGGGACTTCATCGACCGCCATGCCGAGCGGCTGGCGACCGTGCGCCGCATGCAACTGCCGCTGAAGGCGCTGCGCGCGCTGGCGCCCGAGGTGCTCGACTCACACCGGCGCGAGGCGGCGACCTGGAAGGCGATCGCGGCGAAGGCCCGGTACCGCAGCGCCTGAACCTCAGCGCAAGCCCTTGCCGGCCTCGCCCTCGGCGCGTTGGATGAGTTCGATCTTGTAGCCGTCCGGGTCCGTCACGAAGGCGATGACGGTGCTGCCGCCCTTGACCGGGCCCGGCTCGCGGGTGACGTTGCCGCCGGCGGCGCGGATGCGGTCGCAGGCGGCGTAGGCGTCCGGCACGCCGATGGCGATGTGGCCGTAGGCAGTGCCCATCTCGTAGCGGGTCACGCCGTGGTTGTAGGTCAGTTCCAGCTCGGCGTGCTCCGGGTTCGAGCCGTAGCCGAGGAAGGCCAGCGAGTACTTGTACTCGGGGTTCTCGCTGGTGCGCAGCAGCGTCATGCCGAGGACGTTGGTGTAGAAGTCGACCGACCGTTGCAGGTCGCCGACGCGAAGCATGGTGTGCAGGAGTCGCATGGTGAGGGGCCCGTGATGGACCCCCCATTCTCAACGCGGGTCCATGACCAGGCAGGTGGTGGAGGCATGGGCGAACAGGGTGCCGTCCGGCCCCACCAGCCGGGCCTGCGCGGTGCCCACGCGGCCGCCGAGGTGGATCACCTCCCCCTGGGCCTGCACCCGGGGTACCCGCTCGGTCACCGCCTTGACGTAGTTCACCTTCAGCTCCAGCGTGGTGTAGGTCTTGCCGGCCGGCAGCGCGCTGTGGATGGCACAGCCGACCGACGAGTCGAGCAGCGTCGCGATCCAGCCGCCGTGCACCGTGCCCAGCGGGTTGTAGTGGTCGAAGGCCGGCCGGCCCTGGAACACCGCCCGGCCGTGGGCCACCTCGAGCAGGATGAAGTCGAGCGTGCGGGCGATCGGCGCCGGCGGCAGCTCGCCGTCGAGCATGGCCTGCAGCACCTGCAGGCCGCTGCGACCGACCAGCTGCTCCGGCCGGGCCACGCCCGGGGTGGCGAAGCGGGGTCGCACCTCGGCCTCGCGCGCCAGCCAGCGGGCGAGGACGTCGTCGGTCGGGGCGGCGGGATCGGACATGGTGGTCGAGCCGAAATGGTTGCAGTTGCAAGCATTGTAGCTACAATGCTCGAATGCCCGTCAAGCCCGCTACAGCCCCCGCGAGCCAGCACACGCCGCAGAACGCGGAGCCGGTCGCCGCGCCGCGCGGCTGCACCAACCTCCGGCTGCGCCAGCTCACCCGCGCGGTCAGCCGCCACTACGACGCGCACATCGCCGCCGTCGGGTTGAAGACCACGCAGTACTCGCTGCTGTCGCACGTGGTGCTGCTGGGCCCGGTCAAGCCGTCGACCATCGCCGCGCAGATGCGGCTGGACGCCTCGACGCTGAGCCGCAACCTGCAGCCGCTGGTGGCGCAGGGCTACGTCACCGTGGGCGAGGGCGAGGACGGCCGCAGCCGCCTGGTCGAGGCCACCGAGCTCGGCCGCGCCAAGCGGGCGGAGGCCCAGCGCGCCTGGAAGCAGGCGCAGCTGTCCCTCAACGCCCGCCTCGGTGTCGAGCGGGTGGTCGCGCTGCACGCGCTGCTCGACGACTGTCTGCAGGGCCTCGACGCCGAAGACGAGGACGGCGCCTGAGCGGCTGCCCCGTTCCATTCCCGTTCACATCACAGGAGTGCCGTCATGAGCCCCGACCTTGCCCCAGGGCGTCGACCGCCGGCGGTGGCCTGGGTCCTGCTGGCGGCGGCCGGCGCCTTCGCGCTCACCATGGGCGTGCGCCAGTCGTTCGGGCTCTTCCTGCACGACCTCAACACCGCCACCGGCCTGGGCCTGTCGAGCATCAGCCTGGCGTTCGCCTTCGGCCAGCTCTGGTGGGGGTGACGCAGCCGGTGGCCGGTGCGATGGCCGACCGCATCGGCGCCGGCCGGGTGCTGGTCACCGGCGTGCTCCTGGTGGCCCTCGGCACGGCGCTGGTGCCCTTCATGACCACCACCGCCGGGCTGGTGCTGGCCATCGGGGTGCTCAGCGCGGGCGGGGCCGGCATCGCCGGCCCGGCGGTGCTGATGGCCGCCAGCGCCCGCCTCATCCCCCCGGAACGCCGCGGCATGGCCAGCGGCATCGTCAACGCCGGTGGCTCCTTCGGCCAGTTCGTCTTCGTGCCGATCGCGCAGGGCCTGAGCGTCGTCGGCGGCTGGGCGATGGCGCTGCAGGGCATGGCCCTGCTGGTCCTGCTGGCCCTGCCGGCGGCCTGGGTGCTGCGCGGCGCGCCGGCACGGGCGGCCGCCACGGCGGCCCCGAGCGCCGCGCCCGCGCCCAGCCGCCGGCCGGTGCGCGAGGCGCTGCGCCACCCCGGCTACCGGCTGCTGATGGCGGGCTTCTTCGTCTGCGGCTTCCACGTCGCCTTCATCGCCACGCACCTGCCGGGCGTGGTGGCGGCCTGCGGGCTGCCGCCGTCGGTGGGCGCCTGGTCGCTGGCGATGATCGGGCTGTTCAACATCGTCGGCAGCCTGGCCATGGGCTGGGCGGTGGGGCGGTGGCGCATGCGCAGCCTGCTGTCGCTGGTCTACGCCTCGCGGGCGCTGGCGGTGCTGGTCTTCCTGCTGGCGCCGAAGTCGGCCACGGTCGTGCTGGTGTTCTCCGCGGTGATGGGGCTGACCTTCCTGTCCACCGTGCCGCCGACGGTCGGCCTGGTGGGCAAGTTCTTCGGCGCCGCCAACCTCGGCACCCTGTTCGGCCTCGTCATGTTCACCCACCAGGTGGGCGGCTTCCTCGGCGCCTGGCTGGGCGGCCGGCTGTACGAGCGCCAGGGCAGCTACGACGTGATGTGGTGGATCGACATCGCGCTGGCCGTCGCCGCGGCGCTGCTGCACCTGCCGATCCGCGAGCAGCCGCCGCGGCCGGCGGCGGTGCCGGTGCCGGCCTGAGCGGCACCGGGCCCGGCGCGTTCTAGCGGCCCGCGCGCGCGGCGACCGCCTCCGCCCGCCCGCTGGTCACCGAGGCCAGGGCGGCGTCCACCACTGCCACGCCGTTGAGCAGCTCCTCGCGTGGCAGCACGAAGCGGCGCCCGGTGGCCACCGCCTGTGCGAAGGCCTCCAGTTCGGCGCGCTCCTTGTCCACCGGGGCCAGTTCGAGGCGCCGGGGCGGTCCCTGCAGGGCGCAGGCGGTGAGCTCGGTGTCGCCGCGCATCTCCAGCCAGCCGGCGCTGCCGAAGGCGTGCACCCGCATCCATTCGGCGGTCGCGTGCAGGGTGGACAGGCTGGCGGTGACACCGCCTTCGAAGCGCAGCAGCAGCGAGGTGGTGTCGTCGAGGTCGACCGTGAGCACGCGCCGGTCGCTGAAGGCGAACACGGAGGTGGCGCAGCCGGCCAGGCCGATCACGGCGTCCAGCGCATGCACACCGCGCGGCGTCATCGCGCCGAGCGGGCACTCGGCGCGGTCCGAGCGCCAGGCGCCGGGCTTGAGCTGCAGGCCGGACGGGCCGGAGTGCGCGGCCTCCAGGTGCAGCAGCCGGCCGATCTCCCCCGCGGCGATGCGCCGCGCCATCTCCTGCCATGCCGGCGACCAGCGGCGGTTGAAGCCCACGCCGAGCGTGACGCCGGCGCGCTCGCAGGCGTCGGTCGCGCGCTCGGCGTCCTCGTGCCGCAGCGCCAGCGGCTTCTCCACGAACACGTGCTTGCCGGCGGCCGCGGCGCGCGCGATCTGGTCGGCGTGCTGCGAATGCGGCGTCGCCAGCACCAGCGCGTCGATGCCCGGGTCGGTCAGCGCGTCCTGCAGCGCGGGCAGCAGCCGCAGGCCGAAGCGCCGGGCGAAGTCGGCATGCGCCTCGGGCCGGCCGGTGATGCCGGCAACGAAGCGCAGGGCGGGGCTGCCCTGCACCGATTCCACCAGCCGGGTGCCCCAGCGGCCCAGGCCCTCAATGGCGACGTTCAACATGGAAGCAGATCCTCCTGACAACGGACAGCCTGACGGGATAGCGAGATCGGCCGATCAATCCTGGTCCCTGCGTATGGGCGCACGGGCCGTCGTCCGAATAATCCGCCGGTCTGAGCACGGAGCACCGACCCATGGGACCGACCGAACAACGCAACCTCGAGATGGCGCGCGAGCACTTCGCCGCCGAAAGCGCGCACGACACCGAGCGCACGCTGAAGACGCTGGCCGACGACGTGATGTACTACGTCGTGGCCGCGGGCGAGAAGGTCTACGGCAAGGAGGCGGTGTCCAAGTACTACGACGTCTGGTGGACCGCCTTCCCCGACGTGCACATCGAGTCCGTGCGCATGGTCGCGCTGGGCGAGTACGTGATCGCCGAGAACGTGGTGACCGCCACCCACCTCGGCCCCTGGCTGGGCCTGGAGCCCACGGGCCGCAAGACCGTGCAGCACCTGTGCGCGGTGTGCCGTTTCAACGACCAGGGGCTGATGTCCGAGGAGACGGTGTACTACGACCAGCTGGAGCGCCTGCGCCAGCTGGGCCATGAACTGCGGCTCGACGGCAGGACGTTGAAGCTGCCCGTGGCCAAGCCGGTGGCCTGACCCCCGGGCACGCCGGGCTGCACCGCGGCCCGGCCTCATTCGGCCCGGATGCCGGCCGTTTTCACCAGCGCGGCCATGGTGGCCAGCTCCTCGCGCACGTGCTGGTCGAACGCCTCGGGCGACAAGGCCATCGGCTCCGCGCCCAGGCGTGACCAGCGCTCGCGCACCTCGGGCAGCTGCAGCGCCTTCAGGCTTTCCTGGTTGATCCGCGCCACCACCTCGCGTGGGGTCCGTGCCGGCGCGAACATGCCGACCCAGAAGTTGTAGTCCGAGTTGGCGTAACCGGCCTCCACCGTGGTGGGCAGCTCCGGCATCGCCTGCGCCCGCCGCGAGCCGCTGACCGCCAGCGCCGCCAACCGGCCGTCGCGCAGCATGGCCATGGCCGGCGCGATGGGGCAGAAGTAGAAGTCCACTCGGCCGGCCATCACGTCGGCCAGCGCCTCCGGCCCGCCCTTGTAGGGCACGTGCACCGCCTCGAACCCGGCCGCCAGCCGGAAGCGCTCGGCGCTGACATGCGCCGCGCTGCCCTGGCCGCCGGAGGCGTAGGTGAGGCCACCGGGCTTGGCCCTGGCGGCGCCGACCAGGTCGGCCGGCGTGCGCCAGCCGCGCGCCGGCGACACCACCAGCAGGTTGGGCAGGTTGGCCAGCGGTGTGATGCCGGCGAAGTCCGCCTGCACGTTGTACGGCAGGTTGCCGTGGGTGGCCGGCGTCACCGTGTGGGACGAGGAGGTGACGAGCAGCGTGTGGCCGTCGGGCTCGGTCCTGGCCACCATCGCGGCGGCCAGCGTGCCGCCGCCGCCCGGCCGGTTCTCCACCACCACCGGTTGCCCGAAGGCGGCGGCCAGCCGCTCGCCGAGCGTGCGCGCCAGCGTGTCGGTGGCGCTGCCGGGCGTGAAGGCCACCACCACCCGCACCGGCTTGGCGGGCCACGTCTGCGCACGGGCGAAGGACCCGGCGGGCACGGCCGCCAGGGCGGCCAGGCGTGCACAGGCGCGCCTGCGATCGAGTCGATGGTTCATGTGCGACCTCTCTCCACCGGCTGTCGCCAGCATTGCCGATTCGGGCTTATATCGCCCGCTGCGAAGCGCCTTCGAGCGGTGGAACCCGGATCGATCGAGCAATCCACCTGACCGCCGCGAGGGCCGCGGCGCCGGGCACGGCGGTCACCCTAGAATGCGATGTCCTTGAGGGAGTAGCCGGCCCGGCGTCGACGACGACGGGCGCCCGCGTCAACACACTTGCCACCGCCCGGTGGCATGGCGCGGGCAGCCGGCGGGCCGATCGACCCCCGATCGACCTGCCGGTGCAGCGAGACTTTTGGCCAGCCGCGACCCCATGCCGGGCGGACGCGGCCGGTCATCCGTTTCGCGCCCGGCCTCGTGAGTCCCGTTTGATCGAATCCCTGCTGCTGTCCACCGGCCTGGTGGCCCTGGCCGAGATCGGCGACAAGACGCAGCTGCTGACGCTGCTGCTGGTCACGCGCTTCCGCCGCCCCGGCACGGTGGTGGCCGGCATCCTGGTCGCGACCCTGCTCAACCACGCGCTGGCCGGCGCGCTGGGCCACTGGTTCATGCAGGTGGTGGGCGAGGCGCGGCTGAAGTGGCTGCTGGCCGCCGGCTTCGTCGCCATGGGCCTGTGGATGCTGGTGCCGGACAAGCTCGACGAGAACGAGGTGCCGAAGCCGCGTGGCCGCTGGGGCGTTTTCGGCACCACCGCGCTGGCCTTCTTCGCCGCCGAGATGGGCGACAAGACGCAGATCGCCACCGTGGCGCTGGCGGCCCGCTTCCCCGAACTGGGCGCGGTGGTGGTCGGTACGACGGCCGGCATGCTGCTGGCGAACGTGCCGGTGGCGGTATGGGGTCCGCGGCTGATGCAGCGGATTCCGCTGCACTGGGTGCGGCGGTTGGCGGCGGCGCTGTTCGTCGGCCTCGGCGCCATGGTGGCGCTGTCGGCCCTCTAGGGTGCCAGCGTCGGGTCGTCGACGATCGCCACCTTCTGCAGCCCGCGCTGCTGCGCCGCCGCCAGCAGCGCGGCCACGTGGCGGTAGGGCACGCGGCGGTCGGGCTTGATCGTCAGCGTCGGCGGGTCGGCCTGCGCGGCCAGCGCGTCGAGCCGCGCGGTCCACGCCGACCGGTCGGCCAGCCGCTCGCCGTTCCAGTCCACGCTGCCGTCGGCCTCGATCACCAGCCGCTGCGGCGCCGGTTCCGTCGGCGGCGGGCTGCTGCTCGGCCGCGGGGTGTCCACCCGCAGCGCGTGGGTCTGGATCGGGATGGTGACGATGAGCATGATCAGCAGCACCAGCATCACGTCGATGAGCGGCGTGGTGTTCATCTCGACGATCGGTTCGTCGTCGCCGTCCGGGCTGCCGAGGGACATGGCCATGCGGTCCTCCGTCAGGGCGCCGAGGGCAGGGTGATGAAGCCCACCTTGGCGATGCCGGCCTGGCGGCAGGCGGCGACCACGCGGGCGATGTGCTCGTAGGGCGTGTCGGCGTCGCCGCGCAGTTGGACCTGCGGCGCGGGCGCCTGGCGCGCGGCGGCCTGCAGCCGCTGCAGCAGGGCGGCCGCGTCGGGCAGCCGCTGCAGGCCCCACCAGACCGCGCCGTCGCGGTCGACCGCGATGACGATGTCGTCGGGCTTGGCCTGCGTCGGCTGCTGACGTTCGTCGGGCAGCCGCACCGGCACCGTCTGCGTCACCACCGGGATGGTGATGAGGAAGATGATCAGCAGCACCAGCATCACGTCGACCAGCGGTGTGGTGTTGATGGTGGACAGCGGCGCGTCCTCGTCGTCGCCGTCGGCCGGGCCGATGCTCATCGCCATGGTGCGGCCCCGATCGGTCAGGCCACCACGCGGGCGTCGCCGGCGAGCAGCACCGCGTGCAGGTCGGCGGCGAAGGCGCGCACCCGCTCCATCGCCGCCTTGTTGCGGCGGATCAGCCAGTTGTAGCCCATCACCGCCGGCACGGCGACGGCCAGGCCGATGGCGGTCATGATCAGCGCCTCGCCGACCGGGCCGGCCACCTTGTCGATGCTGGCCTGGCCGGCGATTCCGATCGCGGTCAGCGCGTGGTAGATGCCCCAGACCGTGCCGAACAGGCCGACGAAGGGCGCTGTCGACCCCACCGTGGCCAGCAGCGCCAGGCCGTCCTGAAGCCGGCTGGCGGTGCGGTCCACCGCCCGCTGCACGGACATCGAGATCCACGTGTGGCGGTCGATGCGCTCGACCAGCGTGCCCTCGTGGTGGGCCTCGGCCTGCAGCCCGGCCTGGGCGATGGTGCGGAAGGCGCTGTCGGCGGGCAGGGCCTCCACGCCGGCCTTCACGCTGCCGGCCTTCCAGAAGCGCTCCTCGGCCAGCGCGGCCTGCGCCAGCAGGCGCCGCTGCATCAGCAGCTTGTCGACGATCACCACCCAGCTGGCCACCGACATCAGCACCAGCAGCACCAGCGTGCCGCGGGCCACGACGTCGCCCTGCGCCCACAGCGCGGCCAGGCCATAGGGGTTCTCGGCCGCGCCGCCCTGCGCCTGGGCGAGGCCGGCGAGGGTGGCCAGCAGGGCGATGGCGGCGCTGCGGCGAAGGGCTTGAAGGGACGGTCGGGTCATGGGGCTCGCTTCGTTCGGTTCAATCGGTCAGGCGCCAGTGGTAGGTCACCGTGCCCGCGCTGCGCTCGGCCCGCCCGTCGACGGTGCCGGCGCGGCCGCGGCAGGTCAGCGTGGCGTCGAGGGTCGCGCGGTCCAGCAGCTTGTGCTCGCGCGTCGGCCCGCTGGACTTCTGGACGCGGGCTTCGACCACCCGGCCGTCGACGTCCAGCGTGTAGGCGATGGTGACCGAGCCCTCGACCTCGGCGCGTTTGGCGGCCTCGGGGTAGGGCACGACGCAGGCGCCGAAGTTGAGCTGCGGCGGCGTGCGGGCCGGTGGCGCGGGCGGCGCCGGCGGGGCGGGCGGTGCCGCCGGCGCCGGCGGTGCGGCGGGTGCGGGAGGCGGTGCCGGCGCAGGCGCTGGCACCGGCACGGCGGGCGTCGGCTCGGGCACCGCGGGCACCGGCGTGGGCGCCGGCGCCGGTGCAGGCCGTGGCGCAGGCGCCGGCGCCGGCCGCGGTGCGGGCACCGGGCGCGGCGGCGGTGGCGGCGGGGGAGGGGGCGGTGGCGGAGGCGGTGGCGGGGGGCGGGGGCGGCGCCTCCGTCACGATGGTCGCCTCCACCGGCGGCCGGGGCAGTTCGGCCGGCTTGCGGTCGAGCCCGCGCAGCAGCGCCCAGCCCAGCACCGCATGAAGCACCACCACCACCGCGCCGACCATCGGACGCTTGCCAGCCGGGAACGATCGAGGTGAGGGCACGGACGGGGGCGAGGGCGATGGGCGGGACAGGGGCGGCCGTTGGCACCGGCGGCCGCGGCGGTCGCCAGGAACCGCCGGCCTTCAGGGGCCGGCGACTATAGCGTCGGCGCCGTGACGCCGGCGGCGGCGCCGGGTCGTGGCCGACCGCCCGGCAAGGGACAATGCCGGTTCTGACGGCGACGGAGGACCGACGGTGAGGGTGTGCATCTACGGGGCGGGCGCCATCGGTGGCGTCATCGGCGCCAACCTGGCGGCCCAGGGCCATGCGGTGTCGGCGGTGGCCCGTGGCGACACGCTGGCCGCGCTGCAGCGCCACGGCTGGCGGGTGCAGCGGCCGGACGGCACGCTGCTCCAGGCACCGGTGCAGGCGGTGGCGGACAGCCGGTCGCTCGGGCCGCAGGACCTGGTGGTGGTGGCGGTCAAGGGGCCGGCCATGCCGGCGGTGGCCGCGGGCATGGCGCCCCTGCTCGACGACCGCACCCTCGTGCTGCCGGCGATCAACGGCGTGCCCTGGTGGTTCTGCGCTGGACAACAGGCCGGCCAGGCCAGCGGCCTGGCGCTGCGCAGCGTCGACCCCGACGGCGCCACCGCCCGCGCCATCCCGCTGGCGCAGGTGCTGGGCTGCGTGGTGCACCTGGCGGCGGCCGTCGCGACGCCCGGCGAGGTCCACTGGCGCAGCGGCCGCGGCCTCATCGTCGGCGAGCCGGCCGGCGGCCCGAGCCCGCGGCTGCAGGCCCTGGCCGACGTGCTCACCGCCGCCGGGTTCGACGTCACCTGCTCGGCCGATGTGCGGCGGGACATCTGGTACAAGCTGTGGGGCAACCTGACGATGAACCCGATGTCGGCGCTGACCGGCGCCACGGTCGACCGGCTGCTCGACGACCCGCTCACCCGCGCCTTCTGCAGCGCGGCGATGGCCGAGACGGCCGCCATCGGCGAGCGCATCGGCTGCGCGGTGGCGCAGACGCCGGAGGAACGGCATGCCGTCACCCGCCGGCTCGGCGCCTTCAAGACCTCCATGCTGCAGGACGTCGAAGCCGGCCGGCCGCTTGAGCTGGACGCCATCGTCGGCGCCGTGCGCGAGATCGGCGCCCACCTCGGCCTGGCCAGCCCGCACGTCGACGCGCTGTTCGGCATGACGCGGGTGTTCGGGCAGGTGCGCGGCCTGTACCCCGCCTGACCCCACGAACGATGGCCGCGTCGCCGCACGACCTGCCGGACGTGTCCGACGTGCCGGAATGCGACGAGGCGCAGCTGCGCCTGGCGCGGGTGCAATTCGGCACCAGCCCGCCGCCCGGCACCGTGGCCGAGGAACTGCAGCCCTGGTCGGGCGACCGCGGCTTCGTCATGGCCTTCGCGCGTGGTCTGTCGGTGCTGCACGCCTTCCGTGAGCAGCGCCGCCCGCTCACCATCGCGCAGGTCAGCCACCGCACCCACCTGCACCGCGCGGCGGTGCGGCGGCTGCTGCACACGCTGCAGGTGCTGGGCTACGTGCAGCAGGACGGCGTGCAGTACCGCCTGGCGCCGCGCGTGCTGACCTTCGCCCACGGCTACCTGTCGTCGACCCAGCTCACGCACATCGCGCGGCCGCTGGTCGCGCGGCTGAGCCAGGCGCTGCAGGGCTTCTGCATGCTGGTGCTGCCGGACGGCGACGTGTCGACGGTGGCCTGCACCTCCAACTTCCCCGTGTCGCGCACGCCCGACGAGCAGCCGCCCAACCTGGGCCACCGCGAGCCGCTGCACGCCAGTGCCGCGGGGCTGGTCTTCCTGGCCGGCCAGGACGACGCGGCGGTGGCGGGCTACTGCGCCCGCGAAGCGCTGCGGCCACCGCTCCCAGCGGACGTGGGGCCTGCCCGACGACCTGGTGCAGCGCGTGCGGCAGGTGCGCGAGCAGGGCCATGCCGTCGTCGACCGCCTGCTGCCGCTGGAGCTGCGGCTGGTGGCCGTGCCGGTGCCGGGCGACGACGGCCGGCCGGTGGCCGCGCTGGTGACCGGCACCGAAGCCGAGCGCCATGGCGCGGCCGGGATCGCGGCCGAACGGCTGCCGCTGCTGCGCAGCACCGCCCGCGAGCTGGCCGGCCAGCTGCTGGCCGCGGCCATGCCCCCGCGTTGATACCATTGCCGCCCTTCTGAAAGCCCCAGGCCGAGCGATCGCCCGCCCTGCCCCCCAAGGGGCAAGGAAACCTGGGGCCGCCCGGCGTTTCCTTGAGGTGGCGTGATGACCAACGAGACAACTTCCCTGCTGACCGTGCGCGTGGCGCGCAAGACCGTCGAGGCCGAGGGCATTGCCGGCTTCGAGCTGGTCGCCGCCGACGGCAGCGAACTGCCGGCCTTCGACGCCGGCGCGCACATCGACGTGCACGCCCCCGGCGGCCTGCTGCGCCAGTATTCGCTGTGCAACCCGCCCGGCGAGCGCCACCGCTACCTCATCGGCGTGCTGCGCGACCCGGCCAGCCGCGGCGGCTCGGTGGCCATGCACGACGGGCTGAAGGAAGGCGACACGCTGCAGATCAGCGCGCCGAAGAACCACTTCCCGCTGGTCGAGGACGCCCCGCGCAGCCTGCTGTTCGCCGGCGGCATCGGCGTCACCCCCATCCTGGCGATGGCCGAGCGGCTGCATGCGCTGGGCCGCGACTTCACCTTCCACTACGCCTGCCGCTCGCCGGCGCGCACCGCCTTCACCGAGCGCATCCGCGCCAGCGGCTTCGCCGACAAGGTGCTGTTCCACCACGACGACGGCGCGGCCGAGCAGAAGCTGGACCTGCCGTCGGCGCTGAAGTCGCCCGCGGCCGGCACGCACCTCTACGTCTGCGGCCCGAAGGGCTTCCTGGAGGCGGTGCGAGCCCAGGCCGCCGATGCCGGCTGGCCCGAGGCCAACGTGCACTACGAGTACTTCGCCGGCGTCGAGGCCCACTCCGCCGCCGACCGGCACTTCGACGTGGTGATCAAGAGCAGCGGCGCGGTCATCCGCGTCGAGGCCGCGCAGACCGTGGTGCAGGCACTGGAGGCCAACGGCGTCTTCGTGCCGGTGTCGTGCGAGCAGGGCGTGTGCGGCACCTGCCTCACCCGCGTGCTCGAGGGCGAGGTCGAGCACAAGGACCTGTACCTCACCCCCGAGGAACAGGCCGCCAACGACCAGTTCCTGCCCTGCTGCTCGCGTGCCAAGTCGGAGCGTCTGGTGCTCGATCTGTGAGCGCTTCGCGCAGTGCTACACTGCGCGGCTTTTCGGGGACGTAGCTCAGCTGGGAGAGCGTCGCGTTCGCAATGCGAAGGTCGGGAGTTCGATCCTCCTCGTCTCCACCAAAACAGCGCTAAGTGCTTGATTCCCCAGGGAACTCAAGCCTTGGCCGGCCCGGTCGATAGCAAGTGGTGCACACAACTGATGCACAAACTGCTTTTCGGCCCATGCCCAGCACCCACCACATCACCCGTCGCGGCGCGGTCTACTACTTCCGCGCCCGCGTGCCGAAGGAGCTGATCAGCGCCTACGGACGCAAGATGGTGTCGGTCAGCCTGAAGACGGGCGACGAGCGCGAGGCGCATCGACGCGCCGTCGAGCACAAAGAACAACTCGAGCGCGAGTTCACGGCGCTGGCCAGGCAGACCCGTCGCCTGGTTGACGGCTACAGCGGTGCGATCTTTCACCTGAGCGACGCCGACATCGAGGCCTTGTGCCTGCGGTTCCGGTCCTCGATGCTGGCTGACGACGAGTTGCAGCGCATCCGCGGCCTCGACGCCAGCGCGCGGCAGCTCGATCTGGACATCCTGAGCGACTGGATGCCGTTGCTGCGCGACAACTACGCGCGCGGCTTCCTCGGCGACGTGTACCGCAGCCTGGACGCGTTTCTAACGTCCATCGACCTGCGGGTGCCTCGCGGCTCTGCGTATGAGCGCTTGGCCAGGCGCTTCCAGCAGGCCGAGATCGAGGTGTACGACGCGATCCTGCGCCGCCGCAGGGGCGAGTCCGTCGACATCCCGCTGCTACCGCTCGACGCGCTGACCTACGACGACGTGTTCCGGCTGTGGAAAGGGTGGAAGCCCAACCGACCGCTGAAGACGGTGCGTGCCTTCGAGCAGGCGTTCGAGGAACTTAAGGCCCGAACCACCGCCACCACCCCGGCGATGCTGACCAAGCAGGATGCCGTGAGCTTTCGCAACCGGTTCATCGACAGTGGCAAGGCGTCGCGTCGCACGGTGGCCAAGTGCATCGGGTTCCTGCGCGCCGCTTTCGAATGTGCCCGCAAGGACGGCAAGATCAGCGTCAACCCGTTCGATGGGGTGGAGGTGGCGCTTGACGAGGTCGAACTGAAGAGCCGCACCAGGCTGCCGTTCACCGTTGCGGAGCTGAACACCATCTTCACGGGACCGGTCTACCAGCCGGGCTTCGTGCCGCGCAAGTCGCTCGGCGCGTCTCAGTACTGGCTGCCGTTGCTGTCGCTGTTCCAGGGGGCACGGCTTGAGGAATTGGCGCAGCTCCACGCGGAAGACGTCCGCAAGGATGAGGAGCACGGGCACTACCTCGTCATCCACGCTGAGGGGCAGCGGCAGGTCAAGAACAGCAGCTCCGTGCGGCAGGTGCCGCTTCACGAGGAGTTGGTCAGGCTGGGCTTCCTTGACTACGTCGCAAGCGTGAAGGCAGGGCGGCTGTTCCCCATGCTGAAGCGAGACGCCTACAACAAGCTGGGCACGACGTTTTCGACCTGGTTCGGGCGCTATCTCCACCAGCTTGGAATTACCGATCCGTCACGGGTCTTTCACTCGTTTCGGCATAGCTTCGTCGCTGTGTGCAAGCAGAAGGCTGCCTCTGGTATCCCGCCTGAGGTGCGTGAGGCAATCATTGGGCACACGCCCACGAACGAGATCGTGGAGGCTTACGGGGACATCTTCTATCCGCTTGAGCCACAGGTCGCGGCTATGCGCAACCTTCAGATCAAAGGGCTTGATCTAACGCACCTGCATCCGAAGTAGGTGGACGACCGGTATGCAGCGGTTCCGGCCGGTCAAGCACCAAGGGTGAACTCACGCTGTCTGCCATCTAGCAGCCGTTGGACCTCGCAACCGCGGGACGCTCGAATGTGAGCAGTACGAGGTGGAGGGGCCGTAGGCGGTGCTCGAGGCAGTCTGGCGCTCCGCGGCCGACTGCTTACCACTGGGACCGAACTGACGCTGCCGACCCACAGCGGTAGCTCGATTGCGATTTGGCCGCCACATGCCAGTCGTTCGGAAAGTTCAATCTGGGGGAGTCCCGTTAGCCCACCAGGCAAGCGAAGCGACGGGCGCCGGCGCGAACGAGAGCGTGAACTTCTGGTTCCCCGGCTGCCTATGCTGGCAGCAGTCCGGCGCTTCGATAGCCGTCCATCAGCGCATCAAAGAGCGCAATGTCGGAGCGGCCTCTCGCCATGAGCTGGGCGCCAGCGACGGCGGCGTAGATTGCCTTGGCTCTCTGCTCGCTGACATCCCGAGCAAGTCCAGTTGCGACGAGCGTCTTGGTCAACCAAGCGACGTTGACATCGGCGAACCGTTGCACCTCCGTCTTGACCGCTTCAGGCAGGTCGTCGTACTCCGCAGACATGAAGCTTGCCAAGCACATGCGGTTTGCATCCTGGAGTGACTTGCGAAAGATCTCCGGATACCGGCGCAGCGCCTCATCGGGACTTGGCGACTCGGCAGCCATCGCTTCGAGTCTCGCTGCGGTGTTCTCCCAGTAGCGCTTGGCAACAGCAGCCGCCAAGTCACCTTTGGTGTCGAAGTGGTAGTACAGGCTGGCGTGCTTGACGCCGACCTCTTCCGCCAGCTCACGGAAGTTCAAGCCCGCATAGCCACGAGACTGCGCCGCCTTCTTGGCGGCCTCCAGGATGGCTTCGCGAGCGTTGTTCGGGTCTGGCTTCCGGCCCACCTCAAATACCTCTTCGACAAGCGGGTGTTGACAAGTCCAAATTCTAGCCTTTATCATTCATCTACCAAGTGGTTGGTATATAAATCTGAAAGGACTTCCATGAACTCCGACATCACCTTCCTCGACGCCACCAAGCTGGCAGAACTCATCCGTACGCGCGAACTGTCCTCCGTGGAAGTCGTGCAGGCGCACCTCGACCGAATCGAGGTGGTCGACCCCAAGGTCAATGCCATCGTGACCCTCGCGGATGGCGCACTGCAGGCGGCCCTGGCCGCGGACGTGGCACTCAAGGAAGGCAAGGAAGTCGGCCCGCTGCATGGCGTGCCCTTCACCGCGAAGGACTCCATCGACACCGCCAATGTGCTGACGCAGCGCGGCTCTCCCATCTTCAAGGGTCGCAAGCCCGATGCCGACGCCGAGAGCGTGGCCCGCCTGAAGGAGGCCGGCGGCATCCTGTTGGCCAAGACGAACCTTCCTGAGTTCTCATACTGGATCGAGAGTGACAACCTGCTCAGCGGCCGCTCGAACAATCCGTGGGACCTGACCCGCACGCCTGGCGGCTCCAGCGGCGGCGAATCGGCCGCCATCGCTGCCGGCATGTCCCCCATCGGTCTCGGTACCGACCTGGCCATCTCCGTGCGCGGCCCGGCGGCTCAGACGGGCATCGTCTCGCTGAAGGCAACCCATGGTCGCGTCCCGATGACCGGTATCTGGCCGCGCGCGCCGCGCCGCTTCTGGCACGTCGGCCCGATGGCGCGCAGCATCCGCGACCTGGCGCTGGCGTTCTCGCAGCTTGCCGGGCCGGACGGCAAGGACGCGTTTTCGACGAGCGCCGCCGCCTTCGACGCGGGTATCGGTCGCCAGCCGCACCGCCAGCTGCGCGTGGGATACATGACCGGCCCCGGCTTCGGCCCCGTCGACGCAGAAGTCAAGGCGACGGTCGTGGCCGCGGCCAATGCGCTCAAGGGTCTGGGCCTGCATGTGGAAGCCGTTGGCATCCCGGCGCTCGAGAAGGACTTCGCACTCGACGTCTTCAACCGCCTGCACGTCATGGAAATGAAGCCCGCGTTCGCCGAGGCGACGGCCGGCCGCAGCGCGGACGAGCTCTACAAGATGGCCAAGACGATGCTGGGATTGCCCGATACGTCGATGAGCGACTACATCGACGCTGAGCAGGCTGCCGAACGCATCCGCGACGGCTACGCCGAGTACTTCAAGAACTTCGACGTGCTACTCACGCATGTCCTGCCGATACCGGCACACAAGCACGGCGTCGCCGAGTTCGTCATCGACGGCCAGAAGGTCGATGCCACCTACCTGCAAGGCGCCACCGTTCCCCTGAACGTGACCGGCCTGCCCGGCATCTCGATGCGCTTCGGAACGAGCAAGGAAGGGATGCCCATCAACGTTCAGCTCGTGGGCAGTTGGCTCGCGGAGTCGACCATCCTGCATGTGGCCTCGCTGCTGGAGAGCGTGAGCACGGTGCGCGACCTGCATCCGACGCTTTGACTCTGCGCATGACGCCTAGGAGGACACACCCTGGGCGCTTGTCCCAGGCACTGCCTGCGCCCGTGGCTGGTCTGCGACCACGGGCCGCCAACGAACAGACTTCGGCAATGAACTCATCCGCCTCGGCGCGGCCGAGCTTGGCAACTTGAAACGTACCCGATAGCGGCCACTGGCGACGGACAGGTTGTGGCCGACAGTCGTCCTTCCGGTGCATCGCATACAACCCGCTTAGGGCGTCGCCGGGCGCGGCATTGGGATCGGTCCCTCCTGCTGGAGGTAGACAAGGCCGCGCACGTGCTGACGCCTTCGGCCACGGTGCGGCGCATCGTCAACATGACGGCATTCACCGTCGCCGAGGCGGCAGCGTGGACTTGATACCCGCCAAGCTGCGAAGCGGCCGGCACCCGTGAGGGCTGCCGGCCGCTCGACCCGGTGCGGCGGTCCTGCGGACCGTCGCCACATGCCTCAGGTGTTGCCAAGCCGCGCCCGCGCGGTGGCGGCCACGTCCTTCAGCCACGGCGAGCGGGCCCAGTGCTTGCGGGCGAATGCGGCGATCTGGTCCTGGTAGGTCAGCGACAGGCCAATGCTGTCCAACCCCTCCAGGAACATTCGCCGGTGGCGGGGCAGCAGCTCGAAGCTCACCTGCACGCTGCGGCTGCGCAGGGTCTGCGCCGAGATGTCGATCGCCACGCCGTTGCCGGATAGATCGTCCGCGTCGTCCATCAGGCGGGCGACCTGCTCGGGCGGCAGCGTCACCAGCAGCAGCCGGTTGTTCATCGCGTTCGAGTGGAAGATCTCCGCATAGCTCGACGCGACGATGGCGCGGATGCCAAACTGCTGCAGCCCCCCACACCGCGTGCTCGCGGCTCGAGCCGCAGCCGAAGTTGGAGCCGCCGACCAGGATCGACGCGTCGGCATAGGCCGGTCGGTTGAGCACGAAATCGGGCCGCGGCTGGCCCTGGGCATCGAAGCGCAGGTCGTACAGCAAGCCATCCTTGAGGCCGGACTTGTCGATGCCGCGCAGGAACTGCTTGGGCATGATCTGGTCGGTGTCGAGGTTCTCGATGCGAAGCGCCGCGGCGCGGCCCTCGATGACAACGGGTGCGGTCATGGCAGCGTCTCCAGGGTGCGGGCATCGGTGATGCGGCCGGTCACGGCGGCGGCGGCGGCCATCGCCGGGCTCATCAGGTGGGTGATCGCCCCTCGACCCTGGCGGCCCTCGAAGTTGCGGTTGGTGGTCGAGGCGCAGCGGACGCCCTCGGCGAGCACGTCGTCGTTCATCGCGAGGCACATCGAGCAGCCGGGTTGGCGCCATTCGAAGCCAGCGTCGAGGAAGACGCGGTCGAGTCCCTCTGCCTCGGCCGCCGCCTTCACCGCCCCCGAGCCAGGCACGACCATGGCGCGCACGCCGTCCGCGACGTGGCGGCCACGGACGATCGTGGCGGCGGCGCGCAGGTCCTCGATCCGACCGTTAGTGCAGGAGCCGATGAACACGTGCTGGACCGGCGTTCCTTCGATCGCCGTCCCTTCCTGCAGCCGCGTGTACTGAAGCGCGCGCTGTGCGCTGGTGCGCACCGGTCCCTCTGGCAGATCCTGAAGCCGGGGCATGTGACCGTCGATCGCCGTCACCTGGTCGGGGCTGGTGCCCCAAGTGACGTGCGGAACGACCTCGCTCGCATCGAAACGGTGTTCGACGTCGAATGCGGCGTCGGCGTCGGAGTGCAGGTCCCGCCAGGACGCGAGCGCGGCCTCGCGGTGCTTGGTCCCGATGTCGGGCGCATGCGCCAGCACGTAGTCGACGGCCTTCTGGTCCGGCGCGATCAACGCGCCGCGCGAGCCTGCTTCGACGGTCATGTTGCAGAGCGTAAAGCGAGCCTCGATCGACAGAGCGTCGATCGCCGTGCCGCAGAACTCGACGACGTAGCCGCGTGCCCCCTGGGCACCGATGCGGCCGATGATGGCGAGCACGAGGTCCTTGGACGTCACGCCGACCGGCAGCACTCCGTCCACCCGGATGCGCATGTCCTTCGCCGGGCGGTAGGCCAGCGTCTGCGTGGCGAGCACGTGTTCGACCTCGGTGGTGCCGATGCCGAAGCCGAGCGCGCCGAGGGCGCCGTAGGTCGTCGTGTGGCTGTCGCCGCAGATGACCACCATGCCGGGCCGGATCATCCCGTGCTCGGGCGCGACGACGTGCTCGATGCCCTGCAGGGCGTCGTTGGTGTCGAACAGCGGGATGCCGAAGTGGTCGCAGTTCTTCTTCAGGTTCGTCGCCTGCAGGGCCGACGGAGGATCCGCGATGACCCGGAACTTGGTCGGGTGGGTGGGGATGATGTGGCTCACGACCGCCACGTTCTGGCCCGGCATCGGCACGCTGCGGTGCTGCTCGTACAGCCCCGCAAACGCCTGCGGGCTGGTGTACTCGTTCATCAGGTGCAGGTCGCAGAACAGCAGCAGGTTCTGCTCGTCCAGCCGCGCCACGGTGTGCGAGTCGACCAGCTTCTGGTAGAGGGTGCGGGCGGTCATCGACGTACCTCGTCAAGGGCTTGGGTGAGGAACGGCAGCGCCTCGGCGAGCAGGGCGTCGGGCGCTTCCTCGGCGATGTAGTGGCCACAGGCCAGCGGTCCGCCGCGGACGTCGACAGCGACACGTCGCCATTCGGCCAGCGGATCGAAGCAGCGGTGCACGACCCCGTCGCGTCCCCACAGGGCGAGCAGCGGGACGGCCAGCGTCACACCCCGCTCGCAGTCGGCACGGTCGTGTTCCAGGTCGATGCCGGCGGCGGCCCGGTAGTCCTCGCAGATGCCGTGGGCGGTGCCCGGCAGCGCCGCGGCGCGCTGGTAGGCCGCCAGCGCGCGCGGATCGAACGGCGCCAGGCCCGCGCTGCGACGGCCCATCACGTCGCGCACATAGGCGGCCGGGTCGGCCTCGATCAGGCGCTCGGGCAGCGGCGCGGGCTGGATCAGGAAGAACCAGTGCCAGTAGGCGCGGGCGAAGGTCTGGCGGGTCTGTTCGTACATCGCCAGCGTCGGCGCGATGTCCAATAGCACCAGACGGCGCACCGCGTCGGGGTGGTCCACCGCGAGCCGGTGCGCGACACGCGCGCCACGGTCGTGGGCCAGCACGTCGAATTGCGGGTGGCCGAGCGAGTCCATCAACCGCAGCAGGTCGCGCGCCATCGTGCGCTTGCTGTAGTTGGCGTGGTCCGCTTCGCCGGTCGGCTTCGAGGAATCGCCATAACCGCGCAGGTCTGCCAGCACCAAGGTGAAGTGGTCGGCCAGCGCGGGCGCCACCTTGTGCCAGATGGCGTGGGTCTGCGGATGGCCGTGCAACAGCAGCAGCGGGGCGCCTCGGCCGCCGACCCGGGCGTGGAGGCGAACGCCGTCGCCCACATCAATGTCGTGCGTCGCGAAGCCGGGGAAGAGATCGGTCGGGTCCACGTCTATTCCGCGGTGATGCCGCGTTCCTTGACGAGCATCGCCCACTTGGGCATCTCGGCCTGAAGGCGCGTTGCGGCTTCGGTGGGCGTCGAGGGCGTCGCCTCGAAGCCTTCTTTCGCCATGCGCTCCTTCACGCTGGTCGACTGCAGCACGCTGGTGAGCGAGGCGTTGAGCTTGTCGAGCACCGGCTTCGGCGTGCCGGCCGGCGCGAAGACCATGAACCAGGTCTCGAAGGCATAGCCAGGCACCCCGGCTTCGGCGATCGTGGGAACGTTGGGCATCAACGGCGAGCGCTTCGAGCCCGTCACGGCCAGGGCGCGCAGCTTGTCGGCCTGCACATGCCCCTGTGCCGCGGACAGCACGGGGAAGGACATGTCCACCTGCCCCGCGATGGTGTCGGTCAAGGCCGGGCCGCCGCCACGGTAGGGAATGTGGACGATGGCCAGACCAGCCATGGCCTTGAACAGCTCGGCCGACATGTGGAAGGTGCTGCCGCCGCCGGCCGAGCCGTAGGTGAGCTTGCCGGGCTTGGCCTTCGCCAGCCCGATCAGCTCCTTCAGGTTCTTGGCCGGCAGGTTGTTGTTCACCACGAGCACGTGCTGCGACGAGGCGACCATGCCGATCGGCGCCAGGTCCTTCAGGGTGTCGTAGGGCATCTTCGCCGTAAGCGACGGATTGATGGCGAGCGAGACCGTCTGCAGGCCGACGGTGTAGCCGTCGGCAGGGGACTTCGCGACCGCGTCCACGCCCAGGTTGCCGCCGGCACCCGCCTTGTTCTCGATGAACACGGACCTGCCCAGCGCCTTCCCCCATTCGTCCGCGATCAAGCGCGCCACGATGTCGGCGCTTCCGCCGGGCGCGTACGGCACCACCAGCTTGACCGGGCGCTCCGGGTAGGTCTGGGCGAAGCCACCGGTCGAGCCGGCGGCGAGGGCCAGGGCGAGCACGAGGTGCCGACGTTGCATGGTTGTCTCCTTCATGGACCGCTGTTCTCTGCGCATCCTATGCGTGACGACAACCAACATAATGTCGATCCCGGCAGTTCTTTCGGTCGTCTGAGTTATCAATGAACGGCTTCTCGGACCTCGACTTCTTCACCGTGCTGGTCAAGCACGGCAGCCTGGCTGCCACCGCGCAACAACTCGGGCTGACGCCGCCGGCGGTGAGCAAGCGGCTGGCTGCGATCGAGCGACGGCTGGGCGTGCGGCTGATGCAGCGAACGACTCGCCGCATGAGCCTGACACCTGAAGGCGAGACCTACCTGGTCGATGGCACGCGGGTGCTCGAAGCGCTGGAAGCGCTCGAGCGAACCGTGATGGGAAGCCGGGCGGTCCCTAAAGGACTGCTGAGGGTCTGCGCCACGCTGGGCTTCGGTCGCCGGCACATCGCGCCGGCGCTGTCGACGTTCGCACGTCGCTACCCCGACGTGGAACTGCAGCTTCACCTTACCGATCGGCCGGTGAACCTGGTGGAGCAGGGGTTCGACCTGCAGATCCGCTTCGGCGAGCTTCCCGACGCCCGTCTGACGGCCCGGCTGCTCGCCCGCAACCAGCGCGTGCTGTGTGCCGCTCCGGCCTACCTGAAGCGTGCCGGCGAGCCGTCGTCTCCTCGCGACCTCGCGCGGCACGCCTGCCTGTTCATCCGCGAGAGCGACGAGACGTTCGGCAGCTGGCACCTTCAGCTGGGCGGCAAGACCGAGACGGTCAAGGTCCGCGGGCCGCTTGCGTCTAACGACGGGGAATGCGTGCTGGGCTGGGCGCTCGACGGACACGGCATCCTCATGCGCTCGATCTGGGAGGCAGCACCGATGCTGCGGTCCGGCAAGCTATGACCTGTGCTGGCCGAGTGGAGTCTGCCGCCGGCGGATATCTATGCGGTGTTCCCGCCGCGCAGCCACCTGTCGGCCAAGACTCGGGCGCTGGTCGACTTTCTGCTGTCGACCTTCGAGCCTCACCGATCAAGGGACGCAGGGGGCTGGTGAGTGGTGGGCGCACAAGGGCCACTCTCGCTTCCGGTTGTCGCTGGAAGCGGTACTTTGATCGCATCGTGTCTGACGAAGCGTCAAGACATCACCGGTCCGGTCATCAGAGTCAGTCTTGCCCTTTTGCAGCGGGAGCGGTCGGTGAGATGAGCATTGCCGATCTTCCGCTTCCGACCCATGGCAGACCCTCGCCCAGCGGACTTGAACGATGGCATCGTAGAACGGCAGACGTTTGGCAGCGTTGGAAGCCTCTGACCATCTCGTATCAATCTTCCCCGCTCCACCGGTGCGCGAACCGGGCTTCATCTGTCGGCCAGCAGGGACTCCGCGATGCGCTTCTCCTTGAACTGCCCGATCACATGGTCGATGAACGCCCGGGTCTTTGCCGGCAGCAGCTTTTTTCCGGGGAAGTACATGGAAATCGGGCCATCGTCCCAGTACCAGGTCGGCAGCACGCGCTGAAGGGTTCGGGCCTTCAGCAGCGGTGCCGCATGCGGCATGGACAGCAAGGTCACGCCGAGCCCCATCGCCACGGCGCGCGACACCGCCTCTGGATCGTTGAAGGCGAGCCGAGGTGCGGTATTGAAACGCACCTCGCGTCCTGAACGGTTGCGAAGCTGCCGAGTCCTCACACGCCCCAGCTGCACGGACCGCATGCCGATCCAGTCCCAGTCCTCCAGGTCGAGTGGGTCCTTCGGAATCGGTCGGCCCTGCAGATAAGCCGGGGATGCCACGGCGACGATGTGGATGCGGGCCAGTTCCCGCGCGACCAAGCCCGCGGACAGCTCAAAGCCACCACCGATCGCAACGTCGAAACCCTCCGCGATCAGGTCCACGCGTCGGTTCTCCAGGTGCCCGTCCAACAGAACCTTGGGGTAGCGCCGAATGAAGCCCGGCAGCAACGGCATCACGTAATCCGCCCCGAAGCCAGGAGGCATCGTGACGCGCAGGGTCCCCGTGGGTTCGCTCGTTCCTGCATGAACCGAAGCGATCGCCGACTGGATGCTGTCCACCCCCCCTGCAATGCCTTCGAGGAAGCGCTCGCCCGCCTCCGTCAAGGTCAGCTTGCGGGTGCTGCGCTGGAACAGCCGCACGCCGAGATTGGACTCCAGCCGCGCCACGTTGCGGCTGACACCTGCAGGCGTCAAGCCCAGCCGTCGAGCGGCGGCGGAAAAGCTCTGCGCTTCGGCACTGCGGATGAAGGATTCGAGGTTCGCGAGGGTCTCCATCAAACACAGCGTACCGTATCTTCAAGCAAAGCTTGAAGGTTATTCAAGCACGGGACGGCTACCAATCGCGGGAGGCTGCGCACACAGTTCAGCCATCGCAACCAGCCTCACCGCAAAGGAAACACCGTGCTCACCATCAACGACACACATCCCCTGGCCGGCAAGGTGGCACTGGTCACCGGCGGCTCGCGTGGCATCGGCGCCGCCATCGTTCGCCGGCTCGCGCAGGACGGGGCAGACGTGGTGTTCAGCTACTCGAATTCGGCCGCGAGAGCGCAGGCCGTGAGCGCTGAAGTGGAGTCCTTGGGGCGCCGGGTGCTCGCGGTCCGCGCCGACCAGGCCAACGCCGCCGAGGTCCGGCAGCTCGTGCAGACGGCCCACCAGGCCATGGGACGCCTGGACATCCTGGTGAACTCGGCAGGCGTCTTCGTCACCGGCCTTGTCGATGATCCCGCGGTGGATCTCGCAGCGTTGGAACGTCAGATCGACATCAACATCAAGGGGGTCGTGGCGGCGGTCCGGGCCGCGGCTCCCGTGCTCAGCGAGGGCGGACGCATCGTCTCCATCGGCACCACCGGAGCCACGCACATTGCCTTCCCTGGCGTGGCGGACTATGTGGCGTCCAAGGCCGCCGTGGCCGCCTACACCCGGGGCTGGTCACGCGATCTCGGGCCTCGTGGCATCACGGTCAATGTCATTCAGCCGGGCGCCATCAACACGGAAATGAATCCGCAGGACAGCGCCTTCGCCGACCAATTGCGTGCCATGACCTCACTTGGGCGCTATGGCCAGCCCGAGGAGATCGCCGGCGCCGTGGCCTTCCTGGCAGGGCCGGACGCCCGCTACATCACCGGTGCAACGCTCAACGTCGACGGAGGGCAGATTGCCTGATCGCGGCGGCATGCTGGAGAGAACAACCATGAACCATTCCGTCCTGGTCCGTGCGCATGGTGACGCCTCCGTGATGCGCTACGAGACGACCGCGCTCCCGCGGCCAGGGCCACACGAGGTGCTGGTACGCCAGGAGGCGGTCGGCGTGAACTTCGTGGACACGATGGTGCGCACCGGCGCCTTTCCCGCTCCCCTGCCCACGGTGCTGGGCTTCGAGGCCGCGGGCGTCGTGGCCGCGGCAGGTCCGGAAACGGCGTTTCAGGCCGGGGAGCGCGTCGGCTACTTCTTTGCGCCGAACGCCTATGCAGACTTCAACGTGGTCGACGCATCGGCTCTCGTGCGGCTGCCCGACGACATCACGACGCGGCAAGCCGCGGCATTCCTTGCCAAGGGGCTGACCGCGTGGATGGGATTGCGCGCGCTCCATCCGCTGAAGGCCGGGGACAGCATCCTGGTACAGGGTGCTTCGGGCAGCGTGGGCTCGGTATTGGTCCGCTGGGCCCGCCACCTGGGAGCGACAGTGATCGGGGTTGCGGGTTCAGCGCAGAAACTACCTGGGGTCGCCCGGGCATCATCCCTCGCCCTGGTCGCGTCGGATCCATATCTCGTGGATAAGGTGCGGGCACTGAAGCCGCACGGCGTGGACGCCGTGTACGACTTCGTGGGGGAGGCGTCATTTCCATCGTCGCTTGCCGCGGTCCGCGATGGCGGGAGCATCCTGACGATCGGCGCCGCATCGGGCGCGCCCCGTCCGGACCGGCAGGAACTGGTCCGCCGCGCCATCAGTATCCGAGGCGGGGGAGCCCCGCAGTACGTGACCCCTGCGAACCAGGCCGCCGCGAGCGGCGAGTTGTTCGCCGCGGTGCGCGCGGGAATCTTCGATGACGTCGACATCGTCCGGCATCCGCTGGAGGGTGCGAGCGCGGTGCACGCGGCGATCGATGCGCGCCGCCTGACCGGACTGCCAGTGCTTGTGCCACGGCATGTCGGCGACCACACGGGAGCTTGAAACCATGGCAGAACAGCCTACCCAGGCAACGGTGGACTACGACCGCCTGTTGCGAGCCAACCTCGAGCGTGTGTTCAACGAGCGCGACGATGGCAAACGCGACGCTGCCATTGGCGAGATCTTCACCGAGGACGCGATCATGTACGAGCCGGGCGGGCCGGTCGCGGGACGTGAGGCGATTTCGCGCGTGGCGGCCCAGTTGCTCAGGCAGTTCGGACCGCAGTTCCGCTTCGTACCGGAGGGGCCCGGCGTGGGTCACCACGGCATCGGAACACTGCGCTGGTCAGCGGGCGCGATCGGAGGGCCGGTGGTCGTCAGGGGCTTCGACACGGCCGAAGTGGTCAACGGCCGCATCGCCCGGCTGTGGGTACTGATCGAGAGAGAAGGCTGAAACTTGCCATCCGCACCAACAGATTGCGATCGGTCTCCTTGCCTGTTCACGATGGTTGGGTGTGAACGGGCTGCGTCGCGGCAGCCAGATTGAAGCGATGGATGGCGCCGCGAGGTCTGAAGCCCATCCCTGAACCGGCCCGAGTGGGCGTCGTCAGACTTGAGCGTGAGTACGGTGTTTCGTGGAGCGACTGCTCCTGGCCGAGTGCCGTCGCACTCGTGCGCGAGGCTGAGTGACCGCCTCCAGTCTAAAGCGGCCGCTCGTTCGGGCGAGCGGATGGCCCCTCACGCCCGGTATCTACACAAGGTCCCCAACTTCGTAGACCTTGATGGCCCAATCTCCTGCCTCCCCCGTAAACGCCCAGCGACTGATGGACGACGGTATCTCGACCGTCAGCAAGGCTGCTGTCCTGGCGGCGCTTGCGCGCGCCGGTACCCCTTCCACCTTGCCGCTCGTGGCCGCGCAGCAGAGGTGTCCAACGCTTTCTGCGCTCCGACGAGACGCCATCGAACAGGACGCATCCCTCCTGGAACTGTCGGGTGCTACGTTGGCGCCGCTCGTTCCTGAGGGCCTTGCCCACTGGCCGGTCTGGTACATCCGGCTCGCAGTTTCCGGGGCTCACGACGTGTCGTCGCTGGTCTGGCGCGAGTCGCTGAGCCCCTACCTCGACCGAGATGAGCACAATCCCTGGTACATCGGCCAGTGGCTTGCCATCGCCGGCTGGGGAAACGCCGACCCCTGGGACCCGGACAGCCGGCATCTCGTCATCGACGACAGAGACGTCAACCGGTCCATCAACACCGGCCTCATGTGCGGCGGTGTCATCGTGCTCTACGAGTGCCAGGAGCACATCACCATCACCGGCTATCCCATCGACGAGCTGCTCGTCGGCTCCTTACAGGCTGGCGATGGGGCGTCCTGCCGCCATCCCCTGTTCGACCTGCCGTTGACCGAGGTCCAGGCGATGACCCGGGCGCTCGAGGACGGCGAAATGCCTGCCGCCTCGCCCAGCCGCCTGCGCCTGAAAGTCTTGTCGGACCCTTGCGGTGCTCGGTCGTCGTGGCGGCTGCCACCCGAGACGCTCCTGCAGCGGCCGTCGGTGAGCGTTACTGTCCACGACGACGGCCGCCTCGGCTCGCTGTTGACGGTCGGCGACTGGTGGGCGACTCAGGTGCCGCGCGACATCGAGACCGTCCTGTGGCTCGACGCACCGCAGGACATGTGCACCGAGGCAGCCGCCAGCGGGATAGGGGTCGACGTCACCGTACCGCCCCCAAGCCTCGATGAGCCGACGTGCATCGTGCTGACCGCGACCTGCGGCATGCACCTGTACGCGGCGCTGCTCAATGCAGAAGACGAGCAGACCCGAGCGGCGGTAGACGCACTGCCGGCAGGAAGCACCTGCCGGCTGGTGCTGGTCAACACGCTCAACGGCCGGCCCGTGTGGGCCGAGTTCCAATGGCCGGAACTCGACCTGGCACACGTCTCGACCCGGTGCCGCGTCGAAGCGGCGCTCCCCAGTTGCCCGGCGGAGGTGCGCCGCCGGGCCGAGGCATGGGCCGAACGCACTGGACGGCGGGTGGAGCTCAACGTCAGCTGGGCGACCGCGGCCCCGGGCGACAGTCCTGCGGGCGCCTGAGCGGCACGAAGGCGTAGACCAGGTCGGACAGCACCGGCGTGCCGTCCGACCGCTCCATGACGTTGCCGTTGTCGAAGCGGTCGAGCAACCAGCCGTTGGCCGCCACGTCCCCTGCCAGGCGCCGCAGTACCGGCGCGAGCGTCCACGGAGCGCCGGCCGCAATGCGCCGCAGACAGCGCGCGTCGACCGCCGGGTCCAGTGCTGCCGGGTCATGGGACTGGCGTGTCGACTCCCCCGAAGCAATGAAGTCCAGCGTCTGCGACGTCTGGGCGGGACGCAGTCGCTCCAGAAGGAAGCCTCGGTACAGATGGTCCTCGCACTGCGCAACAACGCCCAGGTCCTCGTGGACGAAGGGCAGGGCAGTACAGGGTCGCCCACCGCTGGCTTGGCGAGAGAGGAGGGCGGAGTTGGCCGGGTCGCTCGTCAGCTTTAACACGCGGTCCTCGTCGATGTGGAACACGACGGCCGCGTTGCCGTGCCCGAGTTCTAGCTTCGCGCTGACCATAGACGCCAGGCGTTGAACGTGGTTGATGAGTGTGAGATTTCGCATGGGGATGCTCCTGCGGCCGAAGGAGATCGGCGCCGCAAAAATGTGGGGTTCCGAAGACACGGGCGGTCCTGCTGTGGGCCGCCCGGGTCGCGAAGGCGCGTTTAAGCCGAGGCGCTCAGCACCTGCAGGTGCTCGTCGCTGAAGGCGGCGCTGTACAGGAAATTCGGCACCGGCTCGTCCTGGCCTGGAAGCGGCGACGCCGACAGCGACAGGTACAGCGGTGGCGAGCAGGCGATGGCTGTGAACAGCGCCGGATTGCGCCTCAGCGGCATCGTCAACGCCGCCTGGATGCGGGACCGCATCAGAGGGGTGCGGGCGCAATTCAGGCAGACCGACTGGTCGCCGCTGCGAAGCTCCAGCCGCGCCCCGTGGCGCCGCCAGGACGCCAGCATCCGCCGTGTCGTGGTGTCGCTCAGGTCCAATGCCACGTTGACCCGGCTCTGGCCGCACAGCAGGTCGACGAAGCCGATGCCTATCGGGTGGCTGTACAACCCGAGGGTATAGGCCGTCTGCATCAGGTCCAGAAACCCCGGGGACGGCAGCTTCACGACCACGGGCATGAGCCCCTTCTTGTCAGGCGTGCCGAACTCTCCGTCGGCCACGACCAGCCGAACCTTCATGGCGGTATCCATCGTTCTTTCCTCTCTCCATGACAGCCGGCCGTCTCGGCACCATGCCGAAACTGAAAATGCCGGAGTCAACGATCGAGGGTCGATGTGGTCGCATGCTGGTGGGTCGGGAGTTTCAGGGCAGTACGAGTCGGAATATCGACATGATGGCAATCTCTCCAGTGTTTGACAATTGAATTCAACTAAATGGCGCCATAAATCCGACGAGCGGTTTGCCAACATGTTTTCTCGAAGGCCCGAGAAAAGATGTTGGTAAACGGCAAGGAAGAAGAGTCGTGACAATCTGGCAGCGGGCCTCATGCTCACGCCGTGGGCCACAAGCACCACAGGGGTTTCGTCATGTTCTGGGACCAGAACGAGACAAAACCACCGTGGCGAGACAAGGGCCGGCGCGCAGCGCTGGCCCTTCTGTTTGTGGCATCAACCCAGGTAGCCGACGAAGTACACCTCCGCGACGTCGTCCTCGTCGGTCTCCCAGTCGATGTCGTCGCTCAGTTCCAGCGCGCTGCCCGTGGCAGCATCCCACATCAACCACTCCACCGACGATACCTGCCTGATAGGCAATAGCCAATGGAATGCGTGCAGCGCGGCATTGCCCACCAGCGCGCTCGGAGTTGATTGCGGTACCAGGACACCCCATAAGCCGAGGGCTCGCCAGTCGTCGCCGTAGATGCGGCTGGGGTCTTGCTGCAGCGAGGTACAAATGGATGTACACCAGCCGATGCGTCGACGGTTCGTATTCGACGGGCTGGAAGCGGTTGACGGTGGGAGAAGGGCGGATAATGTCCGGATGCATGGTGGGTCCAGTGGCTGGCGACATTGCCACTCGGTATAGCGGACCGCATTTATCTGCACCTCCGCCGGACGATCTTGTCGTGCGCCGCTGCGCGCAGCCGACGCCTCTGCTTCGCTCAGCGCGGCTGGCCTTTTCAGTCCTCGTCTGAGTGCGCGTCGCGCAGTTCGTTGTGCATGCGCTCAATAAAAACGGTCAGCGGCCCCACCTGTGCAGCGCAATGCTCGATGGTTTTCATGGCGGCCGCCCATCCGTCGTACGCAGCTTCTCTATATGTCCTGGGTACTGCGCCAGAGGCCGGCTTCAGTTCACCGTTGTAAAGCGCGGCGTCGTCGAAGCTTCGAGCGGCGACATCACAGTCCGGCAGCTGGCCGAGAAGCCAGCGCAGCGCCGGCAACCCGGGGGCCGCGCTTGACAGGGTCACTTCGACCTCAATGGGGCCGTGAGGCCAGTGCTCCCCGGGGTCCCTGGAGAACGATAGCTGCCATCGCAGCAGCCACCGCTTCAGCACTGCGAAAACCAAGTCAGCGTCAACCGGGAACTGCGCCCTGAAGCGATAGACCGCCACCTTCTGTGCAGGCAGCTCGGATGCGGATTCGATGGAAGAGGTGTTGGTCTTGTTGTTCATGGTGTTCGTGATTAGCGAGCAGGCCAAGGGGCCTGGCAAGATGTGTTGGCTCAACCCACCGAGGGTGAGAAGCGGGGTGCCGTCCTGGACGGCACGTCATCGCGCTTGACGCGATGCCTTCTGTCACCGCAACAGACACTTCCCTGTGGTACTCCGGCAGGCGGTTGTTCGGCTCTGCTCGGTGCGTGCGGCGACGCTAGTTTGTTAAAGAACCAGGCAACCGTGATATGCACGGCGCGGCAAGTCCAGACGGACCTGTGGTGTTGAGAATTTCCGGGGGTACCGCGGCTCAGAACGAGCCGGGGGGTAGGCGAGGGGCGTTGCGTGGACGCCAGTCCTTCTTTCAGCGTGCGGGCTTTGCCGCCGCCAACCTCTGTGGGCGTGTGCGCCCGATGACGTTGCCATCATGACCTGCCGAAGCGGCCGTTGCAACCCGCAGCGATGTGAAGTATTCGGCAGCTGATTCAGGCCGATGCCGAAGGCTACTCGCGAGGATCCGCAAAAGCGGAGCCCGAAGGCTCCGCTGAACTGCTCAGGTCACTTGCGTGACCGTGACCTCCCAAGGCGGCGGTCGTCTCGCCCCGGTCTTGGTGTGGATGCGCATCGTCACCGCGGTACTGTCCAGCACATCACTGTCGGACAACTCGGCCACGAAGGCCCCGGGTACGAATCGAATCTCGAACATCGCCTCGAACTTCCTCGGCCGGTCCACGAACCGGAAGGACTCAATGAGCCGCTTGAGCGTGGCTCGAACCTCGTGCGCTGGTGCGGCGCCATTGAGCAGCTGGGACACGACCGTGGTCGGCTCCACCGCCAGCTGCCGCTCGATGGCCGCCTTGCTCACCTTGCCGGCCGCCCTGGTTAGCGCCGCCAGGCGGGCGGTGACCCGGTCCAGCTCGGTTTTGTCCTCTTCCAGCTGCTGAGCCAGGAACTCCAGCCCGATGCCGGGCCGACGCGCCAGCTGCAGCAGCCGCTCGCATGACGACTCCAGCTCCAGCCGGCGGGCCCGCAGCCGTTCCTCCTCCTCGCCCGGTCCCTTCTCCAGCCGGGCACGCAGGCGAGCCGAGAACTCGTCGCGCACCGGACCGGTGAAAAGGAGCGTCAGGGCCTGCTCCAGCGTCTTCTGCGCCGCCACCACCGAGGTGTAGCCGATGAAGGACTCGCGCTCGCCCACCCGCACCGCCTGCTCGCACTGCGGGCAGTGCAGCGTCCAGCTGGCTGATGTGCCCTTGAGGGACAGGTAGCAGCCACAGTCGCCGCACTGCACGAAGTTGGCGAACAGGTGTTTGGTGCCACCCCGGGTGCGCTGCTGCCTCGGTGGGTTGCAGGCCTGCCAGAGCGCATCGTCTACCAACCGGAACTGCGGGCGGTCGTACGCCTTGGTCTCCGGCATCTTGCGCTGGCGCGCCAGCTTGGCCCGGGTGGCACCCGAGCCCAGGTAGACGAAGGTCCCCCGGTAGATGGGGTTCTGCAGCATCCGGTGCACGGTGGCCGGGCGCCAGTAGCCCGGCCGCTTGGCGCCGGAGGTCCGGGGGCAGGCGATGCCCTGGTCGTTCAGACGCCGCGCGATGGCCGCGACCGACAGGCCGGACTTGCGCCAGCCGAACATCGTGCGGATGACCTCAGCCTGCGCCTCGTTGACGACCCAGCGGGCACCCTTGAGGTTCTGTTCGTCCTTGTCCTTGCGCCGGATGTCCAACGCATAGCCGTAGGGCGGCGGCCCAATCATCAGGCCCCGGTCGAGGCAGCCCTGCATCGTGCGCGAGGTCCGCTTGGCGACACTGCGCAGTTCCTCGGCCGCCATGGCCAGCCGCATCGTCCACAGGGTCTGCCAGCCCTCGCGACGGGTGTCGATGCCGTCGCCGGTGACGATGACCACACCTGTGCGCTCGGCCATGCGCATCAGCTTGGCGCCATCGAGCATGTCCCGGCTGAACCGCGACACCTCGTCGGCGAAGACGATGTCCAGCAGCCCGGCCTCCCAGGCGTCCAGCATGCGCTGGTAGCCCATGCGCTTCGTCAGGCCCTCGGCGCGGCCCGTCACCGCCTCGTCCGAGAAGACCCAGTCGTCCGCGACAGTCAGGCCTTCGCGCGCCGCGAGCGAGCGGCAGCGCGAGACTTGGTCGTCGATGGAGGTGGGTTTCTGGATGTCGAGCGAGTAGCGGCCGTAGATGCAGGGGTGCCCCATTCGGTGGCTCCTTCTTCTTGTTGTGGTGAGGGGATGAGGACCGTCGCGGCGGGCGCCGCAACGGCCACGAGCAGGTCGATGAGCTCCAAGAGCTCAGGTCTCAGGTGGTGTTTCATGTGTCCTCGGGCATGCTGATCGCAGAAGAGCGATCGCCGCCGGATGAAGATGCGTCCCATCGGAGAGAAGGGAGCCCCGCCGCCGAAGCGGCGGGGCGAATGCATCAGGGGCCTGTCAGTGAACCGGGGACGGTTCGCTGTAGGAGCGGCTGGAAATCAGCGGGCTGATGACACAGCGCTCGATGTCGCCCGGCGCCAGTTCCCACTGGGCCAGCTGTGCTTCTTCGTCGAGCTGCTTGAAGACGCTTTGCAGCGCCGCTTCGAGGTCCGCGACGGACGCCGGGCGTGCCGTGCAGGACTCCTGGGCGAGCCGCTCGATGTCGTCGTCCAGCGCGAGCATCAGCAGCCGCGTGTGCTCGTTGGAGCGCACGATGAGCGGCAGTCGACCCTTGCGGGCGCCGTCCAGCAGCCATTCCCGCACGTCCGCCTCGCCGAGGTCGAAGAGCAGGGCGGTAATGTCCCGCCCGCCGCCGACCATGACGATGCCGAACCGGCTGTCGGGTAGGCTCAGCATGGCGCACCGAGTGGCGACCGCCCCCGTGGTCGACGCCATCTGCAGGACGCCGGCTTGCGCGGGGATGACCGGCAGCATCACGTCCGACTGGATGTGCTCGACGCTGCCGCCGCGAAGGCGGTGGAAGCGCGACGGTTGAAGCTTGACCTCGATATCGCACGCGGTGCGAAGGGTTGTATTCATGGTGTCTTTCGAATGGATGGCCTACGCTGCAATAACGCAGCACGACGTGTAGGCACCTCGAATCGGCGCCTGAAGATCGCGTGCTTTGAGTCCTTGTCCTAGAGGAGATGCCAAGGCGTTCTTCGTGACGCAGGGAGCCGGTCCGCGGAATGGTCCTGCTCTCAAGCAGTCAGCGCGGCGTTTATCGGAGCTCTTAACCGAGCCGCCCTTGGTCGGTTGTCCGGTCAAGGCATCGGCATACTGCTTTCGGTCGGGTCACGCGCTATGGAGCCGCCCTTGTCAGCGCAGATTCCGACGTCGAGCCATTCCCCGGTAGAGTGCTTCCGGCGTCACCGCCAGTTCGGCGGCCAGTTCTACCCGGCGCTCGCGCGACGGATGTGTTCGCGGGTCCGCGAAGTCCACAGACCGCGAAGGTTTGTGCTTAGCATGTCGGACTGACGGACTTCGCCTCCCGCACAGCGATAGAGCATGCGCTCCTTGCCCTTACCGCGGGCTGGCAGCTCCACAGCTTCGACGCGATGTCCCCGGACGTCGCGTTCCTTGCTGGCGCGGCGCAGTTGCCCCTGTACACCTTGCGCTGGGGCCAGGTCGCAGCCGACGCCGGCTTCAGGCGCGATGGGCTTTACCTCGTGCGGCCCGACGGGCACGTGGCGCTGGCGACGACACAACTCCGGCTCGACCCGCTGGAGGGCATGCTCACGTTCACCGAGCCGGCCGCTGGCTAAGCCCCCGCTGGCCGATGCGCGCCCGGGTCAAGCAAGGCCGCCGCCTCTGCAAAGCGCAGCGTTGCGATCAGCTCGTCCAGTTCGGCGTAGGCGCTGGGGCCAAGCTGCGCGCGCAGGCCAGGCCGAAGACGATCGAACTGGGACGTCGCCGACAGGTCACAGGCATGCAGACTGTGCAGCAGGGCCGCGAATTCGTCCGCGGCGGGCCATGCGCCTTGCGGGGTCGCACGCAAGGCGGCTTCATGTTCGGCCGCCCAGACTTGCAGCGCCGGTTGCGCATCGACTTGAAGCTTCTGCACACCTTCCATCAGACTCAGCAGGGCCGTTCGGGCCGCGATCTCGTCGCCCTGGCGGCTGGCGGCTTCCAGTCCTCCGGCCAACGCCCCGACCCGGCGGGCACCCAACGTGGTCGCAGCACCGCGCAGGCGGTGCGCGCGGGATGCCCACGACGCCAGATCGGGCCGCCCCGACGCCGCTGCCGGCTCCAGCCACGCGAGCTCCTCCGGCAGCATGCGCGCAAGGAGCCGGCAGAACAGCGCCGAGTCGTTCCCCAGTTGGTCCGCAGCGTTGGCCGTGTCGATGCCAGGAACCGTCGGCCACGCCCTGGCCGGCGCCGGGGAGGCGGCCGCCTGCGTCCGGTCCGATGGGCAGGTGCGCACGTGGGCGGCCACGGCGCGGATGAGCGTCTCGGGTTCAAAGGGCTTGCCGATGACGTCGTCCACACCAGCGGCCAGTGCCTGCTCGCGCTCGCTCGCCAGCGCCCCCCGCGGTCAATGCCAGCACCGGAAGTTGCGCCAGCGTGGGGTCCAAGCGCATCTGCCGCGTGGCGGCGCATCCGTCCAGTATGGGCATCTGCACATCCATCAGCACCAGATCCACCGTTGATGTTCCGCGCAGGAGTGCCAGGGCCTGAGCACCATCGGACGCCGTGGACACGATGGCGCCCGCCGCCTCCACGATGCGCTGCGCCACCTCGCGGTTGATGTCGCTGTCGTCCACCACCAGGATGTGCAGACCGTCCAGCCGGGTCGGCCCGGCCGTTCGCGGCACGGTGCCTGGAGCAACTTCAGCGAGGGGCAGCTCCACCCAGAACCGGCTGCCCTTGCCGGCGGTGCTGTGGACGCCGACTGCGCCACCCATCAGCTGGGAGAGCCGTCGAACGATGGACAGCCCCAGGCCGGTGCCGCCGAAGCGGCGGGTGGTGGAGGCGTCGGCCTGGAAGAACGGCGCGAACAGGCGGTCCTGCACCTCAGCGTCGATGCCGATGCCGGTGTCCTCCACCTCAAACCGGATGAAGCCCGCGGTTGCGTTGCCCGTTCGCCGTGCCTGCAATCGAACGGTCCCCCGTGGGGTGAACTTGACCGCGTTACCCAGCAGGTTGGTGAGGATCTGGCGCAGCCGGGTCTCGTCGCCTTCCACCCAGACGGGCACGACGTCGAGGGGCTCGATCTCGAGCTGCAGCCCCTTTCCATGCGCCTGGACCGCCATCAGATCGCCCAGCTCCTGCAGCGTTCGCGACAACTCGAACGGCCGGCGCTCCAGCACCAGTTCTCCGGCCTCGATCTTGGACAGGTCGAGCACGTCGTTGACCACCGACAGCAGCGCCGCGCTGGCCAGCCGCACCTTGGCCAAGAACGCCGCCTGCTGTTCGTCCAGGTCGGTCTGGGCCAACAAGTAGGTCAGGCCGATCACCGCGTTCAGCGGCGTTCGGATCTCGTGGCTCATGTTGGCCAGGAACTGGCCCTTGGCGAGGCTTGCCTGCTCCGCCCGCCAGGTGGCCTCGCGCAGCGACTCTTCAACCCGCCGCTGCGCGGACACGTCGTGCGCCACACCGAGGTAGCCGAGCAGTTGCCCGTCGTCACCGTGCATCGCCGTGACCACGAGTGACACCGCGATGCGCGTGCCGTCGTGTGCCACGTACGTCCAGATCCGGGGAATGCCGAGGGTCGAGGGCTCCGTAAAGACGTGGCGTTCCTCGACGGGTCGCCCCAGCAAGAGGCTCAGCTCCGCCGCCCGGGCGGCGACCTCGGACCCGTCGTGGATCAGCATCGGCGTCGTGCGGCCCACCACCTCGACGCTCTCGCGGCCGAGCATCCGTTCGGCGCCGCGGTTGAACACGGTGATCAACAGGTCTGGATCGGTCGCGATGATGGACACCGTCGAGGCCGAGTCGAGCACCATCTGCAGCAGCGAGCCGGTGGACCTCAGATCCAGTTCGGCCTGCTTGCGCTCCGTGATGTCGAGGTTCACGCCCACCATGCGCAGCGGTCGGCCGTTCTCGTCGCGCCGAAGCCGGGCCGCTGCCTTGATGTGGCGCAAGGTGCCGTCCGGCCAGCGGATGCGGAACTCCGGGTCGTAGTCGGCTTCGCCGCGCAGCGACGCCTGCAGCGCACCCTCGCAGCGCACCTGATCGTTCGGGTGCACCGCGTCCAGCCACACGGCGTAGGGCAGGACCCCCGGCATCCGCGCTCGCCGGTACAGCCTGTGCATGCCCTCGTCCCAGACCAGCGTATTGGCACCGATGTCCCATTCCCACACACCGAGCCCGGCAGCCTGTGCGGCGATCGAGAAGCGCTCCTGGGCGGCCTGAAGCTCCGCTTCGATGTGCTTTCGCACGGTGATGTCCTGCAAGGTGCCGACCAGTTGCACCACGTGGCCGGCTTCGTCGCGCAGCGCGGTTCCGACCGCCCGCACCCAGATGTCCGCGCCGGTCGCGGTCCGGAACGGCAGTTCGAGGTCCCAGTCGGTGCCGTCTTCGATGCACGCCTCTACGGCGGCTTGAATGGTGGGCCGCGCGGCAGGCGCGTAGAAGGAGATCGCGTCGCCCAATTCGGGAACATACGATCTGTCGACGCCGTGGATGCGGTACGTCTGGGCCGACCACACGATACGGCCCTCATCGAGGCGGTATTCCCACCCGCCCACCCCGGACACTTCGCCGATACGTTCGAGAAACGCCTCGTTCGCACGCAGTCGTTCTTCGGCCTGCAACTGAGGCGTCACGTCCTGAACCACCTCGTAGAAGCCGCGAACCTCGTCATCGACCAGGTCTGGCAGGTAGTGCGTCACGGTGTGCCGAGGCCCGGCGGCACTGTCGGCTTCCACCCGCCTGTCGAACACCTGGGACCGCCCGGCCAGCACCGCGTCGATCCGCGCACGCACCGCCTCGAAAGGCCGATCGCCGATCACCTGCTGCAGGGGCTGCCCCGCGAGGTCTTCGACTGCACCTCCGAACCACTGCCGGTACGCCGCATTGGCAAAGCGGTTGTTCAGCGACCGGTCCCAGTATCCGACCAGCACGGGCATGGCGTCGAGGATGTTTTGCAGATGCCGACGCGCCGCCTCCAGCAGCATGGTGCGCTCCTGCACCTGGCCCTCCAGCGACGCGTTCAACTGGCGGACCTCGCGTTCGGCACGCCGGGCGGCGCCGACGTCGCGCAGCGTGAAAGCCACACCGGCCACAGCCCGTCGATGGTCGAAGATCGGCGATGCCGTCATCGACAACTCGATCGTCTGCCCGTCCCTGTGGTGGAGCACGCAGTCGATGGGTCCGACCGTCAGCCCGTGCGATGCCGCCTCCAGCGCGGACTCATCGTCTGACGCGCGCTCCGGGGGCGGCAACACCACCCGGAACGACCGGCCGACGACCTCGACCGGCGTCGGGCCGAACAGTCGCTGGGCCGCCGCGTTCCAGTCGGTGATGCGGCCGTCCAGACCGACACCAACGATGGCATCGCTGCTGCCGGCGACGATCGCGGCATGGCGGGCACGTTCCTGTTCCACAAGGCGGGCCCGCAAGCGGTTCCGGCCGTACAGGTTGACCAACATGCCCAGCATCAGGGACAGCGCGCCGCCGGCCAGCGCGACCGACGCCGGCGACGTGGCGTTGAGCCGCGCCGCGAAGCGCGGGGTCGTGTAAAGGGTGGCTTCCCATTGGCGACCGTAGACATCCAGCCGCAAACGGGTCTGCCACTGCAGCGTGTTCGATGTCGCCGCAGCGCCCGGTGTGGTGTAGAACGGCGCGGCCGCCGGGCCGGATGCCGTCACCGCGACGTCGCGAAGAGCCAGCCTGAACTCCGAGTCGGCGGGCTCGACGCCGGACAGCACGTCGTCGATGATCAGCGGCGCATAGGTCCAGCCCCAAGCGGCCTGTTCACGCTGTGCCGCGGTCGATGGGGTGCTGCCGCCACGATACACCGGCAACATCAGCAGGAAGGCCCGCGACACGGCGCGGCTGGCCTGCACGATGGTGATCGGTGCCGTCAACGTGGCCTCGCCGGTGCGCATCGCGGCTGCCGCCGCGTCGCGGCGGTGGCGCTCTGAGGCCACGTCCAATCCGATCGCTTCACGGTTGGTCGCGAGGGGCGCCACCCTCCGGATGACCCACCGCTCGGCGTCGTGTGGCGACAACTGCCTAATGGCGAAAGTTGCCCCGTCTTCCTGTCGTGCTCGTGCCACGAAGTCCGGCTCGCTGGCGACAGGGACCCTTACGATCCAGCCAAAACCTCGGGCGCCCGGAAATTCTCGGGCCAAGTCGCGGGTGCGGTTATAGGCTTCGAACTCGGCGATGCCGACGCCGTTGTGCAGACCACCCGCCACCAACATCCCGCGCAGACCTCGCAGTCCAAACTCGTAGATGTGCATGCGATCGTTGAGCCGGCGTGCGACGTCCTGGCCCAACACTTCCAGCGCCTGACGAGCGCGTGCGTCGGTGTGCTGCACCTGCCAACTGGTCGCGACGATGGTGAGCACGAGGCCGAGCACCAGCGCCAAGGCGGCCGCCCGTGAGGGCCGCCATCCGATGACGGGGTCAGGCGACCGGGCCATCCCAAGGTGCCAGCGTGGTCGCCGCGGCTGGCACGGCCGCGTCGATCCAGCAGGCTCGTGCACGCCCCGCCACTTTCGCGGCATAGAGCGCTGCATCGGCCGCCTGCAGCAAGGCGGAGGCGTCGGTGCACTTCGACAGGCCGCCAGGCCGCCCCGGCGCGCTCACGCTTCCCGCCACGTCCGTGCAGGTCGCCAGACCGGCGCTGACCGTGACCGTGGAGGACACCGGCGAGTCTGCGTGGGCGATGGCAAGCGCTTCGACCGCCTGCACCAGCCGTCGCGCCACAGCTTGCGCGCCGCCAGGTTCGGTGCCCGGCAGCAGGACCACGAATTCCTCCCCGCCATAACGCGCAGCCAGGTCGGCCGGCCGCAGCACGACGGACGCCAGTGCCTGTCCCACCCGCTGCAGGCACACATCTCCCGCCGGGTGGCCATGCCGGTCGTTGTAGCGCTTGAAATGGTCCACGTCGACGAGCACCAGCGCCATTGGCGTGCAGCTGCGGCGTGCGCGGTCCCACTCCAGCGACAGCAGCTCGTCAAAACGGCGGCGGTTGGCCAGGCCCGTCAGTCCGTCGGTGACCGAGAGCTCGAGCAGCTGATCGGCCATCTGCTTCATGCGCAGTTGCGTTCGCACCCGTGCCAGCAGCAGTTGTGGATGCACCGGCTTGGCGATGAAATCCGCTGCGCCCATGTCCAGGCCTGCGATCTCGAACGCAGGTTCGGCATGGCTGGTGACAAAGATGATGGGCACCCGCGCCAGCAGCGGGTCGGCCTTGAATCGGCGACAGGTTTCGCCACCCCCGATGCCGGGCATTTCCGCATCTAGGAGCACCAGGTCGGGCACGTGGGATCGCGCGAGCGCCAGCGCCGCTTCGCCATCGGTGGCGAAGCGCAATGCGCCCGCCCCGACCAAGGCCTTCGCCATGACGGCGATGGCCGCCGGATCGTCGTCCACCAGCAGCAGCTGAGGCCGGGCATCGGTCATGGGCGCGGTCCTCCTTCGAGTGGCAGAACGATGGTGAAACGGCTGCCAACCCCCGGCTCGCTGCTCACCGCCAGACGGCCGCTCATCGCCTCCACCAGCATCCGTGTGATGCTGAGGCCGAGCCCCACGCCCGGGGTGCTGTCGTCCCGGCCGAGGCGGTTGAACGGCTCGAACAGGTCGCGCAGTTGAGCGGGCGTCATGCCGCTGCCGTTGTCCTCCACCGTCAGGCACAGGTCCTCATTCTCTGCCGTGATGTGAACGCGCACCTCGCCACCGCGGGGGCTGTACTTGACTGCGTTGCTGATCAGGTTGACCAGACATTGGCGCAGGCGTCCAGGATCGGCATGTGCCTGCTTGGCAGCGGTTCCGCCGCTGCTCAGTAGCAAGACGCCTCGATCCTTCGCCAACGCAGCGACCGCCGCGATCGCTTCACTGGCCACTTCGCACGGATCTGTCGGGCGGCACGCCACGGTCAGCTTGCCGCTTTCCAGTCGACGCATGTCCAGCACATCGCGTAGCAGACTGCGCAGTTGGTCGCCGCAGCGCCGCATGAGTTCGAGCCGCTCGACCTGGACCGCCGGCAGCGGGTGCGCCGGGTCTCGCGCCGCGACCTCCAACAAGCCGAGCAGACCGTTCAGCGGATTGCCGAGCTCATGCGCCACATAGGCGATCATGCTGTTCTTGGCCTGCAACACCGCCTCGGCCTGGAGTCGAGCCCGGGTCTCGGCCTCCAGACGCTCTCGGTCGCCGACATCTCGCAGCACCAGCGTGAAGAGCCGCTCGTGTCCACTGCCGACATCGAAGGCGGAGGCCTCCGCCGCGATCCTGCCGCCATCGCGTCTCGCGAAGCTCAACCGGGTGGTTTTGCGCAGGGGCACCGTCGTCGCGTCGAGCCCTTGCGCTCCCACGCTGCCCAGTGGAAGGCCGATCTGCTGGTTTGGTACGACGCCGAACAGGCGACCGGCGGCGGCGTTCATCAGCAGGATGCGCCAGGAAGCGTCGAGGGTGATGATGGCGTCCGACGCGGATTCCAGGATCTCCGCCAGGCGGGAGTCGGCCAGCCGTCGTCCAGTTGCCACGGCGGCACGCAGCTCAGCGTCCGTTCGTCGCTTGAGCTCGAGCAGGTTGCGGACCCGCGCTTTGAGCACCGCGGCGGAGTAGGGCTTGGCGATGAAGTCCGCGGCACCCATCTCCAGCGCCCGCGTCTCGTTGTCGGCCTCGTTGTACCGGGTGACGAACACCACGGGAACGTACTTGAGCGTGAGGTCCTCCTTGAGCGCTCGGCACACGGCGAAGCCGTCCATCTCCGGCATGTGGAGGTCCAGCATGATGAGATCGGGCACCAGCTGCCGCGCTTGTGCCAAGGCGTCCTCGCCGCTGCGCGCGAAGTGGAGGTCGCCCAGCCCCGCCAGCGCATAACGCAGCGAGGCAATGGCGGCTACTTCGTCGTCGACCACCAGCACTCTGGGGGTCTGCCTCGGCGGTGCCGAAAGGGCCTGTCGGTCGGCACGGGCTCGCAGCTGGGCCCGAACCCGCGCGAGCACCTGCTCTGACACCAGCGGCTTGTGCACGAAGTCAGCAGCGCCACCGTCCAGCGCGGCGATCTCAACTTCCGACACGCCAAGGGACGTGGCGAAGATCACCGGCACCGTGGCGGTGACATCGTGGTCTCGCAAGTGCTTCAAGACCTCGAAGCCACTCATGCCGGGCATGTCGGCGTCAAGCAGGACCAAGTCGGGCGGCTGATCGAATGCCATCCGGATCGCTTGGTGCCCCGAGGTGGCGAACTGCTTGTTTGAGAAGTCGGCCAGGATCTGGCTCATGGCCCGGATTGCCCTGGGGTCATCATCAACCAGCAGCAACCTGGCATCTTCCAGCCGCATATCGTCCCTTTGAACCGACAACCTACCGAGCGGGATACCGCACGCATCTTGCCGAGACTGCCCTAAGGGGTCGGCCGAGGCAAGACCAGAAGCGTCGACCTTTGGGCTTCCAGACGCCGGCCGACCTGCCATTCATTCGCTCACCCGATCGCCTCGGCGACGAGTCGGCAGTGCCCTGGGCCGGGTGATGATTAGTTTATAGATAAATATAATATTGTACAGTAGATAAACTGCCAACGATTCCCTATTTCGGGGGAAGACGCGTCGACCAGTCGGAGGCAGAGCCGCGTCCGGCATGCGGCTTGCCGCTGCGGCGCCATGTTCCTGCCATGCAAGCTCGCGTCCGTGATGTCCTGTGATTGAGATGGGGTCCCCTTTCTGCGGCGAGCCCAGCAGCACCAGTGAGGCGCTCACCCTTCGGGAGCTGTGCGAGAACGCCACGGCAGCGTTGTTTGTGATGGACGGGCGCCAGCATTGCGTCTACATGAACGAAGCCGCCGAGCGCCTGACCGGTTTCACCCTTGACGACGTCCAAGGCGCGCCGCTGCACGACTTCGTGCACCGGCTCCACCCGGACGGCCGTCACTACCCCATCGAGGATTGCCCGATCGATCGGGCGGCGCCGTCGAACATGCGCGAGCAGGGCCGCGAGGTGTTCGTTCATAAGGACGGCTCCTTCTACCCCGTCACTTTCACCGCCAGCCCGATCCGCCGCGGCGGCACCGTTGTCGGGACGGTGATCGAGGTGCGTGACGCGACCGATGACGAACGGCAGGAGGCAGAGCGCCGCGCGCTGCGCGAGCTCGGTTCATTGATCCTGGAAGAGCTGGACACGGAGAAGATCGTCAGTGGCGTCACCGACGCGGCGACGCGGCTCACCGGGGCGCAGTTTGGGGCGTTCTTCTACAACGTCACCGATGCGAAGGGAGAGAGCTACATGCTCTACACCCTGTCTGGTGTGCCGCGTGAGCACTTCGCCGACTTTCCGCTGCCACGGGCGACCCCGCTGTTCGGCCCGACCTTTCGGGGCGAGGGCACCATCCGCCTGGATGACGTGCTGTTGGACGCCCGATACGGATTGGTAGGACCTCATTTCGGCATGCCGAAGGGGCACCTCCCCGTCCGGAGCTACCTGGCCGTACCGGTCAAGCACAGCGACGGTACGGTGGTGGGAGGCCTGTTCTTCGGACATTCGGAGACCGGCAGGTTCGAGGCGGCGCACCAAACCATCATCGAGACCCTGGCCGCCCAGGCGGCCATCGGTCTGAGCAAAGCCCGCCTCTTCCAGGAGGCCCAGCAGGCGCGTCTCGCCGCGGAGCGCGAAGCCCAGGCGAAAGCCAAGCTGTACGAGGAGGCTGAGAAGGTGAACCGGTTGAAGGACGAGTTCCTGGCTACCGTTTCGCACGAGCTCAGGACGCCACTCACGGCGATCCTGGGTTGGACCAAGCTGCTGGCTTCCGGGCGCTTGTCCGCCGAGATGGTTGACAGGGCCATCACCACGATTGATCGCAACGCACGCGCTCAGGCGCAGATTGTCGAGGACATCCTCGACATCTCCAGAATCGTGAGCGGCAAGCTGCGACTGAACGTCCAGTTGTTCACGCCCGCAGCGTCGGTCGAGGCGGCTGTCGAGGCCGTCCGCCCCGCAGCCATGGCAAAGGACATCCGGTTGTCTCTGCTCATCGACCCGCAGGCCGGACCGGTTTCAGGTGATCCCGAGCGCATGCAGCAGATTGTCTGGAACCTGGTCGCCAACGCGGTGAAGTTCACCCCCAAGGGCGGGCGGGTGCAGGTGGCGGTCGAGCGGGTCAATTCGCACATCGAAATTTCAGTGCGTGACAACGGGGCCGGCATCGAGCCGCAGTTCCTGCCGCGTGTCTTCGAGCGGTTCATGCAGGTCGACGCCTCAAGTACGCGCAGTCACGGCGGGCTGGGGCTGGGATTGGCGATCGTGCGGCAACTGGTGGAGATGCATGGCGGCTCCGTCGAGGCGCACAGCGACGGTCTGGGCAAAGGGGCGTTGTTCACCGTGTCGTTGCCGCTTGCCGCGGTGAACTCGGATCCCAGGGTACAGGCCACGGACAGGGCTCACCCTCGGACCAGCGTCTCAGCCCTGACCAGCGACCTGGGACGGGTCAGCCTGGCCGGCGCGGTGATCCTGCTGGTTGAGGACGACGACGATGGGCGCGAGATGCTGGCGGCCGTCCTCTGCGGCGCGGGCGCATCCGTCGAGGTTGCGGCCAGCGCGGAGGAGGGGTTGACGATCGCCGACGCCATTCGCCCCAGCATCGTCATCAGCGACATCGGCATGCCGGGACAGGACGGCTATGCATTCATCGAAGCCCTGCGTGCACGAGAGCGTGATCAGAACAGGCCGGCTGTCCCGGCCATCGCGCTGACCGCTTTCGCCCGGGTTGAAGACCGGATGAAGGCGCTGACAAAGGGATTCCAGATGCACGTTCCCAAGCCGGTGGAGCCGGCGGAACTACTGGCCGTCGTGGAAAGCCTGAAGGGCTGGCGCCCTTCTTGAGTCCCGATGCGCCGCCGGTCGGCTTGAGGACTGCCTGGGCGGACCGACCACTCCTCGGCCGGAACTAGCTCGCGATGTCCGCATTCGTCGCACCGCGGCGGGCATGGCGCAGGGAAGGGGAACAAGGTGATCTGACCGCAGGCAAGGCACCGCCAGGCCCTGCAGGTGACGTCATCCGGTGGAGAAGGCATGAGTCATGGTTCGTCGTTCAGCTAACTCCCGACAGTCAGGAGTTCTCGACAGCCGGCGTAATCCGGACAGCGCGGACCCTGGGGAAATCCCGCTGAGGATGGACGGACAATCGGCGGCAACGGCCGCAGCACGGTCCCGACTCCGCCGAGGGGGACTGGACGATCACCGGTGTAGCCCGCATCCCGGATCGCCTCGGCACACCCGTCCGGGCTGGCCGATGTCGTTGTACGCGTCTCGCCGCGAGCTCCAATTGGACGCTCTCCATGCGCGTCGCCACCCTAGAAGGCCTTCGTGATGGTGCTCACACAGTGAACCGCAGCTCATGTCGTAGACGTGGAACGCGCTCCTGACTCTCCCCAGGCACGATGATGAAATATTCAAAGAGTCCGTGAGGACGGCGGTCGTGGATCCTCATGTACGAGGCGCTGCTCGTCCTGCTTCAGCGACGTTAGATAGGGGCGTCTTCCACGGGCGAGGCCCACCAGTGTTCGTTGCGTCAACGGCCACCCAGGTGTGTGCAAGGCTCATGGATCATTCCTTCCCCGGAGCGAGCCTCGCAGTCCGCTCCATCAGTTCGAAGAGGCCCATACCCATTAGCATTGCAGCGACGAAGACCGCAGCCCTGGGTTCCCCCATCCCAAGGGCAGCAAGTGCGGGTCCGGGGCAGAACCCCGCAACGCCCCACCCGACTCCGAACAAGAGACTGCCACCGATCAGTCGGCGGTCCATGCGGTACGTCGTCGGAAGCTTCAGATCGAGACCGAGGAGAGACTTCGTCTTCTTCCTGACGGCGGTGAACGCCACCAGACCCACGGCAATCGCGCCGACCATCACCAAGGCGAGCGAAGGGTCCCAGTGACCGGCAAGGTCGAGAAAGCCGAGGATCTTGGCAGGGTCGGCCATTCCCGAAAGGATGAGCCCGAGTCCGAAGACGAGGCCTGCGAGCAATGATGTGATGACGGCCATGACAGTTCCCTAACCGCCCCACGCGTGGCGGATCACGAAGACCGTGGCGAACCCGGCAGCCATGAATGTGACCGTGGCAGCAAGCGACCGCGCCGACAGTCGAGACAAGCCGCACACACCGTGACCGCTTGTGCACCCCGAGCCGTACCGAGTTCCCACGCCGACCAGCAGGCCCGCGAGCACAAGAGCGCCCCAGCTGGCGTCGATGCGAGGGCTGGGCAACAAGGCGAAGCGTGCATAGAGCAACGGTGAAGCCATCAGCCCGAACACGAAGGCTAACCGCCAAGCGATGTCACCCTTGGCTGGCCTGAGCAGCCCCCCAAGGATGCCGCTGATGCCGGCAATGCGACCGTTCAGCAGCACGAGCATCGCGGCCGCCATCCCGATGAGTAAGCCACCGGCCAGCGAGGCGTATGGCGTGAACGCGTTCCAGTCGATGGTCACCCTTCCTCCTTCGGACAGTAGACGCGGTAGAGCACATCAAGCACCTGCATGACGTTGGGGTCGGCCACGTTGTAGTAGACGTACTTTCCTTCGCGACGCGTGTTCACCACGCCCTCGGTGCGCAGGACGCCAAGTTGCTGCGAAAGCGTGGGCTGATGGATCCCGAGCGCTTCTTCAAGCTCACTGACGCACATCTCGCCTTGAGAGAGCTGGCACAGCAACAGCAGGCGATCCTCGTTTGCAAGAACCTTCAGCGCTCCCACGGCTTGTCCTGCGGCTCGGCGCAAGAGGGCGGGATCGATGACCGTGCGGGTGGCTGCCATGGGCGACTCCTCCAACTTGACAAAAGTATACTGAAAAATATAATGTTAGTCAATGAACTGAAAAGCAAGGAGTTCCTCATGTCCGCCAGGACCACCGTCCAGCCCTTCTTCGACGAAAAGACCGGGACGGTGTCGTACGTCGTTGTCGACAAAGCCACCAAGTGCGCCGCCATCGTCGACCCTGTTCTGGACTTCGACTTCAAGTCGGGCCGCACGACCACCGTCCAGGCAGACAAGATCCGGAAGTACATCGAGGGCCACGCCCTAACGGTCCAGTGGATCTTGGAAACGCATGCCCATGCCGACCACCTGTCCGCGGCGCGATACCTGCAGCAAGAAGTGGGCGGACGCATCGCCATCGGCGAGCGAATCACCGAGGTGCAGGCGACATTCAAAAAGCTCTACAACCTGGAGCGCAACTTCCTACCCGACGGCGCCCAGTTCGACCACCTCTTCAAGGACGAAGAGGTCTTCGCGATCGGAGAGGTGGAAGCGCGAGCCTTGCTTGTTCCCGGGCACACCCCAGCCGACATGGCTTATGTGGTGGATGGAGCTGTCTTCGTGGGGGGACACGTTGTTCATGCCGGACGTGGGTAGCGCCCGCGCCGACTTCCCTGGTGGGAATGCACATACCCTGTACCGTTCGGTGCGACGCATCCTGGCACTGCCCCCTCATACGAAGCTGTATGTTTGCCACGACTACCCGCCAAGAGGGCGAGCGGCGGCCTGGGAGACGACCGTGGGGGAACAGCGCGCCAGGAACATCCATGTGCATGACGGCGTGAGCGAGGATGAATTCGTGGCGATGCGCAACGCCCGCGACGCCAAGCTCGAGGTGCCTGCGCTCATCCTGCCGTCGATCCAGGTGAACATCCGTGCAGGGCAGTTGCCTCCCGCCGAGGACGACGGGGTGAGCTACCTCAAGATCCCGCTGAACCAATTGGGCTAATTGCAAGTTGAACAACACGGGCAGGAGGCCTGCAAGCCGGCGAAGCGGCGGATGGCTTCGTGCAGGAAGTCCGCCGCGTTGGCTTGCCTTTCGTCGGGGTACGCGCGCGTGAAGGAGATGCGGCTGTGGTCGTCCACGGCTAATCGCGGAGGCCGGTCGTGACCTGCACGTGCACGAGAACGTGCTGCCAAGTGGGTACGCGAACAGGCGGCCTCCTTGGCTAAGTAATCGCTGTGAAGTTCCGCTTCGTGGCGATGCACTGGGAAGCCTAGCCGGTCAACGTGATGCGCGAGGCGCTCGCGTCTCGCGGAGCGGCTCTTATGCTTGCCTGAGGAGGCGGCACAGCCAGCGCCTCGTAGAAGGGCAGAGATTTTGAAGCAGCTGCATAGGGCGGTGGTGCACAATACTGATGCACAACATGCGGTTGACTAGCTTCTTCCTCTAGGTAGAAGCGAGAGACGAAGAGATCCTCCTCGTCTCCACCACCGACAAGAAAAAAGCCAGGCCGTTCGGCCTGGCTTTTTTCATGGCGCGGTCGCCGCGGGTCGATGCGCCAGCAGCCAGTCCCGCGCCTGCTCCGGCGGCATGGGGCGGGCGTAGAGGTAGCCCTGGCCCTTGCCGCAGCCGGTGGCGGCCAGCAGGGCGGCCTGGCCGGGGGTCTCGATGCCTTCGGCGACCGTGTGCATGCCCAGGCTGCCGGCCACCATGACGGTGGCTTCGATGAGCACCCGGTGGTGCAGGCTGGACTCCGCCTGCATGACGAACGAGCGGTCGATCTTGACCACGTCCACCGGCAGCTGCTGCAGGCTCGACAGCGACGAGTAGCCGGTGCCGAAATCGTCCAGCGCCAGCTTCACGCCCAGGCCCTTCAGCGCCTTCAGCGAGGCCTGCACCGAGGCGTCCTGCGCGGCCAGGCTTTCGGTCACCTCCAGCTGCAGGCAGGCGGCCGGCAGGCCGCTGGCGTCCAGCGCCCGCTGCACCTGTCCGGCGATGGTCGCGGCCTGCGCCTCGCCGCTGAGCTGCGCCCGCGACAGGTTCACCGACAGCACCTGCAGGGCCTCGCCTCCGGGCTGCGCGCGCCAGCCGGCGAAGGCCTGGCAGGCGCTGCGCAGCACGAACTCGCCCAGCGCGCCGATCAGGCCGGCCTCCTCGGCGACCTGGATGAATTCCACCGGCGAGACCTCGCCGCGCTCCGGGTGGCGCCAGCGCGCCAGCGCCTCGACCCCGGTGGCGGCGCCGCTGTGCAGCGCCACGATGGGCTGGTAGGCCACGTGCAGGCCGCCGTGCTCCAGCGCCCGGCGCAGGTCGGCTTCGGTGGCCGCGCGCTGGCGGGCGCGCTGGCTCAACGCCGGGTCGAACGGCTGCAGCCGTCCGCCGCCGGTGCGCTTGGCCTCGCGCATGGCCAGGCCCGCGTCCTCGACCAGCGTGTCGGGGTCGGCCTGCGCCGCCGCGGGCACCAGGCCGGCGCTCACCGTCACATGGCAGAACTGGCCGTCCACCAGGTAGGGCCGGCAGAGGCTGTCGACCAGGTTCACCGCGGCGCGCAGCGCGTCCTCACCGCGGCCGGGCGCCTCGACCAGCGCGACGAACTCGTCGCCGCCGAAGCGCGCGGCCGGCACCTGCGCCGCTTCCCACGACTCGGGCACCAGCGCCCCGCTGAGCCGGTGCGCCACCTGGCGCAGCAGCTCGTCGCCGGCGGCGGTGCCGAGCCGGGTGTTGAGCATGGTGAAGCGGTCGACGTTGATCACCAGCACCGCCAGGCTGTGGGTGCCGCCGCGCAGGCGGCCGACGGCCTCGGCCACCAGCTCGCGGCCGGCCACGCGGTTGGGCAGGCCGGTCAGCGCATCGGTGCGGCTGGCGGTGCGCAGCCGGGCGTTCAGGCGCTGCGCCTCGCGCTGTTCGGCGAGGGTGATGTCGCTCACGCTGGCCATCAGCGTGGACGCGTCCAGCCGCAGCAGCCGCAGGCCCAGCACCTGCAGCCCGCCGCGCACCGCCGGCCCGCGCACCGCCACCCGCAGCCCGTCGGCCAGTTCGTCGCCGGGGGTGCGCTGGTCGCGTGCGCGTTGGCGCAGGTCGGGCGCGTGCGCGGCCAGCAGGTCGAACAGGTTGCCCAGGTCGCCCCCCTGCGGCCAGCGGCATCAGCAGCTGCGCCGCCATCGGGTTGATGAGGGTGACCTGGCCGTCGTTGTCGGTCTGCACCAGGCCCACCGGCGTCTGGTAGAGGAATTGCAGCAGGGCCTCGTAGGCGGTCGGCGGCGCCAGCAGCGAGCCCGGCGGGGCGCTCATGTCCATGTCGATCACCTCAGCGTGGCGGCCGGTTCCGGTTGCCAGCCCACGGCGCGGTTGCGGCCACGGCACTTGGCGGTGTAGAGCGCGGCGTCGGCGCGCGCCAGCAGGCCGTGCACGCCGTCCACGTCGTCCGCCATCGTGGCGACGCCGGCGCTCACCGTGCAGGTGATGCGGTGCTCGCCCACGTGCACCGCCTGGCCGGCGAGCACCCGGCACAGGCGCTGCGCCATCTCCAGCGCGCCGTTGGCGTCGACGCCGGGCAGCAGCAGTGCGAATTCCTCGCCGCCGAGGCGGGCGATGATGTCCAGTGCGCGCGAGGAGGCGGTCAGCCCGGCCGCCAGGTGGCGCAGCACGCCGTCGCCGCCGGCGTGGCCGTGGCGGTCGTTGATGCGCTTGAAGTGGTCGACGTCGATCATCACCAGCGACAGCGGCCGCGGTGCGCGGGCCCAGCGGGCCAGTTCTGCGCTGCGCGGCATCGAAGAAGGCGCGACGGTTCGCCAGCCCGGTGAGGTGGTCGCGCACCACCGAGTCGAGCAGCTCGCGCGTCAGCTCGCTGCGCTCGCCGATGTCGCGCAGCACCAGGCTGAAGCCGCGCGGACGGTCGGGGTCGCCCTCGGCGTCGGGCGGCAGCGGCACCAGCAGGCAGCTGCCCCAGAACCGCGAGCCGTCGGCGCGCACCAGCCAGCCCTCGTCCAGGCTCCAGCCGCAGGCCAGCGCGTCGTCGAGCCGGTCCTGGGCCAGCCGCGCCGGCAGGCTGTCGGGTTCGTGCAGGCAGGCGTAGGACTGCCCGACCAGCGCGTCGTCGTGGCCGGTGAGCCGGCCGATGCCGGCGTTCCACGCCCGCACCCGGCCGTCCGGGTCGAGCTTCAGCAGCGCGTGTTCGGTCAGGCTGCCGGCGATGGCCTGCGTCCAGGCCTGGCTGTCGCGCAGCTCGCGCTCGCGCAGCACGCTCTGGGTGACGTCGGACAGCACCGCCATCAGCCGCGAATCGTCGAGCTTGAGCACCGTCAGCGACAGCACCCGGCCGTCGCGCCGCTCGGGCGGGCCCATGTGCACCGGCAGCTGCAGGTCCTGGCAGACCAGGCCGTGCCGCCGCGGGAAGGCCTGCACCCGGTGGCGCAGGTCGGGCGCCACCGCCGCGAAGGCGTCGTACAGGTTCTGCAGCGCGCCGTCGGACACCAGCGGCATCAGCAGCTGGCAGCACAGCGGGTTGACGAGCAGGATCTCGCCGTCGATGCGCGCCTGGGCCAGGCCGATCGGCGCGCTGTAGAGGAACTGGACGAGGGCCTCGTACTCCTGCACGTCCACCTGCGGCCGGGGCTCAGCCATGGCGGCCGACCAGCACCCAGCGCAGCGCCGCGCCGGGGCGCGCCAGCAGCCGCAGCTTCACCTTCACCGGCCGCATGCGCAGCGTCAGCACGTAGTCCAGCGTCTCGTCCAGCGGCTGGCCCTCGGCCTGGGCGTCCTCGAAACGCTGCGACACCATGAAGTTGTTCATGCACGGCGCCACGACGGTGAAGAGCGCATGCCCCACCACGCGCGAGATCGACAGCCCGGCGGCCTCGGATTCGAAGCGGTTGTAGCGCCGCACCACGCCGTCGTCGTCGAAGCCGATGGCGCCGAAGGGCAGGTCGTCGAGCGCGGGGTCGGACAGCGCGGCCAGTTGCAGTTCCAGGGCCGGGGCGGTGAAGGCGGTGGGCAGGGTCATGGCAGGTGGGCAGGTGCGCGGGATGTGGAGGTTGCGTCGTTGTCCGGAGCTCTATCGGCCAACTTCTGGTGTGCTGAACCCGGGAATGTCGGAAACCGCTTGCCGGCGCCGTCGCCGTGACATATCGCCAGGCCCGGCCATAAGCAAAACGCCGGTGCGGCGGCCACAAGGTCAGTGGCGCCGGCGGCGGCCGTCGCGCATGCTTCGCACCGTCGAAAAGGAAGCCCGATGCCCCTGCACGTCCAGCCCGTCACCCCGTCCTTCGTCTGCGAGTTCACCGGCGTGGACCTGCGCACCGACGCCTCGCCGCAGCTGGCGCAGGCCGTGATGGAGGCGATGGACCGCTTCGGCGTCTCCTTCTTCCGCGGCCAGTCGATCGGCGACGAGCAGCAGATCGCCTTCAGCCGCCTGTTCGGCAACCTGGAGCAGTCGCCGCACTTCGGCCGCAAGACCGGCGAGACGGTGCGCATGAAGTTCCCCGAGCTGTTCGACGTGTCGAACCTCGACGAGCAGGACCGCATCCTGCAGGACAGCGACGCCCGCCGCCTGTACCGCGCGGCCAACCTGATGTGGCACACCGACAGCTCCTTCCAGCCCGGCGGTGCCGGCTACTCGCTGCTGTCGGCGCGGGTGGTGCCCAGCTTCGGCTCGGACACCGAGTTCGCCGACATGCGCGCCGCCTACGACGACCTGCCCGAGTTGATGAAGCGCCGGCTGCAGGGCCTGGTGGTCGAGCACTCGACCTTCCATTCGCGCAGCCTCATCGGCTACCGGTTCACCGAGGACGAACTGAAGCGCCGCAGGCCCACGCTGCAGCACCTGGTGCAGGTGCACCCGCGCTCGGGCCGCCGGTCGCTGTACCTGGCGTCGCACGCCTCGCACGTCGTCGGCATGCCGCTGGACGAAGGCCGCGCGCTGCTGAAGGAACTGACCGAGCACGCCACCCAGCCCAAGTACGTGCACGCCCATGCCTGGCAGGCCGGCGACCTGCTGATCTGGGACAACCGCTGCACCATGCACCGCGCCACCCCCTACGACGACATGAAGGAGCGCCGCGACCTGCGCCGCACGACGGTGATCGGCGACCTGCCGCTCGTCGAGACGGCGGCCGCGGCCTGACCGCTTGGCGAACCAACCGACCGGCGCGCTGCGCCTCCACGCCGACCCGCGGTCTTCCTCCTCGCTGCGGGTGCTCTGCTACCTGCGCCACAAGGCGCTGGCGGTGACGCTGGTGCCGGTGCGCCTGGGCGAGGGCGAGCACCGCAGCGCGCACTTCCTGGCGTTGAACCCGGCCGCCGCCGTGCCCGTGCTGGAACTGCCCGACGGCCAGGCGCTGACCCAGTCGCTGGCCATCCTGGAGTACCTGGAGGCCCTGCACCCGCAGCCGCCGCTGCTGCCCGCCGAGTCGCTGGCCGCAGCGCGCGTGCGGTCGCTGTGCGCGCTGGTGGCGGCGGACCTGCACCCGGTCACGAACATGCGCGTGCGCCGGGCGGTGGCCCAGGCCGCCGGCGACGACGCGGCGACCGCCTGGGTGCGCGACTTCACCCTGCAGGGGCTGGCCGCGGTGGAGGCCGCGGCGGCCCGCCACGGCGGCGCCTTCAGCGTCGGCGACGCACCCACCCTGGCCGACTTCTTCGTCGCGCCCGCCCTGTTCAACGCCCGCCGCTTCGGCGTCGGGCTCGACCCTTTTCCGGCGCTGCAGCGCGTGCAGGCCGCCTGCCTGGCGCTGCCGGCCTTCGAGCCGCTGCGCTGACGACCCCCACACCATCCACTCCAGAGGCTGTCCATGAAAATCATCGAGCGCACCGACGAGCGCATCCTCACCGCCAACGTCTTCGAGCGCGACGGCGCCCGCACGGCGCGCCCCGACCTGGGCCGCTGGACCGAGCCGGCGCGCGACATCCCCGTCTACCACCGCTGCGACGTGCTGGTGGTGGGCGGCGGGCCGGCCGGCACGGCCGCCGCCGCCGCGGCCGCCAAGGCCGGCGCCGACGTGGCGCTGCTGGAGCGCTACAACCACCTGGGCGGCCTGTCCACCGGCGGGCTGGTGATCTGGATCGACCGCATGTCCGACTGGGAGGGCAAGCTGGTCATCCGCGGCTTCGCCGAGGAGCTGTTCGACCGCCTGCCCAAGGACGCGGTGGCCGGCCCCCCGCGCGAGCAGTGGGGCAGCCGCGACCCCGCGCAGGCCGCGCACTGGTCGATGCGCACCGCCGCCTGGCATGGCACCGTGTGCTGGTCGCCCACCATCGACCCCGAGCGGCTGAAGCTGCTCAGCCAGGACATCGTGCTGGAGCGCAAGGTCAAGCTGATCTACCACTCCTGGGCCAGCCAGCCGATCGTCGAAGACGGCGCGGTGCGCGGCATCGCCTTCGAGAGCAAGGAAGGCCGCATGGCCATCCGCGCCCAGGTGGTGGTCGACTGCACCGGCGACGGCGACATCTTCGCCCGCGCCGGGGCGGCGTTCGACAACGACATCGAGGAGGGCGATGCGCACCACTGCATGAACACCTCGTGGCTGTTCGCCGGCATCGACATGAAGCGCTGGATCGCCTTCCGCCAGGGCCAGCCGGAGCAGTTCTCCCAGTTCATGGCGCAGGGCCGCGAGGAATGCGGGCTGTTCGAGAAGCCCTACGTCAGCTGGCGCGACGACATCGCCGTCTTCATGGGGCCGCGGCAGTCGGGTTATTCGGCGCTGGACGTCGACGACCTGACCGAGGTCGAGGTCCGCTCGCACAACGCCATGCGCGCGCACCTGGACTTCTTCCGCAAGCACGCGCCCGGCTTCGAGAACGCCTACATGATGCTGAGCGCGCCGCAGCTGGGCGTGCGCCACGCCCGCCGGCTGAAGGGCGTGGACAGCGTGCTGCGCAGCCGCTGGCCCGAGGGCACCGCGCTGCCCACCGAGGTGGCCGTCACGCCGGCGGTGAGCCCGAAGTTCCCCAACATCTCCATCCCCTACGGCGCGCTGGTGCCTGAAGCGCTCGACGGCCTGCTGGCCGCCGGCCGCCACGTGAGCTGCGACCGCAACTCGCACGGCTTCATGCGCGAAATCCCGCAGTGCTGGCTGACCGGCCAGGCCGCGGGGGCCGCCGCCGCGCTGGCGGTGTCGCAGGGCGTGGAGCCGCGCGCGGTGGACATCGCGTCGCTGCAGAAGGCCTTGCTGGGGCAGGGCGCCTACCTGCGCCCGGCCACCGTGGCCGAGGAGCAGGCGGCATGAGCGGCCAAGGCAACCAGCCCAAGCGCAAGCTCAGGAGCAACTTCCCCCGCGGCTCCTACCTCTGGGCCGGCCGCAACGCCCACTGGCAGGCGCTCGGCATCCCGGAGGAGGACTGCGAGAAGCCGAAGATCGCCGTCGTCAACTCCAGCTCCGACCTGGCCGCCTGCTTCAGCCACCTCGACCGCATCGTGCCCGTCGTCAAGCAGGCGATCCGCGACGCGGGCGGCGTGCCCTTCGAGATCCGCACCACCGCGCCCAGCGACTTCATCACCGGCGCCGGCGCCCGCGGCGCCTACATGCTGTCGGTGCGCGACCTCATCACCAACGACATCGAGGCGCCGGTCGAAGGCGCGCTGCTCGACGGCATGGTCTGCCTCACGTCCTGCGACAAGACCATCCCCGGCCAGCTGATGGCCGCGGCGCGGCTCAACATCCCGACGATCATGGTGCCGTGCGGCTACCAGGCCAGCGGCGAGTACAAGGGCCAGCACGTCGACGTGGAGGACGTTTTCCTCGGCTCCATGCACGTGCTGACCGGCAAGCTCGACCGCGAGGACCTGATCGGCATGAGCCGCCAGGCCATCCGCTCGCCCGGCGTGTGCACCGGCCTGGGCACCGCCAACAGCCTGCACATCGCCTGCGAGGCGCTGGGCATGGCGCTGCCCGGCAGCGCCCCGGTGCGGGCGATGAGCGAGAAGATGCTGGCCCACGCCGCCGAGGCCGGCCGCCGCATCGTGCAGATGGTGTGGGACGACCTGAAGCCGCGCGACATCCTCACCCCCGGCGCCTTCCGCAATGCGGTGACCGCGGTGCTGTCGGTGGGCGGCTCGCTGAACTCGGTCAAGCACCTGCAGGCGGTGGCCACCGAAGGCGAGGTGGGTGCCGACGTCTACCGCCTGTTCGAGACCCTGTCGCCGCAGGTGCCGGTGCTGGCCAGCCTGCGGCCGGTGGGCGATCGCTTCATGGAGGAATTCGAGGATGCCGGTGCCGCGCAGGCGCTGCTGAAGCAGCTGCTGCCGATGCTGGACGCGCAGGCGCTGACCGTCACCGGCCGGACGCTGGCACAGAACCTCGAAGGCTTCGAGGTGGGCGACGCCGAGGTCATCCGCCCGCTCGACAAACCGATCACCAGGCAACCGGCGGTGATGGTGCTGCGCGGCAGCCTGGCGCCGGAGACCGGCCTCATCAAGACGGGCCTGGGCGAACGCAAGGACCGCCGCTTCGAAGGCCGCGCGATCTGCTTCGACGAACGCGACCCGGCGCTGCAGGCCATCAAGGACGGCACGGTCCAGCCCGGCCACGTGGTGGTGATGCGCGGCGCCGGCCCCTGCGGCGGCCCCGCCATGGGCGGCGGCGCCTCGCTCGTCGTCTTCGCGCTGGACGGCGCGGGGCTCGGCGATTCGGTGGCCATGCTCACCGACGGCCACCTCTCCGGCCTGGTCTGCAAGGGCCTGGTCGTCGCCGAGGTGTCGCCCGAAGCCGCCCGGGGCGGCCCGCTGGCGCTGGTCCGCGACGGCGACACGATCACCATCGACCTCGACACGCGGGAGGTGAACCTGGAGGTGCCCTCCGACGAGCTGGACCGGCGCCGCGCCGCCTGGACCGCGCCCAAGCCCCAGTTCGACCGCGGCTGGCTGCAGATCTACCGCGAGCGGGTGAGCCCGCTGCCGCAGGGGGCGGTGCTGGTGAGGACCGACAGGCGTTGAGGGGACCTCACGCCGGCGACGCCGGGTTCACCAGGCCATGCCGCACCGCATACAGCGTCAGGCTGGCCACGTCGCCGATCCCCAGCCGCTCCATGATGCGGGCGCGGTGCACGTCGACGGTCTTCGAGCTCAGGCCCAGCCGGAAGCCGATCTCCTTGCTGCCGTGACCGCTGGCGATCAGCTTCAGGATCTCCAGCTGGCGGGCGGTGAGCCGTTCCTCCGGGGACGGCTGCGGCGTCTCGGCGAGCCGGCGCGATGCCGTCGCGCCGAGGTAGGTGAGGCCGCGCATCACCGACAGCACCGCATGCTCGAGCTCCAGGGCCGAGCTCTCCTTCATGATGTAGCCCGACGCGCCCAGCTGGATGGCGCGCCGGATGAAGTCCGGCGAGTCGTGCATGGACACCACCAGCACCCTCGGCCCCGCGGGCTGGCCGCGCAGCGCCTCCAGCACCGCCAGCCCGTCCATGTCCGGCATGGAGATGTCGGTGACCACCAGGTCGGGCCGCAGCCGCCGCACCTTCTCCAGCAGCTCCACGCCGCTGCGCGCCTCGTCGACGACCTGCACGCTGTCGATGGTCTGCAGCAGCAGCTTGAGGCCGGAGCGGACCAGTTCATGGTCGTCGGCCAGCACGGTGCGCACGGGCTTGGCGTGCTCCATGGCGTTCATCCGATGCGCAGGCACAGCACGGTGCCGCGGCCGGGCCGGCTGCACACCTTGAGTCGACCTCCGGCCAGCTCCGCGCGCTCCTGCATGCCGCGCAGGCCGATGTTGTGCTCGTTGACCGGCCCGTGCAGCACGGCATGCACGTCGAACCCCCGGCCGTCGTCGGCCACCGTGAGCCGCAGCGGCCGGCCGGGTGCCAGGCGCAGGCGGATCGTCACGCGGCGGGCCTGCGCATGCCGGATGACGTTGAGCAGCGCCTGCTGCAGCACCCGCAGGGCGACGGCGCGCGAGGGGTGCTCGGGCGTCGGGTCCTCGCCCTGCACCTGCAGGTCGGCGCGGATGCCCGGCGGCCCCAGCTTGCGCTCCAGCATGGCCCGCACCGCCGGCACGAAGCCCAGCAAGCCCAGCTGCGCCGGCCGCAGGTCGAAGGACAGCGTCTTCACCTGCTGCAGCGCCTGGTCCGCCATGGCGAGCGCGCTGTCGCGGTGGGCGGCGCCTTGCGCCGCGTCCGGCGTGCGGCCCGCGGCATGCAGGTGGATCATGATGCCGGTCAGCAGCTGGCCCAGCCCGTCGTGCAGTTCGCGCGCGATGGACGCGCGCTCGCGCTCCTGCGCATCGACCATGCGGGCCGACAGCGCGCGGTAGCGCGTGTAGGTCTCGGCCAGCTGCTCGGTGGTGCGGCGC